>JBFWZG010000089.1:0-14785 GCA_050185515.1 Reyranellaceae bacterium
CGCACGCCGAAGATCGACAGCATCGAGCCGGTATTGATGATCTTGCCGCCGCCTGCCGCCTTCATCGTCGAATAGGCGGCCTTCGAACACAGAAAAGCGCTGGTCAGGTTGACGTCGATCACCTGCCGCCATTCGTCGAGCGCCAGATCCTGCGGCGCCTTGCGGATATTGATGCCGGCATTGTCGAACAGCGCGTCCAGCCGGCCGAAGCGGCCGATGCAGGTATCGACCATGGCGGCGCACTGGGTTTCGTTGGTGACGTCGGCCAGGAACGCCTCGGCCTTGCCGCCCAGGGCGCGTAACGCGCGCACCGCCGCGTCGTTCTTCTTCTCGTTGCGGCCCACCACCAACACCGCGGCGCCGGCTTCGACCAGCCCCCGCGCCATGCCCAGCCCGATGCCACCGTTGCCGCCGGTGACGACCGCCGCCTTGCCCGTCAGGTCGAACAGCTTCATCCCGTCTTTCCCCCGCCATAGAGGCCGCCGCGCAGCAGCTTCATATAGGCCTCCACAACCTCGTCGGGAAGCTTGTCCTTCCAGCCGTTCTGGCGGCCATAGCGCAGGCAGAGATAGTGGCGCGCGCCCATCAGGATCAGGGCGATGGCCTCGACCTGCGAATCGTCGTAGCCGGCGATCTCGCCCTCGCGCCTTGCCTTGCCGATGATGCGCATGAAGCCGTTCAGCACCATCTCGGTGTGGCGCTGATAGGCTTCCGGCGCGAATACCTCGGCCTCGTACATGACGCGGAAGAATTCCGGATGCTGGGCGAGGAACTCGAAAAAGGCGCGAAAGCTCAGCTCCTCGCGCTCCTGCTCGCCCGCGGCGCCCGCCGAGCGCTCCTTGATGAAGTCGAGCATGCGTTCGCTGATCGCCGGCAGCAATTCGTCGAACAGGTCCTGGCGCGAATCGAAGTAGTTGTAGAACGTCCCCAGCCCGATCGAGGCCTCCGACGTGATCGCGGTGATCACCGCGCCGGAATAGCCGACCCGTCCGACCACTCGCGCGGCGGCGTCGAGCAAGGCGGCGCGGGTGCTGGCGACTTTCTCCGCCCGCGTCGGACGGTCCCGGCGCGAACGTCGCAATGGACTGATATTGTTCGCCAATTCGGCCTCCGCGCGTGGCATGGACAATGCCTAGTCTAGGCCTCCGGCGCCCTGCTGTCGACAAAAGTTGAAAAACGAACCGACTTTCATTTTTTGTTGACTCCCGGCCGCAGCAGCGGCAGCATTGGCTCGTGATCGGGCCTGCAGGTCCGGCAAGGGAGTGGATTGCGCATGCTTCGGGAAACTCAGGTCGAGCTGGTCAATCGGGTGCTGGGCTATATCGACAACCGCACCACGCAGATGAACGAGCGCGTCTACCTCAACGACGTGTCGACCTACACCAGCCTCGAGCAGGCGGCTCTGGAGCGGCAGAAATTCTTCCGCGAGATGCCGCAGTTCTTCACCATGTCGTGCCAGATCCCCAACCCGGGCGATTACTTCACCGACGATCTGGGCGGCGTGCCGATTCTGGTCGTGCGCGGCAAGGACGGGGTGGCGCGCGCTTTCCTCAACGTCTGCCGCCATCGCGGTGCCAAGGTGGCGACCGGGTCGGGCAAGGGCCAGCGCGCCTTCGTCTGCCAGTACCACGGCTGGACCTACAATACCGAGGGCGGGCTGGTGGCGCTGACGCCGCCGGACGGTTTCGTGGGCCTGACCTGCGCCGAGCGCAGCCTGACGCCGCTGTCGCTGGCCGAGGGCCACGGCATGATCTGGGTTCGCCCGACTCCGGGCGAGGATTTCGATCTCGACGAGATGCTGGGCGGGCTGGCGCCGGAACTGGCCAACTACAATCTCGGCACTTTCGTGCCCTACAAGACGGCGACCATCGCCAAGCCGATGAACTGGAAGCTGGTGGTCGACACCTTCCTCGAGACCTGGCATGTCGCCACGCTGCACAGACTCACCGTCGCCAGCGTGTTCCAGCCCAACGTAAACGCCTACGACGCCTTCGGCCGCAACGGCCGGCTCATTATCCCGCGGCGCAGCTTCAAGGACATGAAGGGCAAGCCCGAAGAGCAGTGGGACGTGCCGCGCCACTCGGCGATCGTCTACACCCTGTTTCCCAACACGCTGATGGTATGGCAGGGCAAGCATCTGGAAACCTGGCGCTCCTTCCCCGCCGGCGACGGCGCCAACCAGTGCGTCACGGAAGCCACGCTCTATCTGCCGAAGGCGCCGGAGACAGAGAAGGAGATCCAGTACGGCGAGGCCAACATGAAGCTGCTGCTCGACACGGTCGAGCACGAGGACTTCCCCGTCGCCACCGACATCCATATGGGCGCACACACGCCGGCGCAGGCCTTCACCACCTTCGGTCGCAACGAGCCTGGCCTGGCGCATTACCACAGCGCGGTGCGTCAGGCGCTGGGACTGCCGGACGCCGCCAACGCCTGAGCGTTCCGGTCTGCGGTCCGCGGCACTAAACAGGCATTTACCGTTCCGCGAAACGCGTGCCAGACTGGCGTTCTTCTGGGAGAACGCCATGTCTTACACGACGCTCGAATTCACCGTAACCGACGGCATTGGCCGCATCCGTCTCAATCGTCCGGACAGGCTCAACGCCATGTCGCTGGAGATGATCGAGGAGGTCTGCGACGTCCTCGACAAATGTGCCGCCGACGCCAAGGTGCGCTGCGTGATGTTCACCGGCACCGGCCGCGGTTTCTGCGCCGGCGCTGACCTCTCCTCGCTGTCGGAGCGTACTCGTCAGGCGGATGGCAGGGTCGATGTCGGCGACTCGATGGATCGGCTGTTCAATCCGATGATCCGCAAGATCCGCGGGCTGGAGAAGCCGGTCATCGCCGCGGTCAATGGCGTCGCCGCCGGCGGCGGCGCCAATCTGGCGCTGGCGTGCGACATCGTCGTGGCCGCCCGCTCGGCGCGCTTCGACCAGGCCTTCGTGCGCATCTCTCTGATCCCCGATCTGGGCGGCACCTGGTTTCTGCCGCATATGGTGGGCGATGCGCGTGCCCGCGCGCTGGCGATGCTGGGCACCTCGGTTCCAGCCGAGCAGGCGCAGGCCTGGGGCATGATCTGGCAGGTGGTCGACGACGCCGCCCTCGAGGCCGAGGCGACGGCGCTGGCAAAGCGGCTGGCCGACGGCCCGACCCTGGCGCTGGGCAGCATCAAGAAGGCGATCAACGCCGCCCACACCAACGATCTTTCGGCGCAGCTCGATATGGAGCGCGACCTGCAGCGCGATCTCGGCCGCAGCGCCGATTTCGCCGAAGGCGTTACCGCCTTCCTGCAGAAGCGTCCCGCCAAGTTCGCCGGCCGGTAAGCGCGATGAGCTACGAAACCCTCAAGCTCGAGATCGCCGACGGGCTGGCAAGCGTGACGCTGAACCGGCCCGATCGGCTCAATGCCTTCAATCGCCAGCTCCTGATCGACCTGAAGGACGCCTGGGCGAAGATCGCCGGCGACGATGCCGTGCGCGCCGTGCTGCTGACCGGCGCCGGCCGCGGCTTCTGCGCCGGCGCCGACCTCGCCGCGGCCGCGCAGGAGCAAAGTGCCGGACCGCGCGATGCCGGCAAGATCCTCGAGGAATTCTACAATCCGATGATCCTGAAAATGCGCGGCCTCGGCAAACCGATCGTCGCCGCCGTCAACGGACCGGCGGCGGGAGCCGGCATGTCGCTGGCGCTGGCCTGCGACATCGTGATTGCCGCGAGATCGGCCTCGTTCCTGCAGGCCTTCGCCCGCATCGGCCTGATGCCCGATGCCGGCTCGACCTGGCTGCTGCCACGTCTGGTGGGCGATGCGCGCGCCCGGGCGCTGGCCATGCTGGCGCCGCAGATCGGCGCCGAAGAAGCCCTGAAACTCGGTCTGGTGTGGCAGGTGGTGGACGATGCCGCCCTGATGGGCGAGGCGCGCAAGGTCGCGCTGGCTCTGGCCGAAGGCCCATCGCTGTCCTATGCCGGGATCAAGCGCGCCATCGGCGCTGCCTGGGGCAACGATCTGAGTCAGGGCCTGCAGCTCGAACGCGAGGTGCAGAGCCAGTTGAGTCGCAGCGACGATTTCGAGGAAGGCGTCGCCGCCTTCCTGGGCAAGCGCAAGGCGAACTTCGGGGGGCGTTGACGATGACCGAGTTCAAGGAGATCGCTTCCGGCCTGCGCTTTCCCGAAGGGCCGATCGCCATGCCGGACGGCTCGGTGATCCTGGTCGAGATCGCGCGCGGCACGCTGACCCGCTGCATGCCCGACGGCAAGGCGCACGTAATCGCCGAACTGGGCGGCGGTCCCAACGGCGCGGCCATGGGCCCGGACGGCAAGATCTACGTCTGCAACAATGGCGGTTTCGACTGGCACGAGCGCAACGGGCGCTTGATGCCCGGGCTGCAGCCGGCCTCCTACAGGACAGGTGCGATCCAGCGGGTCGATCCGGACACCGGCAGGTTCGAGACGCTGTACGAGAGCTGCAACGGACGCAAGCTGAACGGCCCCAACGACATCGTCTTCGACCGTACGGGCGGCTTCTGGTTCACCGACCTCGGCAAGACGCGCGAGCACGACAGCGATCGCGGCGCGGTCTACTACGCCAGGCCCGACGGCTCCTCGATCCAGCAGATGATCTTTCCGCTCGAGCGGCCCAATGGCTGCGGCCTGTCGCCGGACGAAAAGACGCTTTACGTCGTCGAGACGCCGACCGCCCGCGTCTGGGCCTTCGATTTGTCCGCCCCCGGCGAAATCAAAGACGCCAATGGCCCCTATCGCGGCGAGAAGGGCAGATGCATCGCCGGGCTGGGCGGCTACCAGATGTTCGATTCGCTGGCCATCGATGCCGAGGGCAATGTCTGCGTTGCTACCTTGATCACCGGCGCGGTCTCCACCATCACGCCGAAGGGCGACCTGATGGAGCAAGTGAAGTTTCCCGACATGATGGTCACCAACGTCTGCTTCGGCGGGCCTGATCTGCGTACGGCCTTCGTCACGCTGTCCGGCACCGGCAAGCTCGTCGCCGCGCCTTGGAAACGGCCCGGGCTAAAGCTGAATTTTCTCAATAAGTAGACGTACTTCCCCGGTCTTTGGTCTGCCGCCCTGGCATGCTACAAGGCGGGGAATCCCGCATTAGATCCGACAGGAGACCGACATGGCCGACGCCTTCATCTGCGATACCGTGCGCACGCCCGTGGGCCGCTACAACGGTTCGCTGTCGACGGTGCGCACCGACGATCTGGCGGCGCTGCCGATCAAGGAGTTGATCAAGCGCCACCCTGGCGTCGACTGGGCCAGGGTCGACGACGTGGTGTATGGCTGCGTCAACCAGGCCGGCGAGGATAACCGCAACGTTGGGCGCATGGCGGCACTGCTGGCCGGGCTGCCCGTCGAATCGGCTGGCCAGACCGTGAACCGTCTGTGCGGTTCGGGCATCGAGGCGACTGCCTCGGCGGCGCGCATGATCAAGACCGGCGATGCGCAGTTCGTCGTCGCCGGCGGCGTCGAGGGCATGACGCGCTCGCCCTACGTGATGGGCAAGCCGTCCGGCCCGTTCGATCGCTCGATGAAGCTGGAAGACACCGTGCTCGGCTGGCGCTTCGTCAATCCCGAGATGAAGCGACTGCACGGCGTCGACGCCATGGGGCAGACGGCGGAGAACGTCGCCATGGAGCATCAGGTCAGCCGCGAAGACCAGGATGCCTTCGCCTTGCGCAGCCAGCAGCGCGCCGCCAAGGCCATGGAGCGCGGCTTCTTCAGGAAGGAAACGATTCCGGTCACGGTGAGGGCCGGCAAGAAGGAATTCGTTTTCGACACCGACGAGCATCCGCGTCCCGATACGACGCTGGAAGGTCTGGCAAAGCTGCCGGGCGCCTTCCGCGAAGGCGGCTCGGTGACAGCCGGCAATTCCTCCGGCATCAACGACGGCGCCAACGCCATGATCCTGGCCTCCGAAGCGGCGGCAACGAAATACGGCTTCACGCCCCGCGCCCGGGTAATCGCCACGGCGGCTGCCGGCGTGCCGCCACGCGTCATGGGCATCGGGCCTGCGCCGGCGACGCGCAAGGTGCTAGAGATCGCCGGGCTCAAACTCTCCGACATGGATGTGATCGAGCTGAACGAAGCCTTCGCGGCGCAGGGCCTGGCGGTGCTGCGTCAGCTCGGTCTTCCCGACGACGCCGAACACGTCAATCCCAATGGCGGCGCCATCGCCATGGGCCACCCGCTCGGCGCCTCTGGCGGGCGGCTGATCACCACCGCACTCAACCAGCTCGAGGCGATCGACGGTCGCTACGCGCTTTGCACCATGTGCATTGGCGTCGGGCAGGGCATCGCCATGGTGATCGAACGGGTCAAATAGCCGGCCTCCTTACCGGACTGATGCAGCGAGCGGCGCCATCGCGGCGCCGCTCGTTCTTTGGCCTGGCTGGTAATCGCTAACGAAAACGTGATATCGGCCGAAGCTGTTCGCTAAGTTGTTGATCTTTCGACAATTTAGAGGGCTTGCGACCGAAACTGCTGCGGTCCCAGCGCCTTAGCGAAGCGCCATTCCATCGGTATAAAATTGTATCCAATCAATGTGTTAACCGAGGTTTATGTACCGAGACGCATTCGCTGTTGAGGATTATTCGCGCCAACTGCAAAGACGCAGCAGAGCGTCTTGCTGGCACAGGATTTTTCGCCCTGACGCTCCTTCCATTTCCGGCGTTCGACGCCGGCCAGTCATTGGGGGATGGCAATGGGCAGGTTCGGCAGTGTTTTCAAAAAACTGTTTGCCAGAGTAGATGAGACCCTTGGTGCGGGCACCATGGCATCGTACTTCGCCGATCTGTTGCCGCGCGGCGGGTCGTCCGGTCAGAACAGGCAGAGCGAGCAACTGAGCGAGGGCGACAGTAGCGAGCCGGCTCCGCTCGGTGAGGCGGCGACCTGGACATTCGTGCCCAGCACAGGCTTCTCGGCAAATTTCGACGTGCCGCCGATTGCCCCTGGAGCGACGCTGGCACTTTATTCGACGGCGGGCACCACGACGCTGGGCAGTGGCATCCCCCTCGACGGCTTTCACTTTCCCAGCGAGGAGAATGCGATCTTCGGCGTCGGTAACGGCACGACCGATCGCATTGTCGGCAGCGACCAGAACGACCTGATCGTCTGGGATCGCGGAACGATAATGGACCTGGCAAACGCCGCTCTCCAGCAGCGCCAGCGCCTGCCCGGCGGCAACCAGACCCAGGCAGTCGACATATTCCAGCTCGGCGCTGGCGACGACATCCTCAACCTGACGCACAACGCGGCATCGGGCACGCCGCAGGCGCCCGGCACCTCGCCCGGCGTCTACGATTTCGCCGCCACCGCCTATGGCAGTTTCGGCAACGACCTCATCGCGCTTTCGACCGCCAACGATCTCGCCTATGGCGACCTCGATCCGGCTGCGGATGCCACGCCCGCCATGGACACGCTGCGCGGAAGCGACGGCAACGACACGCTATTCGGCGATCTCGGCAGCCTCGACGCCAATGTCACGGTTGGCGCCAACGACACGCTGTTCGGCGGCATCGGCGGCGACACGATCTTTGGCGAGGGCGGCAACGACACCGCGTTCGGCGAAGCCGACAACGATACCCTGTTCGGCGGCGGCGGCGCCGACGCTCTGCATGGCGACGAGCTCGATGGCCTGCTCGGCGCCTCGGGCAACGACACGATCTATGGCGGCAGCGGCGGGGATTCCATTTACGGAGGCAGAGCCGAAGACCTTGTTTTCGGCGACAACGGCGCCGATCGCCTCTTCGGCGGCGGCAATGCCGATACCCTGTACGGCGGCGCCGGTCCCGATTCGCTCTACGGCGGCGAAGCCAACGACGTGCTCGACGGCGGCATAGGCGGCGCCGGTGGCGTGGCCGATGCTCTCTTCGGAGAATCCGGCAACGATACGCTGATCGCCGCCGCCGGCGACAACGTGCTCGACGCCGGTTCGGTCCGGTTGTGGAACGGGATCGCTGCCGATGCCGCCGTCGTCGCTACAATCTCGGCGGCAGTTCACGTCATCGTCGATACGTTCGACGGCGGCGACGGCACCGACACTATTATCGGCACCGACCAGTCGGACGCTTTCCTGCTGATCGGCGGCGACGCCGGCGCGCCCCCGACGACCGGCCCCGGCGGCGGCCAGCTGCTGGTCGGCGTCGAAGTCATTCTCGCCGGCGCCGGCAACGACTACGTCAGCCTCAACCATCTCGACACTGACGGCGCCGGCCCCGATGCCAGCGTCGTCTGGACGCGCGAGATCACGCTGATCGGCGGCGAAGACAGCGATACCATGTTCGCTGGCGCCGCCAACGACGTGCTGTGGGGCGACACGGTCGGGCCGATCGGCGGCTCTGACCCATCCGATGGCGCCGATTATCTCGCCGGCGGCGGCGGTTCGGACACGATCTACGGCGGCGGCGGCAACGACGAGATCCATACCGGCTCGACCTTGAGCCCGCTGGCGGCCTTCGACACGGCCTTCGGCGGCGACGGCAACGACACGCTCTTCGGCGGCGCCAACGTCGACACGCTCTATGGCGGCGCCGACGACGACGTGATCTTCAATGCCGGCTCCCAGGCCATCGGCGAGGCCTTCTTCGGCGGCGCCGGCAACGATGTGATGATCCTCACAATGTCCAATGTGATGGGCGCGCTTGTCGTGGACGCCGGCCCTAACGATGCCAGCGACGGCAACGATTTCGTCCAGATCTATGGCCGCTACAACACCGTCACCGCGACGCTTGGGGGCGGAAACGACACCTATATCGGCGATCCCGACTTCAATCCCGACGCCGGCGTCGGCACGCTGGTCGACATCGTGAATGGCGGCGAAGGCAACGACGTCATCTCGGCGTGGTACGGCGACGATACGATCTCGGGCGGTCGCGGCGAGGACCTGCTGTTCGGCGGCGCCGGCAACGACACCATCTATGGCGGCGTTGGAGTCGATTTCATCTACGGCGGCACCGACTCCGACACCATGTTCGGCGGTGCTGCCACCGACTACTATTATTGGAGCCGAATGGACGGCGCCGGTGACCATATCGTAGAGGATTTCCGCACCAGCGGCTCGGGCGGCGATCCCAACGTGCTGGTGGTCACCGGCGAAATCCCGCTGGTGCCCGACGATACCGGCGTGTTCGAGGCCGACATGGACATCATGAACGAGACCGGCATGGTCCGCGTCTACCAGGATCCCGGCGACACCTTGCCCGGCGATGTCGGCGACGTCTGGCGACTGGAGGTCATCGACGGATCGGGCGACGGCAGCTACGTCACCTTCGATCCGCGCGACGTGCCGACGATCGTGCTGTGGAACCATGACCCCGATCCGGGCATGTCGGTGACCCAGACCTATACCTGGAACGGCAGCGAGTACGTGTTCATCGGCTGAGGCGACGGAGGCAAACCGGCATCGCGGATGCCGGTTTGCCGTCGAGACGATTTTCCGACGGTCCCGCATGCTCTATTGTCGGGACCATGTCCCATTCCATCGCCATCGTCGGCAGCGGCCCGTCCGGTTTCTACGCCCTCGACGGCCTGTTGCGCGCGCTGCCAGGCGTACGCGTCGACGTCTTCGACCGGCTGCCGACGCCTTACGGCCTGGTGCGTTTCGGCGTAGCGCCGGACCATCAGGGCACCAAGGCCGTCGCCCGCCAGTTCGAAAGACTGGCGCAGAAACCGGGTGTGCGCTTTCTCGGCAACGTCGAAATCGGGCGCGATGTGTCGCTGGCCGAACTGCGTCGGCACTACGACGCGGTCGTGCTGGCCACCGGCGCCGCGAATGACCGACGTCTCGGCATCGCCGGCGAGGATCTGCCGGGCGTTCATGGTTCGTGGAGCGTGGTTGGCTGGTACAACGGCCATCCTGATTTCGCCGCTCTCGATTTTCGTCTGCCCGGCCCGGGCGTCGCCGTGATCGGCAACGGCAACGTCGCCATCGACCTCGTGCGCGTGCTGGGCAAGACGGAAGAGGAGATGGCCGCCTCCGATCTTTGCCCATCGGCTGCCGCCGTCATCCAGGCCGCGCCGCTGACCGACATCTGGATGATCGGCCGGCGCGGTCCGGTCGAAGCCAGCTTCACTTCGGCTGAACTAAGCGAACTGGGCAGCCTTGCCCGCGTCGTGCCGGTAATAGAAGGCGCCGAACTGCCGGCGGCTTCCGGCGCATCGGACCCGGCTGTCGCCGAGGTCAAGGATCGCAATCTCGAAATCCTGCGCGGCTTCGTCGCCAACGTCGCTGGCAGCAAGCCGATAACTCTGCACCTGTTGTTCAATGCCACGCCGGTCGCCTTCCAGGGCGACGGCCGCCTCGAACGTCTGGCGCTGCGCAACGGCCGCGACGGACGGGAATGGACGATCCCGGTGCAGACCGCGATCACAGCCATCGGCTATCGCAGCGCGCCGCTCGAGGGCGCACCGTTCGATGCCGGGCGCGGACTGTTCGAGAACCATGACGGACGCGTCGGCGAGCGGCTCTACGTCGTCGGCTGGGCCAAGCGCGGTCCTTCGGGCGTCATCGCCACCAATCGGACCGATTCACTGGCGGTGGTCGAGCGGGTCGTGGCAGACCTTCGCGGGCATCAACCGGCGGGCGTTCCGGCATCGGTCGACAGTCTTCTGGCGCAGCGCGGCGTCGAGGCGATCGATTTTCCCGGCTGGCAGCGCATCGACCGGTTTGAAACCAATGCGCCCGATAAAGGCGCCAGCCCGAGGCGAAAAATCCAGAACTTGCAGGATCTTGTCGTCGCAGCACGCGGCTGACGCAGATTTCTGGTGCGATGTCGCCGTGAACCGAATCGGATGTATTTTCAGAGACATCTCGATTTAGTTTCATTCAAAGACTCAGAAGGGGCGCTCAGCCCGCTTGAAACACGGCAATTAATGCACTGGTACAAAAATAGCATTTATTATCAAGTATTTGAGTCCGTTTTTCTTCGCATCCTGCACTTGAACCGGCTACCGATAGTCACATTGCACCACGTTCCGTTCGCGGCGGCCATTTTCGCGGTCTCGGGGACGGGCCCACCCGGGCAATGGACGATTTCGGAGCCGAAATTATGGGCAAGACATTCGTTTTTGGACCGGACAGCGGTCCCGACAATCCCAACACCATCAACCTCGACTTCCAGATCGTCGGCGGTGTTGGCTTCACCACTCGCCGCAACGAATTCGGCATGCCGCAAGGCGGCAGCTTCAACACGGTCTCGACCGGCGGACTGAACAATCTTGCAGCCACTGCCTTCAACATGGCGGAGCTGGTTGGCGAAGACAGTTCGGACCGTCTCAACGGCACTGAGTTCGGCGACCTGATCGTCTGGGAATACAGCACCTCGGGCTTTATCGGACCGCGTTACCTGCTGCCGTCGGGCGGGTTTGCTGCCATCGACATCTTCGACATGGGCGGCGGCGAAGATGTCGTCAATCTGACCTATCTGAACGACAACAACCCGGCGACCGTCGATATCGCCTATCTCGACAATGCCGTGATCTTCGGCGGCCTCGGCAACGACGTCATCTGGTCTGGAAACGGCAACGACCAGATATTCGGCGGTGGCGGCATAACCGCCGCCGGCGCCGGCGACGAGACGCTGTTTGGCGGCGGCGGCAACGACGAGATCTTCGGCAGCGCCCTTACCTTCAACAATATCAGCGGCGACAGCGGCAACGACACGCTGTACGGCGGCAGCAACAACGATGGGATAACGGGAGGCGAGGGCGACGACACCATCTACGGCGGCAACGACAATGACGCGCTGACGGGCGACCAGGGCAATGATCGTATTCTGGCCGGCCTCGGTGCTGACGACCTGATCGGCGGCGACGGCAACGACACGCTGTTCGGCGACGGCGGCGCCGACGTACTCGACGGCAGCGTCGGATTTCTGGATTCGCTTTACGGCGGCGGCGACAACGATACCGTTCAGGACGGCGACGGAGCGGTCTACGCCAGCGGCGACGCCGGCGACGACAGCGTCAGCATCACCTATGCAGCCGGCTGGAACGCCGGGCTCTCGACGGTGCGCGGCGGCGACGGCGCCGACACCATTCTGGTCAACGCCCTGAACGCCAGCACAGTCTCGATCGTTCTGGCCGGCGACGATACGACCGGCAGCGCCGGCGCCGACTCCGTTTTCGTCCGCGGCAGCTACGCATCGATCGTCGCCAGCCTGGGCGGCGGCGCCGATACCTACGCCTATCAGGCGATCGGATCGCCCAGCGGCGCGCGCGTCGATACCGTCTATGGCGGCACCGGCAACGACAGCATCGATACCGGCGCAGGTAACGACTTCCTGTTCGGCGACGACAACAACGACACTCTGATCGGCGGCGCCGGCGCGGACTCGCTCTATGGCGGCGCTGGCATCGATATCATCAGCTACGAAACCTCAACGGCCGGCGTGGTCATGGGGCTCAACGGCGTCGTCGGCAGCGGCGGCGACGCGCAGGGCGATGTGGCCTGGACCGACGTCGAGAACCTGACCGGCTCCGAGCTTGCCGACCGGCTGACCGGCAACAACTCGGTCAACCTCATTCTCGGCCTTGGCGGCAACGACACGATCGAGGGCCTGGGCGGGGCCGATTCCCTTAACGGCGGCACCGGGATCAACTGGCTGAGCTATGCCAACTCGGCCGGCGCAGTGACGGTCAATCTCGGCACCGGCTCGGGCTCCGGCGGCGACGCGGCCGGCGATACCTTCACGGGCTTCCAGAATCTGATCGGTTCGGGTCTGGCCGACATTCTGATCGGCAGCGCCGCGGCCAACACGATCTACGGCGGCGCCGGCGTCGACACGATCGAAGGTGGCGTCGGCGCCGATTCGATGCATGGCGACGGCGGCGCGGACTGGCTGAGCTACGCCGGCTCGGCCTCGGGCGTCACGGTCAACATGGCAACCGGCACCGGCAGCGGCGGCGATGCCGCCGGCGACACTTTCACCAGCTTCCGCAACCTGATCGGTTCGGGCACCGGGGACCATCTGATCGGCGATGCGACGCCCAACACGATCCTCGGCGGCAACGGCGTCGATACGATCGAGGGTGGCGTCGGCGGCGATTCGCTCGATGGTGAAGGCGGCGAGGACTGGATCAGCTACGCCGGCTCGACGGCCGGCGTCATCGTCGATATCGGCGCCAATGCCGCCGGCGGTGGCGACGCCGAAGGCGACGTGATCGCCAGCTTCCGCCACCTGATCGGATCGGGGCAGGCCGACACGCTTTCTGGCGGCGGCGCGGCGAACAGCATTGTGGCCGGCGAGGGCAACGACTACGTCGAGGGCGGCAACGGCGGCGATGCGATGTTCGGCGACGGCGGCACCGATACGCTGAGCTATGCCGGCTCGACGTCGGAGCCGGATGGCCGAACCGGTGTCGCTGTGACGCTGGGTTCGGGCGTCGGAAGCGGCGGTCACGCCGCCGGAGACACCAATAGCGGCTTTGAGAACCTGATCGGCTCGGCGTTCGACGACGTGCTCGGCGGCGATGCCGGCAGTAACGAGATCGAAGGCGGCGGCGGCGCCGATCGTATTTCAGCAGGGTCGCGCGGAGACACGATCTATGGCGGCGCCGGAAACGATGAGCTCGCTGGAGAGGATGGTCTCGACACGCTGTTCGGCGGCGATGGCCTCGACAGCCTGCTGGTGGAGAGCAGCAGCAGCGTCGGCGGCGGCGGCATCTTTGTCGCCGGCTGGGATGGCGAAAGCGGATCCTCGCCGGTCAACGTCGCGGTTGCGGCAGGGGCTGCGTTGTTCGGCGACACCGCTTTTGGCGGCGCCGATATCGACACGCTCGACATCAGCGACGCGTCGAACCGCAGCACGCGCACGGCCTATTTCTCGCCGACAGCGAATATCGGGCAGGTTCTGGCCGGGGTGGAGATCGTCGTCGCCGGGGCGGCGGCCGACGTCATAAACCTCACCTACAACGACGGCTCGACACGCGCCGCTTATGCCGATGACGTGACGGCCTTTGCCGGCGCCAACGCCGATGTTGTGTTCTCCGGGTCGGGCGACGATCTCGTTGTCGGCGGCCGCGAACTCGGCGTCGGCGGCGCCGAACTCGGTGACACGCTCTATGGCGGCCAGGGCAACGACCGGCTGGTGGGCGACGATCTGAACCCCGGCAGCATTGCCGGCGGCGCCGACCTGCTCTATGGCGGCCAAGGCATCGATACGGTCGAAGGCGGCGTCGGCAACGACACGCTGTTCGGCGGCGCCGGGCTGGACACCATCGATGGCGGCGACGGCAACGACGTCATCGTCGACGGCGATGGCGTGCTGCTCGCCGCCGGCGGTTACGGTTCGGACATCATTGCCTTGACACTGGATACGGTCGGTCTCGGCGGCCCGGACGACGGCGACGGCAATGGTGCGGGCGGCGGTCCCGTGGTGATCTATGGCGGCATCAATTCGACGCTGGAGGGCGTGGACGGCGCCGACCGCGTTTTCGTGTCCGGCAGTTACGACGAAGTCGTGGCCGGTCTTGGCTTCGACAGCGACCTTTATGTCGGGTCAGCCGATGCCGGCGCAGGCCTGCTGCGCGACCTGGTGAGCGGCGACGACGGCAACGACGTCATCTCCACCTGGTATGGCAACGATGAAGTCTCGGGCGGCGCCGACGACGACGCGCTATGGGGCGGGGCGGGATCCGACACCATCTACGGCGGACCCGGCACCGACTATCTCTACGGCGGCTGGGGCGACAACGACGTGCTCGTGGGCGGCGCCGGCACCGACTACTACTACTGGTCCCGTACCGACGGCCAGGGCGACCAACTCTTCGACGA
>JBFWZG010000090.1:0-1627 GCA_050185515.1 Reyranellaceae bacterium
TGGCGCTGGACGGCGCGCTGACGCGGGTGGCGGGGGTGCTGCCCGCCGCCCTGCATGCCGCGCGCCACGGGCTGGCGATCATCTGCCCCGAGGCCTGCGGCGGCGAGGCGGCCTGGGCCGGCGACCGTTTGCAGGGCCACAAGGTGGTGGCCGCGCCCAATCTGATGGCGCTGATCAACCATCTGCGCGGGGCGCAGCATCTGCCCGTGCCCGAGCCGCGGCTGGAAACGCCCGACAGCGCCGCCCTGCCCAACCTTGCCGATGTGAAGGGCCAGGAGGGCGCGCGCCGGGCGCTGGAAGTAGCGGCGGCCGGCGGCCACAATCTGCTGATGATCGGTCCGCCCGGCGCGGGCAAGTCGATGCTGGCCGCCCGCCTGCCCGGTCTGCTGCCCGAGCTGACGGCGCCCGAGGCGCTTGAGATTTCCATGATCCAGTCGCTGGCCGGCGGCCTGCCCGAAGGAAGGCTGACGCGGCGGCGGCCGTTCCGCGATCCGCATCATTCGGCGTCGCTGCCCGCTCTTGTCGGCGGCGGCGCGCGCGCCAAGCCCGGCGAGGTGTCGCTGGCGCATCACGGCGTTCTCTTCCTCGACGAGCTGCCCGAATTCGCGCGCACGGCACTCGAAGCGCTGCGCCAGCCGCTGGAAACCGGGCGCATTTCGGTGGCGCGCGCCAACGCCCATGTCACATACCCCGCCCGTTTCCAGCTTGTCGCGGCGATGAACCCCTGCCGCTGCGGCCATCTCGGCGATGCCCAGCGCGCCTGCACCCGCGCGCCGCGCTGCGGGACGGACTATCAGGCCAAGCTGTCGGGCCCGCTGCTCGACCGGCTCGACTTGGTGATCGACGTGCCGCCGGTGCGCCCCGCCGATCTGGCGCTGCCGCCGCCGGCCGAGGACAGCGCCGCCGTGGCGCAGAGGGTCGCCCTCGCCCGCACCCGCCAGCGCGACCGCTTCGCCGCTTTCAAGCGCGACGAGGAGGACGCGAAACTGCCGGCCTGCAATGCGCAGGCGGACGGCGCGCTGCTGGTGGAGATCGCCACGCCCGACGCCGAAGGCCGCGCCCTGCTGACCCGCGCCGCCGAGCGGCTGGGCCTGTCGGCGCGCGGCTGGCATCGCGTGCTGCGCGTCGCCCGCACCCTGGCCGATCTCGACGACAGCGAGCAGATCCGCCGCCTGCACGTCGCCGAGGCCCTGGCCTGGCGCCACCCCGGCAACGGCATGGCCGCCGCCCCACCGCCGCGGCTGGCGGCGGTGGGATGAGGGATCGGGCGGCGGACGATTTGTCCTGTCGCGGTTAGGCGCTAGGCTTGCGCTCCCACAGCAGGAGCGCCGCCATGACCGACACCGTCCACGACCTCATCATCCAGCCCAAGGCGCGCGACATTGGCGGGTTCTCGGTGCGGCGGGCGCTGCCGCATGCCGGGCGGCGCACCGTCGGGCCGTTCATCTTCTTCGACCATATGGGCCCGGCGCAGTTTCCACCCGGCGGCGGCATCGACGTGCGGCCGCACCCGCATATCGGGCTGGCCACCGTCACCTACCTGTTCTCGGGCGAGATCGTGCATCGCGATTCGCTGGGCGTGGTGCAGCCGATCCGTCCCGGCGACGTCAACTGGATGACCGCCGGC
>JBFWZG010000090.1:1727-14749 GCA_050185515.1 Reyranellaceae bacterium
CGTCGCGCGAGGAGGCCGCCATGCGCCAGATGCTGCTTCGCCTGCTTGTCGCCGTCGCCGTCCTGGGCATCGCCCTGCCGGCATCGGCGCAGCAGGCGGTCGATACCGCGCTGGTGCTGGCGGTCGACGCCTCGGGCAGCATCGACGGCGAGGAATTCGCCTTCCAGAAAGAGGGCATCGCCGCCGCCGTCACCGATCCGCGCGTGTTGGATGCCATGCGCTCGGGCCCGCACGGACGCATCGCGCTGGCCTATGTCGAATGGGGCGGGCCGGGCACGGCGCGGACCGTCGTCTCCTGGCAGGTCGTTTCCGACGCCGCCTCGGCCGAAACCTTCGCCGCATCGGTGATCGCCGCTCCGCGCTCGGCGCAGTCCTACAACGCCATCGGCGACGCCATCGACCACGGCGTGGAACTGCTGCAGGCCTGCCCCTGCAAACCCACAAGGCGGGTGATCGACATTTCCGGCGACAATGCCGACATGCGCAGCTTCCGCCCGGCGCCCGAAGCGCGCAACGCCGCCGTGCGCCAACGCATCACCATCAACGCCCTGGCGGTGCTGGCCGGCAGCGGCCATCCCGACCTGGTCGGCTATTACGAGGCCAACGTCATCGGCGGCCAGGGCGCCTTCGTGCTGCCGGCCCAGGACCGGCGCGACTTCGCCCGCGCCCTGCGCGAGAAGATGATCCTGGAGGTGGCGTGGGACCGGCCGGCCCGCGACGCGCAGGCCGCATCGACCGCCGATTGAAAACCGCACCTCCGGCAGCCTCGTACAGTCGTATAGGAGTTGGGTCGCAACAGCGTGATCGCCTGCGACAGGCTGCTCCCTTGCATTGGCATCGGGGCGGGCGCAGGTTCCGCCGCAGGAAGTACCATCATGAGTCGAACCACCAAAATAGTCCTCGCCGTCTGGGCCCTGGCCCTGCTGGGCGCCGGCGCCTGGATCGCGCAGGACGCGCTGCTCAAGCCCGAGCCGACCATGACGGCCGAGCAGCGCGGCTTCTTCTCGACCGACAGCGCGCCGATGATCGGCGGCCCGTTCCAGCTGACCGACCAGACCGGGCGCAAGCGCAGCAGCGAGGAGTTCCGCGGCCGGCTGATGCTGATCTATTTCGGCTTCACCTACTGCCCCGACGTCTGCCCGACGGCGCTGACCGTGGTGACGACGGCGCTCGACCAGCTCGGCGACCAGGCCGACGCGGTGGTGCCGATCCTGATCACCATCGATCCCGAGCGCGACACGCCGGCGGTCTTGAAGGACTACGTGGCGCAGTTCTCGCCGCGCTATATCGGCCTGACCGGTTCGGAGCGCGAGATCGCCCAGGTCGCCAAGTCCTTCCGCGTCTACTACGCCAAGTCGCCCGGCGCGGGCGGCGCGCCCTATCTGATGGACCACACCTCGCTGCTCTATCTGATGGACCAGAACGGCCGCTTCGCCACCCATTTCACCCATAACAACCGCGCCGAGGATATCGTCGCGGCGGTGCGCAAGCTGCTGGCCAATCCCCCGAAACAGGCCGCAAGCAACTGATTCCGCTCGATTGTTGCGGCGCAGTTGGGGCGTGACAGATTCCTGAACGCTGTTAAACTGTCGGCCCTCGCGGGCTGAACCCGCGGGCGACTTCGTCGTTCAACAAGGCGCTGCCCTCTCGGGGGGAGACGCTGCAGCGGCCGTCCCGGCCGCAGGCGGCAGGGCAAGCGCGGAGAGCCGAATGCTGTATCAGTTGCACGCGTGGCAGAAGCAGATGGCGCAGCCTCTGCGTCTTGCGGCCGAGACCCTGCACAATTTCTACACCCACCCGATGAACCCGCTGGCCTTCACCCAGGCCGGCCGCGCTTTGGCGGCGACCTGCGAGATGCTGGAGCGCACGACGCGGCATTTCGGCAAGCCGCCCTTCAACCTGCCCTCGACCGTGATCGACGGCAAGGAAGTGGCCGTGGTCGAGGAGATCGTCGAGCGCCGCGCCTTCTGCCAGCTGCGCCATTTCAAGCGGGATACGCCGCGCAAGGATCCCAGGGTGCTGCTGGTGGCGCCGATGTCGGGCCATTTCGCCACCCTGCTGCGCGGCACCGTCGCCGCCCTGCTGCCGGCGCACGACGTCTGGATCACCGACTGGCGCGACGCGCGCGAGGTGCCGTTGAGCGAAGGCGGCTTCGATCTCGACGACTACATGGAATACCTGATCGACTACATCCATTATCTCGGCCCCGACACGCACGTCATCGCGGTGTGCCAGCCCTCGGTGCCGGTGATGGGGGCTGCGGCGCTGATGGCGGCCGACGACGATCCCATCCAGGCGCGCACCATCACCCTGATGGGTGGCCCGATCGACACCCGCATCAGCCCGACCACGCCCAACGACTACGCCATGAAGCGCACCCTGCCGTGGTTCGAGCGCTCGGTGATCTCGCGCGTGCCGGCGGGCTATCCCGGCTACATGCGCCGCGTCTATCCGGGCTTCGTGCAGCTGGCCGGCTTCATGTCGATGAATCTCGACCGCCATGTCGGCGCCCATCTCGGCATGTTCGAGCATCTCATCAAGGGCGACGACGATTCGGCCGATGCGCACCGGCGCTTCTACGACGAATATCTCGCGGTCATGGACCTGACCGCCGAGTTCTACCTGCAGACCATCCAGGTCGTGTTCCAGGAGCATCACCTGCCGCGCGGCATCTGGGTCAGCCGCGGCCGGCGCATCGCGCCCGAGCTGATCACGCGGCCCGCCCTGCTGACCGTCGAAGGCGAACTCGACGACATATCCGGCATCGGCCAGACCCGCGCCGCGCACGATCTGACGCCGGGCATCCCCGCCCATCGCAAGATGCATTACGAGCAGCAAGGCGTCGGCCATTACGGCATCTTCAACGGCCGCAAATGGCGCGAGCAGATCATGCCCAAGGTGCGGCAGTTCATCCGCGACCATGCCGGGCCGCAGAAGGCACCGCTGCGCGTGGTGGCAACGACCACCGACGCGATCACCGACGCCGCCGCCACCTGATCGCCGGGCCGATCTGCGCTAGACTGCGGCGCATGGCTTCCGAGCCCGCCAGCATCGATTTCCGCCTGTCCGAGCGCGACATCGCCATCGCGCTGCGCCGCTCGGCCCGCGCCCGCCGCATCAGCCTGCGCGTCTCTCCGCGCAGCGGCGCGCTGGAACTGGTGCTGCCGGCGCGCGCCTCGCTGGCCGCAGGACTGCGCTTCGCCGCCACCCAGGCGCGCTGGATCGAACGCCACGCCGCGCGGCTGATCGAGCCCTGCCGCCTGCAGCCGGGCATCGTGCTGCCGCTTGCCGGCATCGATCACGAGGTGACGCACGATCCCGCCGCAAGGGGCGTGCGCCACGACGTCGGGACGCGAAATCTGCTGGTGGGCGGCGACCCTTTGCATGCGCCGCGCCGGCTGCGCGATTTCCTCGCCCGCCAGGCGCGCCAGGCGGTAACGCCCCTGGCGCACGAGAAGGCCGCCCGCATCGGCCGGCGCATCGCGCGCCTGTCGATTCGCGACAGCCGCACGCGCTGGGGCTCCTGCTCCTCGGGCGGCGGGCTGTCCTTCACCTGGCGGCTGGCGCTGACCCCGCCCTCGGTGGTCGACTACCTCGCCGCGCACGAGGTGGCGCATCTTGAGGAAATGAACCACGGGCCGCGTTTCTGGCGGCTCTGCGCCAGCCTCGCCGAGCACGATCTCGACCAGACCCGCGCCTGGCTGCGCCAGAATGGCGGTCGGATCCTGTCTTTCGGCCTCTGACGAGGGCCCGCCGAAACCGCGCAATTGCCGGATAGTCGCAAGCCGCGCCCGGGTGCAAAGTGCCGCCATGCGACCCGACCGTCCTGGCGATCTCGCCGCCCGGCCCCCGACGCCCGCCATCGTCGACGACGAGGCGCGCTGGCAGGCGGTGCGCGCGCGCGATCGCGCCGCCGACGGCGCCTTCGTCTTCGCCGTGCGCACCACCGGCGTGTTCTGCCGGCCGTCCTGCGCGGCGCGCGCGGCCAGACGAGCCAATGTCGAGTTCTTCGCCGGACCGGCGCAGGCGCAGGCCGCCGGCTATCGCCCGTGCAAGCGCTGCCGGCCGGAAACGCAGAAGGCCGGCCGCGCCCGCCTCGAGCGCGCCTGCAAGCTGCTGACCAGCGGCGAGGAGCCGCCGCCGCTGGCCGCGGTCGCGGCGAAGCTCGATCTCTCGCCCTCGGCGCTGACGCGCCTCTTCCAGCGTGAACTTGGCCTGAGCCCGCGCGAGTTCCTGGCGCAGGCCAAGCGCGAGCGCTTCCGCGCCGCGCTGCGCAACGGCGACAACATCGCGGACGCGACCTTCGGCGCCGGCTACGGCTCGTCCAGCCGCGTCTACGAAGGCGAGCGCGCCGGGCTCGGCATGACGCCGGCCACCTATCGCAAGGGCGGTCTGGGTGCGGAGATCGATTACGCCATCGCCGCCTCGCCGCTCGGCAAGCTGCTGGTGGCGGCGACCGCGCGCGGCATCTGCGCCGTTTTCATCGGCGACAGCGAGGCGGTGCTGAAGGCCGAGCTGCAGCAGGATTTTCCCGCCGCCACCATCGCCCGCAACGACGGCGCGCTGCGCGCCAGAGTCGAGTCGGTGCTGGCGCGGCTGGAGGGGCGAAAGCGCACGGCGCTGGTCGCCGGCGATCTGCCGCTCGACATCCGCGCCACCGCCTTCCAGTGGCAGGTGTGGAAGGCGCTGACCGAGATCCCCGAAGGCCAGACCCGCACCTATGGCGAGATCGCCGCCAGCATCGGCCAGCCCGGCGCCGCCCGCGCCGTCGGCCGCGCCTGCGCCACCAACCCAGTCTCCATCGTCGTGCCCTGCCACCGCGCCATCGGCTCCTCCGGCGCGCTGACCGGCTATCGCTGGGGCGTCAAGCGCAAGAAGGCGCTGCTCGAGCGCGAGAAGCAGCGGGCGCAGTCGTAGGCGCTCGTCCAGATTCCAGTTCCCGCCACCCTGAGCGCGGCGAAGGGTCTTGCTTCAACGAAATCGCGCTGGCTGGCGAGTAGTAACGCCTCCCCAGGCACGATGCTTCGCTGCGCATCAGCGTGACGGATGCAACGTTACGCGCTTTTCCGCACCGCCGCCGCCACCAGTCTCTCCGCCAGCGGATCGTGCGCCGCGAGATTGCGCTGCGCCAGGTCGGGCCCGCGCACGGCATAGCAATAGGCGCAGCCCTGGGCGCAGGTGTCGTAGGCGCCGATGTCGCGCGAGAGGGCGCAGGCGCAGCCCGGACGATTGCCCTTTTCCTTCGCCGCGATTTCGGCGCCGGCGACGTCGGACAGCCGGCGCACATCTATGCAGCGCGCCGCCTCGATCGCCGGCGACAGCAGATGCGGCTGGGCGCAGAGCGTCGGCGTCATGCCTTCCTGCCGCGTGATGGTCGCCAGCTCGGCCAGCAGCGCCTTCTTCTCATCGTCGGGCGGATCGCGCCAGGCGAAGCCGTGCTGGCGGGACGCCGCATCGAGATGACGGGCGCTCTTGGCGTAGGGCTGCAGGAAGGAGAAGGTCGCCTCGTCGACGACGCCGCGCAGCTCCCTGGCGATCCTCGCCACCTGGGCCCGGTGCCAGTCGGGCGGCGTGAGGTCGCTGATCACCACCGGATCGTAGCGCCATACCGCGACGCGCGGGCCGAAGCGGTTCGCCAGGTCGCGAAGCTGGGCGACGGCGCGCTCGGCCGGCAAGGTCGCCTTCTCCAGCGCCCTGGGGTAGCCGGTCAATGTGAAGGTGACGGCGAAGGGCAGCGCCGCCTGCACCTCGCCGAGCCGCGGCAGCAGCGGCCCGATGTTTCGCGTCCAGAGCTGCAGGGCGTCGGCCTCGGGTCGGCGCAGCGATACGCGATAGTCCGGCCCGCCATAGGGGTTGGCGACCAGCGCATAGCCGGCGGCCAGGCGATTCATAAGCCAATCGCCGTAATACGCCGGAATATCTGTCCGATAGGAGGCCGAGACGATCATAGTGGGCGAATTGTAAGGCCGTTCCGCAGCTTGTGGCAGCAATCTCATGTTGCACGACCGCATATCCAATCTCGATGCCGCCCGCGCCCATCTGATGAGCGAGAGCCGCACCTTTCCCAATGCCGGCTTCGACAAGCTGCTCGAAGACGCGCGCTGGGAGGATCTCGTCTGGCTCGACGGCGCGATGAGCGACCAGCTCGAGGCGCTGGAGCACTACGTCGCCGATCCCGAGAAGCGCAAGGAACTGTTCGTGCAGATCAGCGACCGGCTGGCGCTGGTCCGCCACTTCGCGGCCATGCGCGCCGACACCAACCGCCACGTCAATCGCTACGCCAGGCTGTGGAGCGTGCTGGCCGTGACCTTGCTTGGCGGTGTGATGCTCGCCGGCACGGTCGTCGCCAGCGTCGACTGACCTGCCTACCGTTCACGCTTGAGCAGCACGTAGAAGGCGCCGCCGCCGCCATGCCGGGCATGGGCGGCGCGGAAGGCGACGATGCGGCCGCGATTCTTCGCCTGGTTGAGCCAGTGCGGAAACTCGCGCCTGATCGCGCCCTCGGCGATGCGGCCCGTCTCGCGGTCGACGCGCGTGCCCTTGCCGGTCACCACCAGCACCAGCTTCAGCCCCTGCGCCTGGGCGCGCGCCAGGAAGGCGTGAAGGGCCGGCTCCGCCCGGGCCAGCGTCATGCCGTGCAGATCCAGCGTGGCCTCGACCGCCATCCGCCCGCGCCGCATTCGCTCGGCGGTGGCGCGGTCGGGATGGGCGCGCGTTTCGGGTTTCAGTTCCGGCAGCGCTTTCGACGATGGCGGCGGGCGATGCGGCGCGACAACGGGCTTCGACGCGATCTTCGGTGGCGGCTTCGGCGCGGCAACGGGCGGCGTTGTCGTCGAACGTCGCCCGCGCAGCGGCCTGGCGTCCTTCAGCGCTTCGGCGAACAGCGCCGCGCCGTCGCCGGTTTTCGGCAGCGTCTTCCGGCGGCTCATCGCAGACTGCCGAGAAAGTCGAGCAGATGGCGGTTGACAGCGTCGGGTTGCTCCTGCTGCGTCCAGTGCCCGCAGCCCTCCAGCAAGGTCGAGCGGAACAGCTTCGGCAGGGTGCGCGGCAGCGCATCGACCGCCAGCCGCGCGCCCTTGGCCGCGATCACCGGATCGAGCGTGCCGCCGATATACAGCGCCGGCACCTCGATCGGCCGGCCGCGCCAGGGCATCAGCAGTTTCTGGTTCCGGTCGGTGCAGCGATACCAGTTCAGCCCGCCGCGAAAACCCGCGCGCGCGAATTCGCTCTCGTAGTAGTCGAGATCGCTGCTGCTCAGCCAGGACGGCAGGCCGTCCTCGCCGCAATCGACGCAGGTGTCGCGCAGACCGCCGCCATCGGGCACCACCGCGACATAGGGGCGGACGGCATTGGCTTCGCCGCCCAGCGACCAGTAGAACATGCGCAGCGATTTGCGCACGTCCTCGGCCAGATGCTTTTCGGCCACGCCTTCGGGGCCGAACCAGAGCATGTAGTAGCCATGCACGCCGGCGCGCCGCATCTTCTCGGTGACGGAAATGATGTCGGGCGGCTGGTACGGCACCGACAGGCCGGCCACGGCACGGAATATGTCGGGCCGCAGCAGGGCCGAGGTCCAGGCGACCGGCGCGCCCCAGTCGTGGCCGACGATCACCGCGTGCTTCTCGCCCAGCGCCTCGACCACGCCGACCATGTCGCCGGCATGGTGCAGCAGCGTGTAGTCCTCGCGCGCCGCCGGCGCGTCCGAACCGCCGAAGCCGCGCATGTCGGGCGCCACCACGCGAAACCCTGCCGCCGCCAGGACGGGGATCTGGTGCCGCCAGGAGTACCAGCTCTCCGGCCAGCCGTGGCACAGCAGCACCAGCGGTCCCTTGCCCATGCAGGCGGCGCGCAGGCGGATGCCGTTGGTTTCGATGTCGACGAATTCCGGTGACGCCGCGCCCATGCTGGTTGGGTTCCTCCGCCTGTTCGTTTCTGGCCGCCCGGCGACTCTAGCGTTCCGGCGCCCGAATGCCACTGCCGCCGCGCATCGGCCTGGGCTAGACTCCAGCCGTCCCATTCCGCGGAGGAAATCCTTGCTCTCGATCGCTTTCGGCCGGCGTGTGCTCGTCGCGCTGCTGTTCGCTCTCGCCCTGTCGCCCGCCGTCGCGCCGGCGCAACCCGGCCCCGAGCCGCTCGACCTGGTGCGCGGCTTCTATGCGCCCGACTATCGCAACGATCAGATGCCGCTGTCGCCGCGCCTGGCAGCTTTGCTCGACGCGGCCATCGCCAACAGCCGCAAGCACGACGCGCCGGTCACCGGCCTCGACTTCGCCTGGCAGCTCAATGCCCAGGACTCCGAACCGGGCTTCGAGAAGACCCTGAAACTCACGCAGACAGCGCGCAGCGCCGACAGCGCAACGGTGCGCGCGAGCTTCTACAACGGGCGCGAGGAGGAGATCGACTATCGCCTGCTGCGCCAGAACGGTTGGTGGGTGGTCGACGACATCGATTACCTCAAGGGTGAGGCCACGAGCCTGTCGGAGATGTTGAAGACCGGCGCCAGCGAAACGCCGTGACAAAACGGGGGCGGCGATAGCCCGATACCGCCGGCCCGCCCTGTCTCTCCGGGTTTCTCGTCAGCCCGTTACCGTAGGTTTCAAACGCTGTTGCCTTTATGCAGCAGCGCGCCCGCGAATCATTGCGGCCCCGGCGCGCCACACCGTCCCATGGAATTGCCACTATCGCGCCACGTTTCGGTTCGAGACAGGGCCTGCGACCGGCCCTGTAGATCCGCGGCAAATATGCCACAGGCGTCGGCGCAAAGCCGGCATGGCCGGAACCGCGGAACGACCGCGGACTTGTAACAGCGAGCGTTGCATCGATGGTCGCAAGACGGCCGAACGGGCGGCGCATCGAGCACAGTAAAGCAATCGGAGTCTGACAAATGGCAAGATCACTCACCACCGTCCTCGCCGGCGCCAGCATGCTGGCGATCGGCGTCGCGCTGGCCGCGCCCGCCTCGGCCCAGGTGCAGCAGCAGGGCTTCTTCGGGCATCTGCAGGGCTGGTACTGGCTGGACAGCGGCAGCGACGATTTCCGCGATGCACCCGTCAACGTCAGCCCCGACGACGGCTGGGGCGGCAAGGCCTATCTCGGCTACCAGTTCAGCGGCGGCTACGACGTCGCGGCCGGCTTCCAGTACAGCGACCTGATGCGCGGCAAGAAGAAGGCCGGCAGCTCTTACCAGAAGGGCGACTACTGGGCCGGCGATCTCGAGTTCGGCAAGACCTTCGTATGGGATTCCTTCTCCATGCGCCCGCATCTGGGCGCGCGCTATGCAGAGTTCGACCATAAGGCCAAGGGCTTCGGCCAGACGCAGAAGAACGACTGGTGGGGCGTCGGCCCGCGGCTGGGCTTCGACGGCTCGTATCGCATCGGCGACAGCGCCTTCTCGATCTTCGGCGGCGCATCGGGCTCCTATCTGTTCGGCAAGATGAAGGAGAACAGCTCCTTCTTCGGCAACGACAAGAAGGGCGCCGACGTGTGGCAGATCGACGGCGAACTGGGCGTCGGCTACGAGGTGGCGTCCAACTTCACCATCGGCGCCGGCTATCGCGCCGACTACTGGGACGGCGTCGCCGACCGCACCGCGCTCAACTCGGACGGCAATTCCTCCGGCGACCGCTTCATGCACGGCCCGTTCGTGCGCGCGACCTACAATTTCGGCGCGCCGCCGCGACTGGCGCCGAAGCCGGCCGTTGCCGCTCCAACTCCGCCGCCGGCCGCCCAGCCGCGACAGAACTTCATCGTGTTCTTCGACTTCGACCGCTCGAACATCACCGCCGACGCGCAGCGCGTGATCACCGACGCGGCCAACGCGGCCAAGCAGGGCAACGTCGCCCGCATCCAGCTCACCGGCCACACCGACCGCTCCGGCTCGGACCAGTACAACATGGCCCTCTCGCTGCGTCGCGGCGAGGCGGTGAAGCAGGCGCTGATCCGCCAGGGCATCCCGGCCAACTCGATCAGCATCATCGGCCGCGGCGAAAGCCAGCCGCTGGTGCCGACCGCCGACGGCGTGCGCGAGCCGCAGAACCGGCGCGTCGAGATCGTGCTCGGCTGATCGTCGGGATCGCTAATCCGATCAGAGGGGCGGCCCGCAAGGGCCGCCCCTTTTCGTTCCGCCCGACCGGGCTTGTGGCGTTGCGGTCACTCCGCGGCAAAAGATTCCCACCGCGCCGTTTGGGCATTCTCCGGAACAGGCGCCCCCTCTAGGATGCCGTCGATTCTTAGCCGCGGCCGATTGCCTTTCGCG
Organism: Reyranellaceae bacterium; assembly: GCA_050185515.1. Taxonomy (GTDB): domain Bacteria; phylum Pseudomonadota; class Alphaproteobacteria; order Reyranellales; family JAQSWP01; genus JAQSWP01. Next base: position 11,983 of record JBFWZG010000090.1, read on the forward strand.
GTATTTCAGATGGGGGACCAATGAAGCTCGCCAAGTTCAGACTGGCGCTGATGTCCGGCGTCGCGCTCTCGGCACTTGCCGTCGCCTATCCCGACTCCGCCGGCGCGCAGATGTACAGCGCCGGCCCCGGCTTCTACCTCTCGCTCGAGGGCCGCTACCTGATGAACGAGGGCGGCAAGTCGCCCAACTACGACACCGACGAATACGGCACCGGCCTGCTCTCGCCCATCGTCAAGGCGCGGGCCGACGACGGCTGGGGCGGCAAGGCCATGCTGGGCTACCGCTTCGGCAACAACTGGGACGTTGGGCTTGCCCTGTCAGGTGGCTGGCTCAAGGGCCGGAAGAGCGATCTGGCGACGACCCTGACTGCGACCAGCTCCGGAATCGGTATCGGGACCGAGCTGGAGGTCAAGCTCGACTATTACGTCGCCGATTTCGAGGCCGGCTACAACTGGCAGATGGGTCAATCGTCCGTCCGGGTCTACGGCGGCGTGCGGTTCGCCGATTTCAGCCAGCGGGCCAGCGGCGCAACTACGGTCTTCACCTTCACGGGCGGCGGGGGGACATCGGCCACAGGTTTCGGCCCATCGAAGCGCAAGACGACCTACTGGGGCATCGGCCCGCGCATCGGCATCAACGGCCAGTTCGCCCTGGGCGGCGGCGGCTTCCACCTTTTCGGCGGCCTGGCCGGCGCGCTGCTGTTCGGCAAGCACAAGGAAAAGGCGGACGCCCGCTTTATCGGAACGTTCGGGACGTCGACTTTCAGCAGCACCCGCAAGAGCAAGTCTAAGATGGTGCCCAACGCCGAAGGCGAGCTCGGCCTGGGCTACCAGTTCGGCGCCGGCACCGGCACGGCCGTCGCCCTGCAGGCCGGCTATCGCGCCGAGGGTTTCTGGGGCGCGGGCACCAAGTCGCCCTCCTTTACCGCGGCGGGAGTTACCGGCCCGCGCACCGACTACATCTTCCACGGCCCGTTCGTGCGCCTGACGGCGACGTTCGGCGCGGCCACCCCGGTCGCCGCCGCCCCGCCGCCGGCACCGGCCCCGGCGCCGGTGCCGAAGAAGAACTTCCTGGTGTTCTTCGACTTCGACCGCTCCAACATCACCGCCGACGCGCAGCGGGTGATCACCGAGGCCGCCGCCGCCGCCAAGGCCGGCAACGTCTCGCGCATCCAGCTGACCGGCCATACCGACCGCTCCGGCTCGGACCAGTACAACATGGCCCTGTCGCTGCGTCGCGGCGAGGCGGTCAAGCAGGCGCTGATCCGCCAGGGCATCCCGGCAGCCTCGATCGCGGTCATCGGCCGCGGCGAAAGCCAGCCGCTGGTGCCGACCGCCGACGGCGTGCGCGAACCGCAGAACCGCCGCGTCGAGATCCTGCTGTAAGCAGCCTCAAGACTTCGAACACGAAGGGCGGTCCGAAAGAACCGCCTTTTTGCATGCACCGTACGCGTCGGCAATGTTGCCGGCCCACCACAATACTGAAAAACAACGTTGCCTCAGCCGTTTGCAGGGTTTGCCTGAGAAAGGTCCTTGCGTAGGATGCGGCCCACTTCACTCCGGTCCGGTTGGCCGGGTTTTGCCTGTTCAGGGGGTTGCATGAAGCTTTCGAAATTCCGTCTGGCGCTGATGTCCGGCGTCGCGCTGTCGGCTCTCGCCGTCGCCTATCCCGACTCCGCCAACGCGCAGATGTACAGCGCCGGCCCGGGCTTCTACCTCTCGCTCGAGGGCCGCTACCTGATGAACGAGGGCGGCAAATCGGCCAACTACGACACCGACGAATATGGCACCACCCTGCTCACGCCGGTGGTCAAGGAGCGCGCCGACGACGGCTGGGGCGGCAAGGCCATGCTGGGCTACCGCTTCAACAACAACTGGGATATCGGGGTCGGCCTGTCCGGCGGATGGCTCAAGGGCAAGAAGAGCGCCGACGCCACCACCTTCACGGCGACCAGCACCGGCTCGGCGGCATCGACCGAGCTCAAGGTCAAGCTCGACTACTACGTCGCCGACTTCGAGGCCGGCTACAACTGGCAGATGGGCAAGTCGTCGATCCGCCTGTTCGGCGGCGTGCGCTTCGCCGATTTCAGCCAGCGCGCCACGTCGGAGACGACGGCGGTTTCCTTCAGCGGCGGCGGAACCTCGACGACCCTCTATCGGGGCAAGCGCAAGACCACTTACTGGGGCGTCGGCCCGCGCATCGGCGTCAACGGCCAGTTCGCTCTGGGCAATGGCGGCTTCCACCTCTTCGGCGGCGTGGCGGGCGCGCTGCTGTTCGGCAAGCACAAGGAGAAGGCGACCGCGCGATCGATCACGACGATCTCCACCTCGACCTTCTCCAGCAAGCGCAAGAGCAAGTCTAAGATGGTGCCCAACGCCGAAGGCGAGCTCGGCCTGGGCTACCAGTTCGGCGCCGGCACCGGCACCGCCGTCGCCCTGCAGGCCGGCTACCGCGCCGAAGGCTTCTGGGGCGCCGGCACCAAGTCGGCGGCCTATACCGGTTCCGGCTTCACCAAGTCGCGCTCGGACTACATCTTCCACGGCCCGTTCGTGCGCCTGACGGCGACGTTCGGTTCGGCGACCCCGGTCGCCGCCGCAGCCCCGCCGCCCGCGCCGGCGCCGGTGCCGAAGAAGAACTTCCTGGTCTTCTTCGACTTCGACCGCTCCAACATCACCGCCGACGCGCAGCGGGTGATCACCGAGGCCGCCGCCGCCGCCAAGGCCGGCAACGTCTCGCGCATCCAGCTGACCGGCCATACCGACCGCTC
>JBFWZG010000091.1:0-14662 GCA_050185515.1 Reyranellaceae bacterium
ACATGGGCGGCTCGATCGGCTTTTCCATGCCGGTGTCGATCGGCGCCGCGGTCGCCGCGCCCGATCGCAAGGTGATCTGCCTGTCGGGCGACGGCAGCGCCTTCTATACGATGCAGTCGCTGTGGACTATGGCGCGCGAGAAGCTCGACATCGTCACGGTGATCTTCGCCAACCGCTCCTACGCCATCCTGCGCGGCGAGCTGGCCGGCGTCGGCGCCGGCAATCCCGGACCCAAGGCGATCGACATGCTGACGCTGGACCGGCCCGATCCCGATTGGGTGCAGATCGCCAAAGGCCTTGGCGTCGACGCCGTGCGCGTCGCCGACTGCGACCAGCTCGTCAAGGCGCTGAAGACGGCCCTGACGGAAAAGGGCCCGCGGCTGATCGAAGTGTGGATGTGAGATGTCGAATGATCCTCGTATTGCGGATCATTCTTCTGGCGGGTTGGCTGATTGAGGCGTGGCTGTGGTTTGAGCTTCTGAAAGACGTGGGACTGCCACCAAAACCAGCGCCAAACGACTGGCTGATTCCACTAATTCCGTTGGCGGGCGCGTTTGCAGTTGTGATTGCAGAAATTCTCGCGCGCATAGAACGACGCAGAACAGCGAAATGGATAACTTGGTTATCATTCGTTTCTCTTTTGCTATTCACTATGGCGACGGCAAATGCCGTTTTCACGATCGGCAGCATTAGAGACTGCGCGCTCAATTGCGGACCTACATAAGCGGATATGGTACCCAGCGAATCTCCCGAACACGCCTCGCGCCGCCGGACGCTTTACGGTCGGCGCAAGGGCAAGAAATTGCGGGCGGGGCAGGAGGAGGTTCTCGAACGCTCCCTGCGCGAGCGCGCCATCCAGCCGCCGGCAGAGGGCGAGAGGCTCGATCCCGCCGCGATTTTTCCCGGCAAGCGGGCGATCTGGCTCGAGGTCGGCTTCGGCGCCGGCGAGCATCTGCTGTGGCAGGCGGAGAACAATCCCGATATCGGCCTGATCGGCTGCGAGCCCTTCGTCAACGGGCTGGCGCGCGCCATGGCCGGGGCCGAGCAGCGCGGGCTGGACAATGTGCGCTTCCTGGCCGACGACGCGCGGCTGCTGATCAAGGCGCTGCCCGAGGCGTCGCTGGGGCGCGTCTTCATCCTGTTTCCCGATCCCTGGCCCAAGCTGCGCCATCACAAGCGCCGCTTCGTGGCGCGGCCGACGCTCGATCTGCTGGCGCGGGCAATGAAGGACGGCGCGGAACTGCGCTGCGCCACCGACGATCCCTCCTACCAGCCCTGGATGGTCGAACACGCCTGCCGGCACCCCGAATTCGAGTGGCTGGCCGAGCGCGCCGCCGACTGGAAGCAGCGCCCGGCCGACTGGCCGCAGACCCGCTACGAGCGCAAGGCGCTGGCCCATGGGCGGGTGCCGATGTTTCTGCGGCTGCGCCGGCGGCCCCGGACCGGCCCCTCAGGCGCCTGACTCCGTTGCCGTTTCCCGTCCCGCCGGGCGGCGGCCAGAATCAGCTTGCGCGCTGCGGTTCTTTGCCCTAAACCCTTGCCCAACATAGGGTTCGGTCACCTCCGGGCCCCAAAATCAAAGGGTGGGCCAAAAGCCCACCCTTCGCTTTTGGAGCCGACATAAGGGGCCGGACCGTCCGATTTCGGTCGATGCGAGGGTCGTTGAGAGCAGGTCAGGAACAGGCCGCGCGGATCGAGGCGCTGATCGCTCCCGCCGTGGAGGCGATGGGCTACGACGTCGTGCGCGTGATGGTGGCGGGCGGCCAGGCCGTGACCCTGCAGGTTATGGCCGAGCGGCGCGACGCTGCGGCGATGACGGTCGAGGACTGCGCCGAGATCAGCCGCACGGTTTCGGCGCTGCTGGAGGTCGAGGACCCGATTTCCGGTCCGTACCGGCTGGAGGTTTCCTCGCCGGGCATCGACCGGCCGCTGGTCAAGGAGCGGGATTTCGCGCGCTTCGCGGGTTTCCGCGCGCGCATCGAGTGCGACGCGCCGGTCGACGGGCGCAAACGCTTCGTCGGGACGCTGAAAGGCGTGGCCGACCAGGCGGTGACGGTGATTTTGGACGACGGCGCGGCGGCGGTCATACCGTTCGACGCGATCGTAAGGGCGAAACTGGTGCTGACCGACGAGCTGTTGGCGGCCCATCAGGCACAATAGAGGCGCTGGAGAATATCATGGCGACGAAGGTTTCAGTCGCGGCGGAAATGCCCCGTATCGAGATGCTGCAGGTGGCCGACGCCGTCGCGAGAGAGAAAAGCATCGACCGCGAGCAGGTGCTGCAGGCGATGGAGACGGCGATCGAGAAGGCCGGCCGCTCCAAATACGGCCTCGAGCACGACATCCGGGCCGAGATCGACCGCAAGAACGGCGACATCCGCCTGCTGCGCTACCAGGAAGTGGTCGACCACGTCGAGAACGAGGCGACGCAGATCTCGCTCAAGGAGGCGCAGCGGCGCAATCCGGACGCGCAAGTCGGCGATTTCCTGACCGACGCGCTGCCGCCGATCGATTTCGGCCGCATCGCCGCCCAGACCGCCAAGCAGGTCATCACCCAGCGCATGCGCGAGGCCGAGCGCCAGCGCCAGTACGCCGAGTTCAAGGACCGCGTCGGCGAAATCGTCTCGGGCGCGGTCAAGCGCGTCGATTTCGGCAACGTCATCATCGATCTGGGCGGCCGCGCCGAGGCCATCATCCGCCGCGACGAGCTGATCCCGCGCGAGGTGTTCCGCCCGTCCGACCGGGTGCGCGCCTATATCTACGACGTGCGCGAGGAGCAGCGCGGGCCGCAGATCTTCCTGTCGCGCACCCATCCGCAGTTCATGGCCAAGCTGTTCGCCCAGGAAGTGCCGGAAATCTACGACGGCATCATCGAGATCAAGGCGGTGGCGCGCGATCCCGGCAGCCGCGCCAAGATCGCGGTGCTGAGCCACGACAGCAGCATCGATCCCGTGGGCGCCTGCGTCGGCATGCGCGGCAGCCGCGTTCAGGCGGTGGTGCAGGAGCTGCAGGGCGAGAAGATCGACATCATTCCGTGGTCGGCCGACCAGGCCAATTTCGTCGTCAACGCGCTGGCGCCGGCGGAAGTCTCCAAGGTCGTGCTCGACGAGGAGAACGAGCGCATCGAGGTGGTGGTGCCCGACGAGCAGCTGTCGCTGGCCATCGGCCGGCGCGGCCAGAACGTGCGCCTGGCCTCGCAGCTGACCGGCTGGGACATCGACATCATGACGGAGGCCGAGGAATCGGAGCGCCGCCAGGCCGAGATGAAGCAGCGCTCGGAAGAATTCAAGGAAGCGCTGGACGTCGACGAGGTCATTGCCCATCTGCTGGTGGCCGAAGGCTTCACCTCGGTCGAGGACGTCGCCCTGGTACCGCTCGAGGACCTGACCTCGATCGAGGGCTTCGACGAGGACATCGCCGGCGAGCTGCAGCGGCGCGCCCAGAGCTTCATCCAGGAGCGCGACGAGCGGCTGGAGGCGGAACGCCTGGAGCTGGGCGTCACCGACGAGATCGCCGCCATCGAGGTGTTCGACAAGCAGTCGCTGGTGCTGCTGGGACAGGGCGGCGTCAAGACGATGGACGACCTGGCCGATCTCGCCAGCGACGAGCTGCGCGAGCTGCTGCCGGCGCTCGAGCTGAGCGAGGAGCAGGCCAACGAGATCATCATGAACGCGCGCCGCGCCGCCGGCTGGTTCCCCGACGAGGAAGAGCCGGAAGCGGAAACGGCGGAGCAGTAGGAGAGACGCGGCTTTGATGCAGAGCGCAACCATGGCGGACCAAACGCAGGCGGCGGCGCAGGCCGCCCCGAGCCTGCGCCGCTGTCTGGCGACCGGCGAAAGCCTGCCGCCGGAACGGCTGATCCGTTTCGTGGTGGCGCCCGACGGCACGCTGACCCCGGATGTCGAACGCCGGCTGCCCGGACGCGGCATGTGGGTCAGCGCCGAGCGCGCGGCGATCGAGAAGGTGGCGGCGAAGGGGCTGTTCGCCCGCGCCGCCCGCGCCAGGGTGATCGTGCCCGACGATCTGGTGACGCGCCTGCAGGGCCTGCTGCTGCAGCGCATGATCGACGGGCTGGGCCTGGCGCGCCGCGCCGGCCAGGCCGTGGCGGGCCACGACAAGGTGCAGGAGTTCGTCGCGCAGGGGCGGGCGGGACTGCTGCTGCTGGCCAGCGATGCCGGGCGCGACGCGCGCGCCAGGGCGCAGGCGATGGGCCGCGGCCTCGCCGTCGTGGAGGCGATGGCGGCGTTTGAACTGGGCGTCGCCTTCGCCCGCGACCAGGCGGTGTACGTCGCCGTCGCGCCGGGGCGGCTGGCGCAGCGGCTTGAAATCGATGCGGCGCGTCTGAAGGGCCTGCGCGGCCTGCCGACAGCGCCCGAAGAACAGGTGTAGAATAGGGTTCAGATGAGCGATACCAAAGAAACCAAACCGACCAAACCGCTGACCCTGTCCGGCGCCGGCAAGCTCGAGCTGCGGCCCAAGACCGAGCAGGGCCTCGTGCGCCAGAAGTTCTCGCACGGGCGGACCAAGGCGGTGACCGTCGAGGTCAAGAAGAAGCGCGTCGCCGGCGCCACGACTGGTGCTGCATCGCCTGCGGCGGAAGCGCCGGCGGCCGAAGCTCCCGCGCCGAAGCCCGCGCGCTCCACCGGTGGTGCCACGCTGCGCGCGCGCGCGGCCGATACGCCGGCCAGGAGCGGCGATGGCGCGGCTCGCTCGGGCGGCCGCCAGGGCATCGTGCTGCGCGCGCTGACCGACGAGGAGAAGCAGGCCCGCGCCAAGGCGCTGGAAGGCTCCAAGCGCGACGCGGTGATCGCCCGCCAGCGCGCCATCGAGGAGACCGCCCGCCGCCAGGAGGAGGAAAAGCGCCAGGCCGCCGAGCGCGAGGAAGCCGCCCGCCGCGCCGCCGAGGAAGAGGCGCGCAAGAAGGCCGAGGCCGAGGCCAAGAAGAAGGCCGAGGAGCAGGTGCAGAAGCGCCTGCAGGCCGCCCCGCCGGCCAGCCCGGCCGCCCGCCGCGCCGCCGAACTGATCGAGCCCGAGGAGCCCGCCGCTCCCAAGCGCGGCCTCAAGCCCGAGATCAAGCGGCCGGTGCTGGGACGCCGCGAGGAGCCCAAGCGCCGCGGCCAGAAGATCGACGTGCAGCGCGCCATCTCCGGCGATGACGACATCCGGGTGCGCTCGCTGGCCGCCCAGCGCCGCGCCATGGAGCGCCAGCGCAAGCAGAGCATGGGCGAGGATGGCCAGTCGCAGCAGAAATTCGTGCGCGAGGTGACCATTCCCGAGACCATCACGGTGCAGGAACTGGCCAACCGCATGGCGGTGCGCGGCGCCGACGTCATCAAGTCGCTGATGAAGATGGGCGTCATGGTGACGATCAACCAGAACATCGATGCCGACACCGCCGAGCTGATCGTTTCGGAGTTCGGACACACCTTCAAGCGCGTCACCGAGGCCGACGTCGAGATCGGCATCGAAGGCGAGCAGGACACCGCCGCCCAGCTGCAGCCGCGGCCGCCGGTGGTGACCATCATGGGCCACGTCGACCACGGCAAGACCTCGCTGCTCGATGCCCTGCGCGAGACCGACGTCGCGGCCAAGGAAGCCGGCGGCATCACCCAGCATATCGGCGCCTACCAGGTGACCTTGCCGTCGCAGGCCAAGATCACCTTCCTCGACACGCCGGGCCACGAAGCCTTCACCGCCATGCGCGCCCGCGGCGCCAAGGCGACGGACATCGTGGTGCTGGTGGTCGCTGCCGACGACGGCATCATGCCGCAGACGGTCGAGGCCATTCATCACGCCCGAGCGGCCAAGGTGCCGCTGATCGTCGCCATCAACAAGATCGACAAGCCCTCGGCAGATCCGCAGCGCGTGCGCACCGAACTGCTGCAGCACGAGGTGCAGGTCGAAAGCCTGGGCGGCGACGTGCAGGACGTCGAGGTTTCGGCCAAGGAGCGGCTCAACCTGCTCAAGCTGGAAGAGGCGATCCTGCTACAGGCCGAAGTTCTCGAACTGCGCGCCAATCCCGATCGCCAGGCCAGCGGCGTCGTGATCGAGGCCAAGCTCGAGCAGGGCCGCGGCCCGGTCGCCACCATGCTGGTGCAGCGCGGCACGCTGAAGCCGGGCGACATCCTGGTCGCCGGCAGCCAGTGGGGCCGCGTGCGGCGCATGCTCGACGATCGCGGCAACACGCTGACGGGCGCCGGTCCGTCCATGCCGGTCGAGGTGCTCGGCCTGCAGGGTACGCCGGCGGCGGGCGACGACATGGTGGTCGTCGAATCCGAGGCGCGCGCCCGCGAGATCGCCGAGTTCCGCCAGCGGCGCGACCGGCTGCAGGTCGTCACCACCGGCCGCTCGTCGCTGGAGCAGATGCTCAAGGACATCAAGGAAGGCTCGGCCAAGGAACTGCCGGTCGTCATCAAGGGCGACGTGCAGGGCTCGGTCGAGGCGATCGAGGGCGCTCTCTCCAAGCTGGCGACCGACAACGTCCAGGTGCGCGTGCTGCACAAGGGCGTGGGCGGCGTCAACGAGTCGGACGTGACGCTGGCCAAGGCGTCGAACGCGCTGATCATCGGCTTCAACGTGCGCGCCAATCCGCAGGCGCGCGAGATGGCGAAGCGCGACAAGGTCGACATCCGCTACTACTCGATCATCTACAACGTCACCGACGACGTGAAGAACCTGATGGCGGGCCTGCTCGACCCGACCTACAAGGAGAACTTCCTCGGCACCGCGGAGATCCGCCAGGTGTTCCGCATCACCAAGGTCGGCACCGTCGCCGGCTGCTACGTCACCGAAGGCAGCGTCAAGCGCGGCGCCAAGGTGCGGCTGCTGCGCGACGACGTCGTCATCCACGAGGGTTCGCTCAAGACGCTCAAGCGCTTCAAGGACGAGGTGCGCGAGGTCAATAACGGCTTCGAGTGCGGCATGGCGTTCGAGAACTACGACGACATCAAGGTCGGCGACGTGATCGAATGCTTCGATGTCGAACAGGTCGCCGCGACGCTCTAGTCGCGCGCGAGAAGGACCGAGCCTGCCCGGCGGCGGAACGGCCGCCGGGCTCTAGCCGACGGAGGCCGGACCCATGAGCAGACAACGCAATCGCGAACATTCGCAACGCCAGCTGCGCGTCGGCGAGGAGCTGCGCCACGGCCTGGCGGAGCTGCTCGAGCGCGGCGACATGCGCGATCCGGTGCTGCGCGAGGCGCGCATCACCGTCACCATGGTCGACGTCAGCCCCGACCTGCGCAACGCGCTGGCCTTCGTCGTGCCACTGGGCGGCGAGCACGCCGAGGAGGTGCTGGCCGCCATGCGCCGCGCCGCGCCGTATTTCCGCAACCGGCTGGCGAAGATGATCGACCTGCGCTTCGCGCCGGAGATCCGCTTCGAGCTCGACCGCTCGTTCGATCACGCCGCCCGCATCGACCGGCTGCTGCACGACCCGGAAGTGGCGCGCGATCTGGAGCCGCACGGGGACACCGAGGCGGCCGGGGAAGCCGGCGGCGAGGACCGTGGCGAGGACGTCAGCGGCGGCAGCGGCAAGCACCGCTGATGGCGCGCAAGCGCAAAGGCGATCGCGTCGACGGCTGGCTGGTGCTGGACAAGCCGGCGGGCATCAGTTCCGCCAGGGCCGTCGCCATCGCCCGCCGCGCCTTCAATGCCGCGAAACTGGGGCATGGCGGCACGCTCGATCCGCTGGCCAGCGGCGTGCTGCCGCTGGCCTTCGGCGAAGCCACCAAAACGGTCGGCCTCGTCATGGACGGGCGCAAGAGCTACGAATTCACCCTGAAGTTCGGCGTTCAGACCGATACCGACGACGCCGAGGGCAAGCCGGTTGCGACCAGCGACTGGCGTCCCGACGATGCCGCCATCGACGCCATTCTGGGTCGCTTCACCGGCCGGATCGAGCAGATGCCGCCGGCGTTCTCGGCCCTGAAAATCGACGGGAAACGGGCCTATCAGCTGGCCCGGGCCGACCAGCCAGTCGAACTGAAGCCCCGCCCGGTCGAGATTTACCGTCTGCAGCGGGTCGGTCGACCCAACCCGGATACCGCAGATTTCGTGGTCGATTGCGGCAAGGGCACCTATATCCGGTCGCTGGCGCGCGATATCGCCCTGGCGCTGGGCAGCGTCGGCCATGTCGCCGCCCTGCGGCGAACGCGGGTGGGGCCGTTCGGCGAGGAACGGGCTATTTCGCTGGCAAAGCTGGAAGGGCTGGGGCATATTCCGGCCCGCTTTGAGCATCTGCTCCCGGTCGAGACCGTGCTGGACGACATCCCGGCACTGGCCGTCACCGAGGACGAGGCGGCCCGCCTGCGTATGGGCCAGTCTCTGCCGATGCTCCGTACCGGGCTCCGCGACAGCGTTCCCCAGGCCGCCGACGGCGCCGCTCCGATGCGGGCCATGTCGGGCGATCGGCTGGTGGCGCTGGTGCGAGGCGAAGGCGGCGAAATCCGCCCGGTGCGCGTCATCAACCCATGATCAAGGAGTATTGCGATGTCGGTTACAGCGGAGCGTAAGACCGAACTGGTCAACGAATACGCCACCAAGGCCGGCGACACCGGGTCGCCGGAGGTCCAGGTCGCCATTCTCAGCGAGCGCATCAAGAACCTCACTGAGCACTTCAAGGGCCACAACAAGGATCACCACTCGCGTCGCGGGCTGCTCAAGATGGTCAGCCAGCGCCGGCGCCTGCTCGACTATCTGAAGAAGAAGGACGCGCAGCGCTACGAGAAGCTGATCGACCGTCTGGGGCTGCGCCGCTAGCGCCGACCGACGGAAGAAGACCGGGCCGCCAGGCGACTACGCTGGCGGCCTTCGGTTATATGCAGCAACGCCGACCCGCTGAAGGCAGTACGCATGAAGGGTCGGTCCTGAAGGGCATGGGGCCGTTCAGGCGGGCCTGCGCGCACGGTGCGCGGCAGCGTCCGACAATAGGAAGGATGGAAAAGACAATGTTCAACGTTCATCGCAAGGAACTGATGTGGGGCGGCCGCAAGCTGGTGCTGGAAACCGGCAAGATCGCCCGCCAGGCGCATGGCGCCGTTATGTGCACCTACGGCGAGACCACCGTGCTGGCCACCGTGGTCGCCGAGAAGCAGCCCAAGCCCGGGCTCGATTTCTTCCCGCTGACCGTGCACTACCAGGAGAAGACTTTCGCCGCCGGCAAGATTCCCGGCGGCTTTTTCAAGCGTGAAGGCCGTCCCTCCGAGAAAGAGACGCTGACCTCCCGCCTGATCGACCGGCCGATCCGGCCGCTGTTCCACCCCGATTTCCGCAACGAGACGCTGATCGTCTGCACGACGCTCAGCCACGACATGGAGAACGATCCCGACATCGTGGCGCTGATCGGCACCTCCGCCGCGCTGACGATTTCGGGCGTGCCCTTCCTGGGGCCGATCGGCGGCGCGCGCGTCGGCTATATCGGCGGCGAGTACAAGCTCAACCCGCAGCTCGACGAGATGCCGAACTCCGCCCTCGACCTGGTCGTCGCCGGCACCAAGGACGGCGTGCTGATGGTCGAGTCCGAGGCGCAGGAGCTGCCCGAGGACGTGATGCTGGGCGCCGTCATGTTCGGCCACAAGGCGTTCCAGCCGGTGATCGACGCCATCATCGAGCTGGCTGAGAAATGCGCCAAGGACCCGTGGCCGCTGCCCAGCCCGGCACCGGGCATGGAGACCGTCCGCAGCCGCCTGAAGGCCGAAATGACCGCGCCGCTGGTCGAGGCCTACGGCGAACGCGTCAAGCAGGCGCGCCAGGAGAAGATCTCGGCGGTCAAGACGCAGGCCAAGGCGCTGTTCGCCGATGACGCGGCCGCCGCGCCGCTGGTCTCCGAGGCCTTCAAGGACCTCGAGGCCGACGTGGTGCGCAACGCCATCCTCGACACCGGCCTGCGCATCGACGGGCGCGACACCAAGACCATCCGCCCGATCGTCAGCGAGGTTGGCGTGCTGCCGCGCGCCCACGGCTCGGCGCTGTTCACCCGCGGCGAGACCCAGGCGCTGGTGGTGACCACGCTGGGCACCGGCCAGGACGAGCAGATCATCGACGCGCTCGAAGGCGAGTACCGCGAGAACTTCATGCTGCACTACAACTTCCCGTCCTATTCGGTCGGCGAAGTGCGTCGCATGGCGCCTCCCGGTCGACGCGAGATCGGCCACGGCAAGCTGGCCTGGCGCGCCGTGCGCCCGCTGCTGCCGGCCAAGACCGCCTTCCCCTACACGATCCGCATCGTGTCGGAGATCACCGAGTCGAACGGCTCGTCGTCGATGGCCACCGTCTGCGGCTCGTCGCTGTCGATGATGGATGCCGGCGTGCCGCTGGTGCGGCCGGTGGCGGGCATCGCCATGGGCCTGATCAAGGAAGGCGACCGCTTCGCGGTGCTGTCCGACATCCTGGGCGACGAGGACCACCTCGGCGACATGGACTTCAAGGTCGCCGGCACCGAGAAGGGCGTCACCGCCCTGCAGATGGACATCAAGATCACCTCGATCACCGAGGAGATCATGAAGGTGGCGCTGCATCAGGCCAGCGAGGGCCGCAAGCACATCCTCGGCGAAATGGCCAAGGGCCTGTCGGCGGCCCGCGAAGGCGTCAACGAGAACGCCCCGCGCATCACCGTCATCAACGTGCCGAAGGACAAGATCCGCGAGATCATCGGCACCGGCGGCAAGGTGATCCGCGAGATCACCGAGACCACCGGCGCCAAGATCGACATCGAGGACGACGGCACCGTGAAGGTGGCGGCGGTCGACGCCAAGGCCGGCCAGGCGGCGATCGACTGGATCAAAGGCATCGTCGCCGAACCCGAAGTGGGCGTGATATATTCCGGCAAGGTCGTGAAGGTCGTCGATTTCGGCGCCTTCGTGAACTTCCTCGGCGCCCGCGACGGCCTCGTCCACATCTCCGAGCTGGCGCCGCGGCGCGTCGGCAAGGTAACCGACGTGGTCAACGAGGGCGACGTGGTGAAGGTCAAGGTGCTGGGCGTCGACGACCGCGGCAAGGTCAAGCTGTCGATGAAGGCGGTCGATCAGGCCACCGGCGAGGACATCTCGGCCAAGCCCGCCCCCGAGACCCAGGCGGCCAACTGATTCTGCGCGGATTTCCGCGCGAAACCGACGATCGGCCGGCCGGTCCCGCAAGGGGCCGGCCGGTCCGTTTTGCCGCCCCCGCGGGTGGTGCGCGGAGACGAAAGCGCCTATATAGGGCGCAACAGGGTTGGGATTGCTTCCGGCCGTTCGCGGGGGAAGCGCGAGCCAGGCGGATAACCGCCGCGACACGGAATATCGGCTCGAACGGAGTTTAAGGCTCAGGCGATGAAATCATTGCGTCCTCTGATCATCTCAGGGAAGGAAGTGCTGCCGCTGGTCGAAGGCGGCAAGGGCATATCCGTCTCCAACGGGCAGAGTTCGGGCGCCTGGGCGCTGGCCGGCGGCGTCGGCACCTTCTCGGGCGTCAACGCCGATTCCTACGACGAGAACGGCCGCGTCATTCCGCAGATCTACAAGGGCAAGACGCGGCGCGAGCGCCACGAGGAGCTGATCGCCTTCGGCATCCAGGGCGGCATCACCCAGGCCCGCATCGCGCACGAGGCGTCCGGCGGCCAGGGCCGCATCCACATGAACATCCTGTGGGAGATGGCCGGCGCCGAGCGCATCCTGATCGGCGTGCTGGAAGGCGCCAAGGGGCTGATCCACGGCGTTACCTGCGGTGCCGGCATGCCCTATCGCATCGCCGAGATCTGCTCCCGCTACGGGGTGCACTACTACCCGATCGTGTCTTCCGCCCGCGCCTTCCGCGCGCTGTGGAAGCGCGCCTACCACAAGTTCAGCGACTGGCTGGGCGGCGTGGTCTACGAGGATCCCTGGCTGGCCGGCGGCCATAACGGGCTGTCCAACAGCGAGGATCCCAACAATCCCGAGGATCCCTACCCGCGCGTCGCGGAGCTGCGCAAGCAGATGCTGGAGTTCGGCCTCGCCGAGACGCCGGTGGTGATGGCCGGCGGCGTCTGGTACCTGCGCGAGTGGGAGCACTGGCTCGACAATCCCGAGATCGGCCCGATCGCCTTCCAGTTCGGCACCCGACCGCTGCTGACGCAGGAAAGCCCGATCTCCGAGGCCTGGAAGGCGCGGCTGCTGACCCTGAAGGAAGGCGACGTCTATCTCAACCGCTTCAGCCCCACCGGCTTCTATTCGTCGGCGGTCAACAATCCCTTCATGGAAGAGCTGCGCGGGCGCAGCGAACGGCAGGTCGCCTATTCGGCGCACGAGGTCGGCGAGCACAACACGCCCTTCCCGGTCGGCGCGCGCGGCCGCATGGTCTACCTGACGGCGGAAGACAAGAAGCACGCCGAGGCCTGGGTCGCGGAAGGCTACACCCACGCCATGCGCACTCCGGAAACGACGCTGATCTTCGTCACGCCCGAGCAGGAGCGCGAAATCGTCACCGACCAGATCAACTGCATGGGCTGCCTCTCGCAGTGCCTGTTCAGCAACTGGTCGCAGCAGCCCGAGCACAATTACTCGACCGGCAAGAAGGCCGACCCCCGCTCCTTCTGCATCCAGAAGACGCTGCAGGAGATCAGCCACAGCGAGAAGCTGGACAATCAGCTGATGTTCGCCGGCCACAACGCCTACCGCTTCGCCTCCGACCCGTTCTACCGCAACGGCTTCATTCCGACGGTGCGCGAACTGGTCGACCGGATCACCACCGGCGACTGACCGGACACGGCAGGATTGCAGAAAGCGCCGCCCGCAAGCGGCGCTTTTTCTTTGCGCCCGGCAATGGCCGGCCTACGCTCGCGGGCGAACATAGGCCCTCCCGATGTCGTCTGCCCCGCAGCCTCCGCTCGTCGCGCATCCCTGGCGCCTGGTCCTGCTGATGTCGGTGGGCCAGCTCGTCTCCTGGGGCACCTTCTATTACGGCTTCTCCCTGTTCGTCGAACCTATGGAGCGCGAACTGGGCTGGTCGCGCACCGACCTGACGCTCGCCCTGTCGGGCGGCCTCCTCGTCACGGGGTTCTCCAGCGTTCTGGTCGGCGGCTGGATCGACCGGCGCGGCGGCTTCTGGCCCATGACCTTGGGCTCGCTGGCCGGCGCGGCGCTGCTGGTGGTTTGGGCGGTCAACGACAGCCTGTCGGTGTTCTTCATGCTCTGGCTGGGCCTGGGCCTGGTGCATTCGATGACGCTCTACGATCCCGCCTTCGCCGTCATCACCGCCAATCTCGGCGGCCAGTACCGGCTGGGCATCACCACCATGACGCTGATCGCCGGCTTCGCCAGCACCATCTTCATGCCGGCGACGCAGGTCTTCATCGACTGGTGGGGCTGGCGCGACACGTTGCTGGTGCTTGCCGGCTTCAACGTGCTGGTCGGCATCTTCATCCATGCGCTGCTGCTGCGCGGCACCAAAGGCAGTCTGACGCGCACGCGGACGGACGATCCCGCGCCGCGCGTCCCGCCGCCGCTATCTCCGTTGCGGCTGGCGCTGCGCCAGAAAGTCTTCTGGCTGCTGGCATTGTCGCTGCTGTCGCAGAGCGCGGCGGTGACGGCCGTCACCTTCCACATCGTGCCGCTGCTGGGCGAACGCGGCCTGAGCACGGCTCTGGTGCTGCTGGCGATCGCGCTGATCGGTCCGGCGCAGGTCGCCGGCCGTCTGTTGCTGCTCGTGCTGGGCCGACGGGCGACGACGTCGGTGATGGGGCGGATCACCGTTCTCCTGCTGCCGGTATCGTTGCTCGCCCTGCTGCTGGTCGACGGCGAAACCGTCTGGCTCTACGTCTTCGTGCTGCTCTATGGCGCCGGCAACGGGCTGATGACCATCGTGCGCGGCGCCTCGGTGGTGGAGTTCCTCGGCGCCGAAGGTTTCGGCGCCGTCAACGGCGCGCTGAGTATGCCCGCCACCGTCGCCCGCGCCATGGCCCCGCCGCTGGTGGCGCTGCTATGGGACTGGCAGGGCGATTACACCTTGGCCATCTGGCTGCTGACGGGTCTGGGACTGCTGAGCGCCGTCGCCTACTGGCTGGCGGCCGCTGCCGCCGCCCGCCCGAGGTGAGAGCCGCCCAGTACAAGCCGCTTTGCATTTTGGCCCGGCCGGCCCTATCTATAGACGGATGTTGAGCGATCGCACTTTCGCGCCTGTCATCGAGCGGCTGAGAAGCGCCGGGCTGCGGCCGACGCGCCAGCGGCTGGCCTTGGCGCGCCTGCTGTTCGGGCATGGCGACCGGCATCTCTCGGCCGAAGAACTGCACGCCGAAGCGCAGGCCCACAACGTCCGGGTGTCGCTGGCCACGGTCTACAACACCCTGAACCAGTTCACCGATGCCGGCCTGCTGCGCGAGGTCGTGGTCGAGCATGGCCGCTCGTACTTCGATACCAACACCTCCGACCATCATCATTTCTTCCACGAGAATGACGGGCTGCTGCGCGACATTCCCGGCGACTCGGTGGTTCTCGCCAGCCTGCCGGAGGCGCCGGCCGGCACCGAGGTGGCGCGCGTCGACGTCGTCATCCGCGTCCGCAACCGGCAATAAAAATACAACGAAATCAGCAGTCAGTTTCATAGTCTGGAACCGTTCCAGACTATTGACGATAGCCCGCGCCCGCTCCTAGACTTCGACCTGAGCAAGCACCGGCGTTCTGCCGGACCCGGTGCGGCGCGTTCCTCCCGT
>JBFWZG010000092.1:0-5074 GCA_050185515.1 Reyranellaceae bacterium
ACCTTGCCGCGAACCTTGCAGACCGCCTGGATCGTGCCTTCGATGGTCGTGGCGAGTTCGGGCGAGCCGCCGTTGGCGATCTCGGCATGGAGGGTCATGACGTCGGCCTTGTTCTGCCAGTCGACCACGAGGCGCACCTTGCCCAGTTCGGCGTGGCGCTTCTGGACCTGGATGACCTGCTCCGGGTCCACGAACATGCCCTTGACCTTGGTGCGCTGGTCGGCGCGGCCCATCCAGCCCTTGATCCGGCCATTGGTGCGGCCGCAGGGCGACCGCCCGGGCAGGATGGCGGAAAGATCGCCGGTGCCGAAGCGGATCAGCGGATAGACCGGATTGAGGGCGGTGACGACGACTTCGCCGACCTCGCCTTCGGGCACCGGATCGTCGGTGCCGGGACGGACGATCTCGAGGATGATGTCCTCGGCGATGATCATCCCCTCCATGGCCTGCGATTCGTAGGCGATGGTGCCGAGATCGGCCGTGCCGTAGGACTGCAGGGTGAAGACGCCGCGATCGATGAACTCCTTGCGCAGCGACGGCGGCAGCGCCTCGGCGCCGACCAGCGCCTTCTTCAGGGACGACACGTCGCGGCCCAGCTCCTTGCCCTTGTCGAGCAGGATCTTGAGGAAGGACGGCGTGCCGGCATAGGCGGAGGGCTTCACCAGCTCGATGATGTCGAGCTGCATCTCGGTGTTGCCGACGCCGGCCGGAATCACCGGGCAGCCAATGGCGCGGGCGCTCGATTCCATCATCAGCCCGGCCGGCACCAGGTGGTAGGAGAAGGTGTTGTGCACGATGTCGCCAGCGCGGAAGCCGGCGGCGAACATCGCCCGCGCGCCGCGCCAGAAATCGTGGCCCTCGGCATCCATCTCGAAGATCGGGCCGGGCGACATGTAGATATGCGCCAGTTTCGCGATCGGCACGCCGTTCATGCCGCCGAAGGGCGGCGCGCTGCGCTGCTGCGCCAGCAGCGAGGATTTGCGCGTCACCGGCAGCTTCGCCAGCGCCTCGCGGCTGTTGATGTCGCCCGCCTTCACGCCTTTGAACTTCTCGGCGAAATAGGGGGTGTTGGCCAGCACATGGGCGATCTGCTTCGGCAGCGCCGCCATCAGGGCGGCCTCGCGCTGCTGCGGATCGCGCGTCTCCAGATCGTCGAAATGCTCGGCCATGATGCGGAACTCCCGTTCTCAAGCGTTTTCCCTGTGCCGGGGACTCTGGCGCGGGACGGGACGAGGCTCAAGGGGGAAGAATGTCCCAAACCAGTGATCCTGAGCGAAGCGAAGGATCTTCTCTCAGCAATGTGGGTCTAGCGGATTGAAACGAGATGCTTCGCTTCGCTCAGCATGACGTGATGAGAGGCCCGGGACGAGCGAACTACAGCCAGCGCTTCCTGCGGCGATAGTGCTTCACGTCGCGGAAGCTCTTGCGGCCGTCGCCGGCGACGCCGAGATAGAATTCCTTGACGTCCTCGTTCTCGCGCAGGGCGGCGGCCTCGCCGTCGAGCACGATGCGGCCGGTCTCCAGAATGTAGCCGTAATGGGCGTAGCGCAGCGCCATGTTGGTGTTCTGTTCGGCCACAAGAAACGAGACGCGCTCCTTCTCGTTCAGCGCCCGAACGATCTCGAAGATTTCCTCGACCAGCTGCGGCGCCAGGCCCATCGACGGCTCGTCGAGCAGGATCATCTTCGGCCGGCTCATCAGCGCGCGGCCGATGGCGCACATCTGCTGCTCGCCGCCGGAGGTGTAGCCCGCCTGGCTGGATCGGCGCTGCTTGAGGCGGGGGAAGTACGTGTAGACCTTCTCGAGGTCCTCGGCGATCTGCTGGCGCTTGCCGCCATGGATGAAGGCGCCGGTCAGCAGGTTCTCCTCGACGGTGAGATGCCCGAAGCAGTGCCGGCCCTCCATCACCTGGATGACGCCGCGGCGCACGAGCTCGTTGGCGGAGAGCTGGTCGATGCGCTCGCCGGCATAGGTGATCGAACCCTTGGTGACTTCGCCGCGCTCGACGCGCAGCAGGGTAGAGATCGATTTCAGCGTCGTCGACTTGCCCGCCCCGTTGGCGCCGAGCAGCGCCACGATGCCGCCTTCGGGCACCGACAGCGACACGCCCTTCAGCACCAGGATGACGTGGTTATAGATGACCTCGATGTTGTTGACCGACAGCAGCGGCGCGTTCGAAGCGGCGGGCCGGGTCGACTCCATGACGCTCATTGCCGTTCTCCGGAAAAAGGGGCGCGGGCCGGCGATGATGCCGCCGGCCCGCGCCATTGCATGCCCTAGCTGCAGGAAGCCGGGGTTATGTTCTTCTCCTTGGCGTACTTGGCCGCCGCTTCCTTGACCATCGGCGCAAGGACCTTGTCGTCGGCGGTGTACCAGTCGGAGGTGAACTTCCACTCCTTGCCGTCCCAGGTATGGATGCGGCCGGCGCGCGCGCCTTCATGGTCGGCGCAGGAGATCTTGATCGGCCGCATCATGGTGTCCATGCCCAGCTCCTTGAGCCGCGCGGCGGTGATGTCGAGGTTCTCCAGGCCCCAGCGCGCCTGCTCGCCGGTCATCGGCTTGTTGCCGAACTTCTTCATCGCCGTGCGCAGGGCCTCGACGCCCAGCATGGCCGTCACCAGGCCGCGATTGTAGAGCACGTCGTCGGTGTCCTCCCATTTGGTCGAACCCTTGTTCTTGTCGTAGAGCGCCTTCTTGATGCCGTCATGCACCTTGTCGCGCCCGGCGCCGTGCTGCAGGGTCACCGCATGGTAGCCCTTGGCGCCGTCCTCGGCCGGCAGCACGTCGGGCTCGGCGCCCGACCACCACACGCCGTACATCTTGTCGCGCGGATAGCCGACGGCGGCCGCTTCCTTGATCGAGGTCGAGTTCATCACGCCCCAGCCCCACAGCAGCACGTAGTCGGGGCGGCTCTGGCGGATCTGCAGCCAGGTCGATTTCTGCTCGACGCCGGGATGGGTCACCGGCATGGCGGTGAACTTGAAGCCGTGCATCTCGGCGCGCTTGGTGAGCAGCGGGATCGGCTCCTTGCCGTAGGGCGAGTCGTGATAGACGAGAACGATGTTCTTGCCCTTCAGCTTGTCCAGCCCGCCGTTGATCTTGCCGATGTGCTGGATGATGAGGTCGGCGGCGGTCCAGTAGGTGCCGACCAGCGGGAAGTTCCACTGGAACACCGAGCCGTCGCGCGATTCGGAGCGGCCGTAGCCGACCGACATGACGGGAATCTTGTCGACCGGCGCCTTCTCCGTCAGCGCGAAGGTGATGCCGGTTGACAGCGGATTGACGAAAGCGGTCCCGGTCGGACCCTTGTTCTTCAGGCGCTCGTAGCATTCGACGCCGCGGTCGGTGGCGTAGCCCGTCTCGCATTCCTCGTAGACGATCTTCACGCCGTTGATGCCGCCGGTTTCGTTGACGTAGTTGTAGTAATCGGCGACGCCGTTGGCGAAGGGAATGCCGTTGGGCGCGTAGGCGCCGGTGCGGTAAACAAGCCCCGCCAGGAACTGCTCGTTCTGCGCCAGCGCCGGCGTCGCCAGCGACAGGCCGAAGGCGAGGGCCGCTGCGGCGCCCGCCATCGTGTATCTGAACTTCATCGTTTCCTCCTCCGTTTTTCGACAGCTTCTGCTGTCTTGTTGCTCAGGGCCGTGCTGCGCCTGCCAAACCGCCCTCAATGCGGAAACGGCCACAGGCGAAGCTTCTCCTTCGCGATCGCCCACAGGCGCGCCAGCCCGTGCGGTTCGGCGATCAGGAAGAACACGATCATGGCGCCGAACACCATGAACTCGATATGCGAGATCAGCGCCGTCGACATCGGGATGCCGAACCAGCCCGGAATCTGGTTCAGCACGATCGGCGTAAGCACGATGAAGGCGGCGCCGAAGAAGGAGCCCAGCATCGAGCCCAGTCCGCCGATGATCACCATGAACAGGATCTGGAACGAGCGGTTGATGTCGAAGGCCAGCGGCTCCCACGAGCCCAGCCGCAGGAAGCCCCACATCGCGCCGGCGACGCCGATCATGAAGGACGAAACCGCGAAGGCGGACAGCTTGGCGACCAGCGGCCGGATGCCGATGATCTCGGCGGCGATGTCCATGTCGCGGATCGCCATCCATGAGCGGCCGATATGGCCGCGCACCAGATTCTTGGCCAGCAGGCCCAGCACGCAGACGACGGCCAGAATCAGAATGTAGCGGTCGAACGGCGTGGCGATCAGGATGCCGAATACGGTGAGATCGCCGACCGCGACCGATCCCGAGGCCGTATGGTTGGTGAACCAGCCGACGCGGGCGAACACCCAGTCGAGGAAGAACTGCGCCGCCAGGGTGGCCACGGCGAGATAGAAGCCCTTGATGCGCAGGCTGGGCAGGCCGAACAGGATGCCGACCAGCGCCGCCATCAGCCCGCCGAACAGGAAGACGACGATGAGGTTGTTGATCTCGGGCAGGCGGAGCCAGAGATTGTAGGCGGCGTAGGCGCCGACGGCCATGAAGGCGCCGGTGCCCAGCGACACCTGGCCGCAATAGCCGACCAGGATGTTCAGGCCGATCGCCGCCAGCGACAGGATGAGGAACGGGATCAGGATCTCGGTGAACATGTAGTCGGTGGCGACGAAGGGCACCACCAGGAAGCCGAAGGCGATGGCGGCGAGCACGAACCAGCGGTCCTGCGCGATCGGGAAGATCTGCTGATCGGCGACGTAGCTCGTCTTGTACTGGCCGGCCTCGCGATAGAACATCCGCCCTCTCCCCTAGACGCGCTCGATGATGCGTTCGCCGAACAGCCCCTGCGGCCGGAACAGCAGGAAGGCCAGCGCCAGCACGTAGGCGAACCAGTTCTCGATGCCGCCGCCGATGGTCGAGCCGAAATACACTTCCGCCAGCTTCTCGCCGGCGCCGATGATCAGCCCGCCGACGATGGCGCCGGGCACCGAGGTGAAGCCGCCCAGGATCAGCACCGGCAGCGCTTTCAGTGCCACAAGGGTAAGGGAGAACTGCACGCCGAGCTTGGCGCCCCACATCATGCCGGCGACCAGCGCCACCAGCCCGGCCACCGTCCACACGATCAGCCAGATGTAGTT
>JBFWZG010000092.1:5174-13166 GCA_050185515.1 Reyranellaceae bacterium
CCCAGCGCCACCAGCGAATAGAGCACGCCGGTGAGCAGGCCGCCGATCAGGATCTCGAGAAACGGACCCATCGCGTTCTCCTAGTGGCTGACGCCGAGATAGGCGTCGATCACCGCCTGGTTGCGCTTGACCTCGTCGGGCGCGCCGTCGGCGATCTTGCGGCCGTAATCGAGCACCACGACGCGGTCGGAAATGTCCATCACCACGCCCATGTCGTGCTCGATCAGCACCATGGTGGTGCCGAACTCCTCGTTGACGTCGAGGATGAAGCGGCACATGTCCTCCTTTTCCTCGAGATTCATGCCGGCCATCGGCTCGTCGAGCAGCAGCAGGTCCGGCTCGGCGGCCAGCGCGCGGCCCAGCTCGACGCGCTTCTGCAGGCCGTAGGGCAGGCGGCCGACCGGGGTCTTGCGGATCGCCTGGATCTCGAGGAAGTCGATGATGCGCTCGGCCGCCTCGCGCTCGCGGATTTCCTCTTTCACCGCCGGACCCCAGTAGAGCGCCTGCGCCAGCAGGCCGGTGCGCATCTTGAGGTTCCGCCCGGTCATGATGTTGTCGAGCGTGGTCATGCCCTTGAACAGGGCGATGTTCTGGAAGGTGCGGGCGATGCCCTGGCTCGCCGCCTCGTGCGGACGCATCGCCTGACGGGTGACGCCCTTGTAGGTGATGCTGCCCTGCTGCGGATGATAGAAGCCGTTGATGCAGTTAAGCATCGAGCTCTTGCCGGCGCCGTTGGGGCCGATGATGGCGAGGATCTCGTGCTGGCGCAGATCGAAGCTGACGTCGCTCAGCGCGCGCACGCCGCCGAACGACAGCGACACGTCGTCGACCTTCAGCATCAGATCGCCAATCTGCTTGTCCGACATGGCGCTCAGCTCGCCTTCTTGAGGGCCGGCGCCGGAGCGGCGGCCGCGGCAGCGGGGAAGGTGCGGGCGTCGGCGATGGCGATGTCGCCGCGCAATGTGCCCTTGCGGCCGTCCTCGAACGTCACTTCCGTCTCGATGACGCAGCGGCTCGAGCCGTCGTACAGGGCCTGCACCAGCGCGCCGTACCGGTCGCCAACGAAGCCGCGCCGCACCTTGCGGGTGCGCGTCAGCTCGCCGTCGTCGGCTTCCAGCGCCTTGTGCAGAAGCAGAAAGCGCCGGATCTGGGCGCCGGCCAGCTTCTCGTCGGCGGCGAGATCGCGATTGACCTGTTCGATCTCGCCCTTGATCAGCTCGTAGATCTCCGGGCGCGCCGCCAGCTCCTGGTAGGAGCTGTAATGGATGTCGTTGCGCTCGGCCCAGTTGCCGACCGCCTGCAGGTCGATGTTGATGAAGCAGGCGGCATAGTCGCGGCCGTCGCCGAAGGCCACCACCTCGGAGATGTGCGGGAAGAACTTGAGCTTGTTCTCGAGATACTTGGGCGGGAACATCGTCCCGTCGTTGAGCCGGCCGACATCCTTGGCGCGGTCGATGATGCGCAGATGCCCGTCGGGATCGAAGAAGCCGGCGTCGCCGGTATGGACCCAGCCATCTTCGGTCTTGGTCTCGGCCGTGGCCTGCGGGTTCTTGTAGTACTCCTTGAACACGCCCAGACCGCGGAACATCACCTCGCCGTTGTCGGCGACCTTGACCTCCATCTGCGGCACCGGCTTGCCGACCGATTCGGGCCGCACCTCGCCGTTGGGCTGGATGGTGACGAACACCGAGGCTTCGGTCGAGCCGTAGAGCTGCTTGATGTTGATGCCGAGCGAGCGATAGAAGTCGAAGATGTCGGGCCCGATCGCCTCGCCGGCCGTGTAGGCCAGACGCACGCGCGAGAAGCCCAAGGTGTTCTTCAGCGGCCCGTAGACCAGCACATTGCCGATCCAGTACAGCAGCCGGTCGAGCGGCGAGACCGGCTTGCCGTCGATCAGGCGCGTGCCGACGCGCCGCGCCAGGCCCATGAAATAGTTGAACATCGCCCGCTTGAGGGCGCCGGCGTCCTCCATGCGGATCATGACGCTGGTCAGGATGTTCTCGAAGATGCGCGGCGGGGCGAAGAAATAGGTCGGCCCGATTTCGCGCAGATCGGTCATCACCGTCGCCGCCGATTCGGGGCAGTTGACGGCGAAGCCCAGCACGTAGCTCTGGCCGTAGGAGAAGATGTTGTCGCCGACCCAGGCCATCGGCAGGTAGGCCAGGATCTCGTCGTCGGCGGTCAGTCCTTCGAACTTCGCCGCGTTCTCGGCCTGGATGCGCAGATTGTCGTAGGTCAGCATCACGCCCTTGGGCCGACCCGTGGTGCCCGAGGTGTAGAGCATGATGGCGATGTCGCTGCCCTGGCCCTTGGCGATCTCGGCCTCGAAGAAGCCGGGATGGGCCCTGGCGAACTCGCGGCCCTTCTCCTGCACCGCCTCGTAGGACAGCAGCCAGTCCTGGCGATAGTTGCGCATGCCGCGCGCGTCGTGGAACACCACCGTGTCGAGGCCGGTGACGTGCTGCTTGATCTCGATCAGCTTGTCGACCTGCTCCTGGTCCTCGGCCACCGCGAAGCGCGCCTCGGCGTGCTCGACGACGTACTGCATCTCCGCCGCCACGGCGTCCTGATAGACCGGCACCGGAATGCCGCCCAGCGCCTGCGCGGCGGCCATGGCCCAGTAGAGATGCGGGCGGTTGTCGCCGACGATGATCAGCCGGTCGCCGCGCTTCAGCCCCAGCGCCGCCAGGCCGCAGGCGAAGGCTTCGACTTCCTCGCGCACCCGCCGCCAGTCATAGGACAGCCAGATGCCGTATTCCTTCTCGCGGCTGGCGACACGCTCCGGCCGCTCGGCCGCGTGGCGCAGCAGCAGCTTGGGAAACGTGTCGGCGAGCCCGCCGCTTCGGGCGAGGTCGTTGGCCATGAGATCCTGCGCGCTCCCTGTTGCCCGCCAGCCGGTCGCGCAGCGATATCGCGTGCGTCGCCGGGCCATGATGCGGAATCAAGCTTCCCTGTCGCGGCCGCCTGTTTCGATCTGCGGCCTTTTCATTCGTTGAATTGTCCTTAGCCGTCGCCCCTGATCCGGTCAAGCATCCCGGCATGGTTGCGTTGGGCGGAACGACGCGCCGCGCTGCGCGAAGGGGCGACGCTCGGCGGCCGGCTGCCGGAAATCGTTGCCCGTCCGGCCTGCGGCCCTCACTCTAGCGGCATGGACGAGTTCATGGTCGATCTGGCCGACCGACGCCTGCGCGCCGCCTGGCTCAATCGCGACGGCGCCGCGCGAGCCAGCGAGAAGGACGGTTTCAGCCGCCCGACCCTGGTTTTCCTGCATGAGGGCCTGGGCTGCATCGAAATGTGGCGCGGTTTCCCCCTAAGCCTATGCGAATCAACGGGATTTTCGGGTCTGGTGTACGACCGCACGGCCTATGGCCGCTCCTCGCCCTGGCCGGCCGATCCTGGCATCGCCTACATGCATATCGAGGCGCAGCAGGTGCTGCCGCAACTGCTCGAGGCGACCGGCATCGAGGACTGCATATTGATCGGCCATTCCGATGGCGGCTCGATTGCGCTGATCTATGCCGGCGCCGATCCCGAGCCGCTGCATGCGGTGGTCACCATGGCCGCGCACGTCTTCGCCGAGCCGATCTCGATCGACAGCATCGCCAGGGCGAAAATCGCCTTCGAGCAGGGCGACCTGGCGGCGCGCCTGCGCCGGTACCATGGCGAGAACACCGAGCGCGCCTTTCGCCTGTGGAACGCCGCCTGGCTGGCGCCGGATTTCGCCGGCTGGAACATCGAGGAGTTTCTGCCCGGCATCACCGTGCCGCTGCTGGCGATCCAGGGCGAGGACGACGAATACGGCACCGAAGCCCAGCTCGGCACCATCGCCGGCAAGGCCGGCGGCTATGCCGAGACGCGGCTGATCGCCGATTGCGGCCACTCCCCGCATCTTCAGGCGCCCGACGAAACCCGCGCCGCCATCGCCCGCTTCATCGCGCCGTTCGTGGGGTGACGGACCTTGCCCCGAGGGCATTGTCCACCCCAACAAAAACGCAGGCTGAGGCCCCGATAAGGTCGTTTGCCAGAGCGTCGCCACGGGCGTAACACCGGCAACGAAAACGTCATGCGCGGCCAATGCGCTGCGCGAAAATCGGGCAGCGCCGGATTTGCCAATTCCCGCGCCACGCTTTAATTTTCGCCGCGAATTCCCGCCAGTTCCGCCGGCTCCGTCGCCGGCGCCAGTTACGCCAGCTTTAGGAGCGAGCCATGGCCCATCCCAACAGCTTCAAGTCGCGCCGTACGCTCACGGTCGGCAAGAAGACCTACACCTATTACAGTCTGAAGGCCGCGGAAAAGGCGCTGGGCGATCTCTCGCGCCTGCCGTTCTCCATGAAGGTGCTGCTGGAAAACCTGCTGCGGACCGAAGACGGCCGCACGGTGCGGGCCGACGACGTGCGCGCGGTGGCGCAGTGGCTCAAGGACAAGCGTTCGACGCGCGAGATCGCCTTCAGCCCGGCGCGCGTGCTGATGCAGGACTTCACCGGCGTGCCGGCGGTGGTCGATCTGGCGGCGATGCGCGACGCCATGGTCGGGCTGGGTGGCGACGCCACCCGCATCAACCCGCTGGTGCCGGTCGACCTGGTGATCGACCACTCGGTGATCGTCGACAATTTCGGCAACGCCAAGGCCTTCGGCCAGAACGTCAAGCTCGAGTACAAGCGCAACTACGAGCGCTACAAGTTCCTGCGCTGGGGCCAGAAGGCGTTCGACAATTTCCGCGTCGTGCCGCCGGGCACCGGCATCTGCCACCAGGTCAATCTCGAATACCTGGCGCAGGTCGTGTGGACCAAGAAGGAAGGCAAGGAAACGGTGGCCTTCCCCGACACGCTGGTCGGCACCGATTCGCACACCACCATGGTCAACGGACTGGCGGTCCTGGGCTGGGGCGTCGGCGGCATCGAGGCCGAGGCCTGCATGCTGGGCCAGCCCCTGTCGATGGTGCTGCCCGAAGTGGTCGGCTTCAAGCTCACCGGCAAGCTGCGCGAGGGCGCCACGGCGACCGATCTGGTGCTGACCGTGACGCAGATGCTGCGCAAGAAGGGCGTGGTAAACAAGTTCGTCGAGTTCTACGGCCCCGGCCTCGACGACATGTCGCTGGCCGACCGCGCCACCATCGCCAACATGGCGCCCGAGTACGGCGCCACCTGCGGCTTCTTCCCGATCGACGGCGAGACCATCCGCTATCTCAACGCCACCGGCCGCGGCAAGGTCGCGCCGCTGGTCGAGGCCTATGCCAGGAAGCAGGGCATGTGGCGCTCGGCCAAGACGCCCGACCCGGTGTTCACCGACACGCTGGAACTCGATCTCGGCGCGGTCGAGCCGTCGCTGGCCGGTCCCAAGCGGCCGCAGGATCGCGTGCCGCTGTCGCAGGCCGCGCAGCAGTTCGTCGCCAACATGGAGAAGGAGTTCTCCCGCACCGACGACGGCAAGCGCGTCAAGGTCGAGGGCGAGAAGTTCGATCTCGGACATGGCGACATCGTCATCGCCGCCATCACCTCCTGCACCAACACTTCCAACCCGTCGGTGATGCTGGGCGCCGGCCTGATCGCGCGCAACGCGGTCAAGCACGGGCTCAAGGTCAAGCCCTGGGTCAAGACCTCGCTGGCGCCGGGCTCGCAGGTGGTGACCGACTATCTCGCCAAGGCCGGGCTGCAGGAGCCGCTGAACAAGATCGGCTTCAACCTGGTGGGCTATGGCTGCACCACCTGCATCGGCAATTCCGGGCCGCTGCCCGACGCCATCTCCAAGACCATCGCCGACGCCGATCTGGTGGTCGGCTCGGTGCTGTCGGGCAACCGCAATTTCGAGGGCCGCGTCAATCCGCAGACCCGCGCCAACTATCTCGCCTCGCCGATGCTGGTGGTGGTCTACGCGCTGGCCGGTTCGATGAAGATCGACATCACGAAGGACCCGATCGGCACCGGCAAGGGCGGCAAGCCGGTATACCTGAAGGATCTGTGGCCGTCGAACGCCGAGATCGCCCGCAACGTCGAGAAATTCGTCACCGCGGCGGCCTTCAAGAAGCGCTACGCCGACGTGTTCGAGGGCGACGCGTTCTGGCGCGGCATCAAGATCAAGCCCAGCCTGACCTACGCGTGGGACAACGACTCGACCTACGTGCAGAACCCGCCCTATTTCGAGGGCATGACGAACGCCGCCGGCCAGATCGCCGACATCAAGGGCGCCAAGGTGCTGGCGCTGCTGGGCGATTCGATCACCACCGACCACATCTCGCCCGCCGGCTCGATCAAGAAGGACAGCCCGGCCGGCGCCTATCTGCTGGGCAACGACGTGCCGGTGGCCGACTTCAACCAGTACGGCACGCGCCGCGGCAACCACGAAGTGATGATGCGCGGCACCTTCGCCAATATCCGCATCAAGAACGAAATGGTGCCTGGCGTCGAAGGCGGCGTGACCAGGTACGTGCCGAGCGGCGAGGTGATGCCGATCTACGACGCGGCCATGAAGTACAGGCAGGCCGGCACGCCCCTGGTCGTCGTTGCCGGCAAGGAATACGGCACCGGCTCCTCGCGCGACTGGGCGGCCAAGGGCACCGTGCTGCTGGGCGTCAAGGCGGTGCTGGTCGAGAGCTTCGAGCGCATCCATCGCTCGAATCTCGTCGGCATGGGCGTCATGCCGCTGATCTTCAAGGACGGCATGACGCGCAAGTCGCTCAATCTCGACGGCAGCGAGACCTTCGACATCACCGGTTTCGCGGGCGGCATCAAGCCGCGCATGGATGTCGGCGTCACGATCGCGCGCAAGGACGGCTCCAAGCAGAGCATCACCGTCACCTGCGGCATCTTCACGGTCGACGAGGTCGAGTATTTCCGCAACGGCGGCATCCTGCACTACGTGCTGCGCAATCTCGCTCGCGCGGCGTAAGCATCGGCGCGACTGTCGAAAGGGCGGCCCCGGGCCGCCCTTTCCGTTTATCGACCAGAGGGCTGCCATGAAAGTTTCCGACGCCGTTCTTTCGCGCCATTCCATGCGCGTGTTCCACGACCGGCCGGTGCCGCGCGAGGTGCTGCACCGGCTGCTCGATGTCGGCCGTTACGCCGCCTCGAACGGCAACGTGCAGCCGTGGAAGGTCTATGTGACCAGCGGGCCGGCGCGCAAACGCCTGTCGGCGGCGATACTCAAGGCCATCGACGCCGGCGAGGAGGGCGGTCCGGCGGAGTACGACGTCTATCCGCGCGTCTTCACGCAGCCTTACGACGCGCGCCGCAAGAAGGTCGGCAAGGATCTCTACACGCTGCTGCAGGTGCCGAAGGGCGATGCGGCCGGCATGGCGACGCAGTTCAGGAAGAACTTCGAGTTCTTCGGCGCGCCGGTCGGCATGATCCTCACCATCGATCGCGGCATGGGCAACGGCCAGTGGATCGACAGCGGCATCTTCCTCGGCACGCTGATGCTGCTGGCGCGCGAAGAGGGGCTGCATACCTGCCCGCAGGCGGCGTTCGCCCGCTACCAGCGGATCGTCCGCCGGGAACTCGCGATTCCCGCCCATGAAGTCGTGCTCTGCGGTCTGGCCATAGGCTATGCAGATTCTGCAGAGGTGCCGAACAACCTTGTCACGGATCGCGCGCCCGTTGAGGAATTCGCAACGTTTATAGAGACTTAATGGCTGCTGCCGAGAATGTTAAACGTATGTTGCAATGCAGCATGATGCTTGACTAAGTCAATGCAACTGCCATATTAGCGACGGTTGCAGCGCACAATGACACTAAGTCGTCGAGTACCTGCCTGCAGCCGGGAAGGGGTGCCCTAACCCAAAGGAGGTTAGGTTATGCAGCCATACACTGAGTTCGAGAACGAGTGGATCTCCGAGGTTCCGCTCACCCCCACCGGTCATATCGACGTCGTCGCGGTGGAAGCCGCCGCCAGGCGCGCCCGCGCCCGGATGCTGGGGCATGCGTTCGCCCGCCTGTTCGGTTCGTGGAAAGGCCGCGCGCAAGCCGCGACGGTGCAGCGCGAACTCGATCGCGCGGC
>JBFWZG010000092.1:13266-14651 GCA_050185515.1 Reyranellaceae bacterium
TCGTATTGCGGGATGGTGTCGACGACGCCTTCGAGCAGCCGCATCGCGCGCGCCAGCGCATCGCGCATCGCCCGCGCCGCCTCGTCCGCCTGTTCTTCCAGCGTCGGCGGCTGGCGCCCCTGAACCGGAATCGGCTCCGCCTGAGCCGGCAGCGCCAGGCCCAGCCCCAGGCCCGGCCAGAGCGCGGCAGCGACCACTCCGCTCCACATCGATCGTCTCATTGCCCACCGCCGCATCGCCTGAACCGTCGTCGAGGGCCGATCAAAGCTTTCGATTGCGGCGGGACGGCGGCGTTGCCTGTATTGTCGGCGTCTGTGGCGATGCAGCAATCCAGCTCTGCGACTTTGGCGCTGGTTTGCGTCTCGCGCATCGCTAAGTTCCTTTCCATGACACCTCCGCCCGCCGCTGCGGCCACCGCCTCCCTCGACATGACCGATACCGCGTCCCGCCGTTTCCGCGTGCTGCTGCCGGTGCTGGCGATGCTGACGGCCTTCGCGCCGCTGTCGATCGACATGTATTTGCCGAGCTTCCCGATGCTGACCGGGGCGCTCGCCACCGACGCCAGCCGCGTGCAGCTCACCCTCTCGGCCTTCCTGCTCGGCTTCGGCCTGTCGCCGCTGGTCTACGGCCCGCTGGCCGACCGCTTCGGCCGGCGTCCGACGCTGATGGTGGCGGCGACCCTCTATATCGGCGCCAGCGCGCTCTGCGCCATGGCGACGGAGATCGACCAGCTGATCGCCTTTCGCTTTCTGCAGGCGCTGGGCGCCGGCGGCGCGCCGGTGATCGTCCGCGCCATCATCCGCGATCTCTACAGCCATAACGAAGCGGCCCGCACCATGTCGCTGATGATGGTGATCGTCGGCGCGGCCCCGATGCTGGCGCCGCTGATCGGCGGCGTCATGCTGGTGGAGTTCGGCTGGCGCTCGATCTTTTGGCTGCTGTCGGGTTTCGGTCTGGTCTGCCTCGGCCTGATCCTGCTGGCGCTGCGCGAGAGCCTGCCGCCGCAGTATCGTC
Organism: Reyranellaceae bacterium; assembly: GCA_050185515.1. Taxonomy (GTDB): domain Bacteria; phylum Pseudomonadota; class Alphaproteobacteria; order Reyranellales; family JAQSWP01; genus JAQSWP01. The sequence continues at coordinate 14,281 of JBFWZG010000092.1, forward strand.
GTCCCTTCGCCGTGCGCTCGACATTGGCCGGCTATTTCTCGCTCCTGACCAACGCCCGCTATCTCGGCTTCGTGCTGACCGGCAGCCTGCTGTTCGCCGGCATGTTCGCCTATCTGTCGGGCTCGCCCTTCGTCTTCATCGAATTGTTCGGCGTGTCGGAGCGGATGTATGGCGTGCTGTTCGCGGTCAACGTCATGGGCATGGTGCTGACCGCCACCGTCAATTCGCGTCTGGTGCGCCGTTTCGGCCCGCGCAAGATGCTGCGCGCGGGCGTCGTCGTGGTGGCGCTGACCGGCGTGGCGCTGCTGGCGGTCGGCCTGAGCGGCTTCGGCGGGCTGGCCGGCGTGATGATCAGCCTGTTCCCGCTGTTC
>JBFWZG010000093.1:0-14428 GCA_050185515.1 Reyranellaceae bacterium
CACGCCCAGCCCGCCGCCCAGGGCGCAGACCACCAGCGCCTCGGTGTTGAACTGCAGCATGATGTTCGTGGTGCGCGCGCCGGTCGCCATGCGAATGCCGATCTCGCGCGTTCGCTCGGTGACGCTGACCAGCATGATGTTCATCACGCCGATGCCGCCGACCAGCAGCGATATCAGGGCGATCGAGCCCAATAGCAGCTTCAGCGTGTCCTGCGTCTCGGTCGCCATCTGCAGGATCGCCGCCATGTTGCGGATCTGGAAATCCTCGGTCTGGTGGCGCAGCAGCAGTTCCTGGCGCACCGCCTCGAGCGTCTCGTCGATTCGGGTGGTGTCGGCGACCTGAACGGTGATGTAGCGCACGTAACGCTGGCCGAACAGCCGCAGCGAGCCGGTGGTGATTGGCGTGAACAGAATGTCGTCCTGATCCTGGCCGAAGGACGACGCGCCCTTCACGCTCATGGTGCCGATGATCTGGAACGGGATGTTGTTGACCAGGATGTACTTGCCGATCGGCTCGGGCTCGTCCGGCATGATGGCGTCGAGCACGGTCTTGCCGACCACGGCGACGGCGGCGTAGCTGCGCACGTCCTCGGCGGTGAAGAAGGAGCCGCTGGCGACCGGCCAGGCGCGGGCGGTCGGATAGTCGGCGCCGGTGGCGTTGGCCTGGGTGACGAAATCGCGGTTGCCGTAGCGCACCGTCACCTGGCCGGGATATTCCGGCACGGCGGCGCGGATGTTGGGAAGGCCGGCGATGGCGTCGGCGTCGGCGGCGACGAGCGTGGCGGTAATCCCGCCGGAAGAACGCACGTTGGGCGCGCCGGGCCGCACCAGCAGCAGGTCGGGACCGAGACGCGAGAGACGGTCGAGCACCGCCTGCTTCGCCCCATCGCCGATCGCCAGCATCGCCACCACCGAAGCGACGCCGATGATGATGCCCAGCAAGGTCAGCAGGGTGCGCATCAGGTTGGCGCGCAGCGAGCGTAGCGCCATCTTGGCGGCCTCGGCGATGTTGGGCAGGCTCATGCCGCGCCCTGCCCGGCCGCCGCCCAGCGCCATCACGCGCTCCGGCCCGGCGGAGGCGCCGGGCACGGCGGCGTCGGACACGATATGGCCGTCGCGGAACTCGACGATGCGCCGCGCATGCTGCGCCACGTCGTGATCGTGGGTGATCAGCAGCACGGTATGACCCTGCTCGTTCAGTTCGCGCAGCAGGCGCATGACCTCCTCGCCGCTATGGCTGTCGAGCGCGCCGGTCGGCTCGTCGGCGAGGATGATGGCGCCGCCGTTCATCAGCGCCCGCGCGATCGACACGCGCTGCTGCTGGCCGCCGGAGAGCTGGCTCGGCCGGTGCTCCAGCCGATCCCCAAGGCCGAGCGTGATCAGGATCTCGTTGGCGCGGGCGATACGCTGGGCATGCGGCATGCCGGCATAGATCGCCGGGACTTCCACGTTCTCCGCCGCGGTCGCGGTCGGCAGCAGATTGTATTGCTGGAAGATGAAGCCGAAAGCCTCGCGCCGCAGGTCGGCGCGCGCATCGCTGTCGAGTTCCGACACTTCCCTTCCGTTGAGCCGGTAGGAGCCACTGGTGGGCCGATCGAGCAAACCGATCAGGTTCATCAGGGTCGACTTGCCGGAGCCGGAAGCGCCCATGATGGCGACGAACTCGCCGGGCTGGATGTCGAGCGAGATACCGTGCAGCACCTTCGTCGCCACGTCGCCGCGGTGATAGACCTTGACGATGTCGCGCAAGGAGATCAGCGGCGCGGACGAGGCCGCAGCCGTGGTCAACGGGCGGCCGGCGGGAAGCGGCGCGTTCACAGCCGCGGCGTCCTCGGGCGCGCGCCGCCCTGGGCCGGCTGCGGCGCGGCGGCGGGCGAAACCAGCAGCACGCGCTCGCCCGCGGCGAGGCCGTTCCTGACCTCGGCCTGGGTGCGGGTGGTGACGCCGAGTTCGACCTGGCGCTGCTCGGTCGAGCCATCGGCCTTCAGCACGTCCACCACCTGGCGGCGCTCGGGCCCGCGGCCGACGCTGCGCACGGCGGCCATCGGCACCAGCGGCACGTTCTTCGCCGCGCCAACGACGAAAAAGACCTGCGCCGTCATCTGCGGCAGCAGATCGCGGTCGGGATTGTCGACGTCGAACAGCGCGTCGTAGAGCACGACGTTGTTGACGAGCTGCGGCGTCGGCAGGACCTGGCGCAGTTTGCCGAAGCGCCTGCGGTCGGGATTGCCCAGCGTGGTGAAATACGCCGTCATGCCGACCTTGAGTTTCGACACGTCGGCTTCCGACACCTGAGTGCGCACCGTCATCGTATCGAGATCGGCGACCTGCAGGATGATCGGCGCCTGCTGGTTGGCGTTCAGCGTCTGTCCCTGGCGGGCGGTGATGCTGACCACCGTGCCGGCCATCGGCGCGTAGATCTTGGTGTAGCTGAGATTGGCGAGATTGCCCTTCAGCGTGGCTTCGGTCTGCTGGATCTGGGCCTGCAGCGCCTCGAGCTGGGCCTCGAGCCCCGCCAGCGTCGCCGCCGCCATATCGTAGGCGTCGCGGCTGGTGGCGCGCACGGCGAGCAGTTCCTTCTGCCGCTTCAGCTGCTGCTCGGCCAGGGTCTTCTGCGCCAGGCGCTCGTTGACCTGCGCCTTGAGCACGAGAAGCTGCGCCTCGTCGGCGCCGACCCGCGCCTGATAGACGGTGGGGTCGATCTCCGCCAGCAGATCGCCCTTCTTGACGTTGTCGCCGAAATCGACGTGGATCTTCTGCAGCTGGCCCGAGACCTGCGTGCCGACGTCGACGTAGTTGAGCGGTTGCAGCGAGCCCAGCGCCGAGACCACGTCCTCGATGTCGCCCACGGTTACCGCAATGACCGTCGGCGCCGCCCGCCTTCCGTCGTCGGCGGCAAACAGGCGCCAGCCGCCGAAGCCGAGCAGCACCAGCCCGACAACGACCACCGACCAGAATTTCAACGAACGCAATGCCATCGGAACGCGGTTTCCCATTTCTCTGGAACATCATACGCCCGGATTCGCGCAAACATCTCCGCCTTCCCAATAATGTCCCTACTCGGATTGGGATATTCCCCGACGGGACGACGCCACGCTGCGTTTTTCCGCGCATTTCGGCTAGAATTCGCGAGCAGCATTCCAACGAATGGCTTTGAAGGAGAGGGCCTGGCGCATGCTCGAGATTCTCATCATCATTTGCGCCATAGCGGCGCTTATCTGGACGCCGATCGAAGCGAAAAAAGTGCATGGCGGCTGGGTGAGGGCGAAATTCAAGGGCACGCCGGACGAGTTTCGCGCCAAATACGTCAAGCAGATGAAGATGCTTACCGTGGTCGGCTTCGTGTTGGGGGCCCTCTACATCGGGCTGGCGTTTCTCATCGCCGAAAACGAGGCCAATCTGGCGGTGAAGCTGTTCATCGGCGCGCTGTGGATCGGCGTCGCGGCCACGAACCTGATCCTGCGCCGCAAGTATTTCCCGGACGTCGCCAGCGCCTGACGCTTCAATCGACGATAAACAGCTTCGCGCCTGTGCGGGTGGCGGAGCGGTGGGCCTCGGCGCCGTCGGCGACCTGATAGGACATGCCGGGCTTCAGCACCAGAACCCGACCGTCTTCCAGCGTGGTCTCGAGCTCGCCTTCGAGACAGAGCAGGATATGGCCCTTCGAGCACCAATGGTCGGCAACGTAACCCGGCGAGTATTCGACCATGCGCACCCGGATCGGGTTGGCGGCGTCGCCGAACTGGCGCGTGCGCCAGGTCGCCTCGCCCGGATCGCCCGGATGACGCGTTGGCTCGATGGCGCTCCAGTCGACGGTGCCGAACGGAATGTCGGTGATCTTCATGCGCCCTCCCCGTCGGCGCCATATGCGCCGACGCCGCGAGTTAAGCGCCGGACGGGCTAATAGCAAATCATGTTTTGACGGAATCGCCCGCGATTCCGTCAAAACATGTGAATTTGCTCTAAAAATTGACGACTAGAGCGGATTCACACGAATAGACGGAAGCGAAACCGCTTCCGTCTTTCGTGATCCGCTCTAGAACTCAACGTCGAGTTCCTCCAGCTCCTCGGGTTCGGCCTTGGCCGCCTCGATCCACTCGACCATCGCCGGCAACGCCAAGATGGCGTCGCAATAGGCCGAGGAAACCGGGTCGAGCTTGACGTCGTAGGTGCGAAAACGGGTGCAGACCGGCGCGTACATGGCATCAGCCATGGTCGGCGTCGCGCCGAACAGGAACGGCCCGCCGAACAGGCCGATGCTCTCGCGCCAGATCTTCGTCACGCGGTCGATATCGGCCTGGGCGCCGGCCCAGATCTTGAAGTTGGGGTGATGCGCCTTGAGGTTCATCGGCAGCGCCGAACGCAGATTGGCGAAGCCCGAGTGCATCTCGCCGCAGATCGAGCGGCAGCGCGCCCGCGCCGCCTGATCCCGCGGCAGCAGCCCGGCATCGGGAAACAATTCGTTGAGATATTCGCCGATCGCCAGCGTGTCCCAGACCAGGATGTCGCCATGGCTGAGGCAGGGCACGAGGAAGGACGGCGACAGCAGCAGCAGTTCGGCGCGAGTCGACGGATCGCTGGACGAGCGCACGTCCTCGGCGAACTCCAGCCCGGCCATCCTGCACAGCAGCCAGCCGCGCAGCGACCACGATGAATAGTTCTTGCTGCTGATCGTCAGTGTCGCCGCTGTCATGCGCGTTACCCCCATCGAGGCCAGCCGGGTCGGCCGGCGCACAGCGCCGCTCCGTCTCCGTGCTGCGACCCGCCTGCCACCCGCCATCCACAAAATCTCGCATTAAGAATCTCGCAGCGCAGCAAAAAATACACTAGCCTTTTGTCTGGAACGGTCATTTGGAGGCCGATCATCACCAGGGGCAACCGTGTAACAGGTTGATTTGCATGATGTATCTAGCCTACCAGAGCCATGCTGACGCACTCGATCCGCTGCGCGCCCTAGCCCGGATAACCGCTTCGGCACTGCAACAGTCTGGTCCGGGAATGAAGAAATCCCTGTGGACCCGCTCCTTCGCCGCCGCCTGCGACGTGTTCGGCAATTGCGGCCTGACCCATGGCCGCCCGTCCTTCGGCATCCCCTTCGTCACCATCGACAACCGCGCCGTTCCGGTCACCGAGGAGGCCGCCTTCACCACGCCGTTCGGCACGCTGCTGCATTTCAAGAAGGACATGGACCGGCCGCAGCCCAAGGTGCTGCTGGTGGCGCCGCTGTCGGGCCATTTCGCCACCCTGCTGCGCGGCACGGTGGAGACGCTACTGGTCGAGCACGACGTCTACATCACCGACTGGCACAACGCGCGCGACGTCAGCCTCAGCCATGGCCGCTTCGGTTTCGACGAATACATCGAGCACGTCATCAAGTTCCTCGAGGCGCTCGGGCCCGGCGCCCACGTGATCGCGGTGTGCCAGCCCTGCGTCCAGGTGCTGGCGGCCGCCGCGATCATGGCCGAAACCAAGAATCCGGCGCAGCCGCGCAGCATGACGCTGATGGCCGGCCCGATCGACGCCAGCGTCAATCCAACCAAAGTCAACGAACTGGCCACCGGGCGCTCGATCGAATGGTTCGAGCACATGCTCATATCGCGCGTGCCGCTGGGTTTTCCCGGCGCCAGCCGGCGGGTCTATCCGGGCTTCCTGCAGCTCACCGCCTTCATGAGCATGAATCTCGACCGCCACATGCGGGCGCAGTTCGACCGTTTCCACGCGCTGATCAAGGGCGAGCATGCGCGCGCCGACGCGACCAAGATCTTCTACGACGAGTATTTCGCCGTGCTGGACATGCCGGCGGAATTCTACCTGGAGACCGTGAAGAAGGTATTCCAGGACTACGATCTGGCACGCGGCGCGCTGGAGTGGCGCGGCCGCAAGGTCGATCCGGCCAAAATCCGCCGCACCGCGCTGCTGACGGTCGAGGGCGAACGCGACGACATCTGTTCGGTCGGCCAGACAGTGGCGGCGCAGGATCTGTGCACAGGCTTGCGCCCCTACATGAAGCGCCACCATCTGCAAGCCGGCGTCGGCCATTACGGCGTGTTCGCCGGCAAGCGCTGGCGCAACGAAATCTACCCGCTCGTGCGCAACCACATCCTCGCCGCAGAGTAGCGGCGCCGTTCAGCCGACGGCCGATTTCTCCGGAATCGGCAGGCCCAGCGTGTCGCGCAGCGTGGTGCCGGGATACTCCTTGCGGAAGATGCCGCGCCGCTGCAGTTCGGGCACAACCAGACGCACGAAATCCTCGTAGGCGCCCGGCATATGGGTGGCGCCCAGCACGAAACCGTCGCAGGCGCCGCCGTTGAACCATTCCTCCATCTGGTCGGCCACCGATTGCGCCGTACCGACGAAGGTCGGCACCTCGCGAATCGTGCCGCGGCCGGAATACTTGACGAAATCGCGCGTCGTCGGGTTGGGCTTGCCGCTGAGATTGACGACGCGGTCGCGGATCGCCTGCAGACCGGAGATCGATTTCAGCTCCGCCTCCGTAAAGGGCTCGTCCATCGGCTTGCTGGCGAAGTCGAAATTCAGCACTTCCGACAGCAGCGCCAGCGAATCCATCGGATGCGCCAGATTGTCGATCAGCGCCGCCTTGTCCTCGGCGATGGTCTTGGTTTCGCCCGGCACGGCGTAGACCAGCGGCGCCAGCTTGACCTTGTCAGGATCGCGTCCCTGCACCTTCACCTGCTGCTTGAAATCGGCATAGGTCTTCCGGCCGACGTCGAGGTTGGGGAAGATGACGAAGATCAGTTCGCCCCAGCGCGAGGCGAAGGTCTTGCCGCGGCCGCTCTGGCCGGCCTGCAGCAACACGGGATGGCCCTGCGGCGAGCGCGGCACGGTGAAGGGACCGCGCGAGCGGAAGAACCTGCCCTTGTGGTCGAGGCGATGGACTTTCTTCGGGTCGGCGAACACGCCGGTTTCGCGATCGAGCTTGATCGCGTCCTTCTCCCAGGTGTTCCAGTGGCCCAGCACCACTTCCATGAACTCGTCGGCGCGATCATAGCGGAGGTCGTGCTCGAGATGCTCGGTCTGGCTGAAATTCATCGCTTCGGAGTTATTCAGCGAGGTGACCACGTTCCAGGCGGCGCGACCGCCGGTCATCAGATCGAGCGTGGCGAAGACGCGGGCGACGTGGAACGGCTCGTAGTAGGTCGTCGAATAGGTGCCGCCGATGCCCAGATGCCGGGTCGCCAGCCCCATCGCCGTCATGATGGAAACCAGATCCATCTTGACGACCCGGATGCCGTGGCGCACCGCCTCCTCGTAGTCATCGCCGTAGCGATCGGGCAGCGCCAGCCGGTCGTCGAAGAAGCACATGTCGAACTTGCCTTCTTCCAGCGTGCGCGCGATCCGCTGGTAGTATTGCGGCGTCATGAAGTCCGGCATGGTCTGCGGATGGCGCCATGACGCCGAATAGTTCGAGCAGTTCTGCGCCTGCATGAACGCAACCAGCGACATCTGCCTCTTGCTGTCAGCCATCTTGTCTCTCTTCCTTCCCTGCCGCCGCGAAGGCGGCATTCCATTCAAACGATGCGCCTAGCCTTCAGCTCGGCCAGACGTTCGGCCGTCAGGCCGAGCAACTCGCGATAGACCGCGTCGCTATCCTCGCCATGGGCCCGGCCGGCATGCCTGATCTCGCCCGGCGTGCGCGACAGGCGCGGCAGCACCGACGGCACCACCAGATCGCCCGCCTCGGCATGCGGGACGGTGGTCATGCTGCCCCGCGCCGCAAAATGCGGATCGGCGAATATGTCGGCGATGCTGTTGACCGGACCGCAGGGTATGTCCTTGTCGAGGCAGATCGCCATCAGCTGATCGCGGGTTTTCGCGCCGATCCAGTCGGCGACGATGCCGTTGATGAAGCCCCGCGCCTTCACGCGCGACTGCATGGTTTCGTAGGTGCCCGGCTGCAGCAGGTCGGCGCGATCCATGGCGCGCGCCAGCCGGGCGAAGATCTTGTCCGACGAGCAGGCCAGCGCCACCCAGCTGCCGTCGGCGCACTGATAATGGCTGTGCGGCACGATGGTGGCGGTGTCGGGGCCCATGCGCTCGCGCACCACGCCATATTTGGCATAGGCCGGCGCCAGCTCGTCGAGCATGCGGAAGGTCGATTCGTAGAGCGCGGCGTCGATGAACTGGCCTTCGCCCGTGGCGTCGCGATGGCGCAGCGCCATCAGCGCGCCGACCACGCCGTAGAGGCCGGTGATGTAGTCGCCGAGCGAGGTGGAGCCTGGAATGACGGGCGGGCCGCCGGGCTCGCCGGCCAGATAGGTCAGGCCGCTGAAAGCATGGGCAATGCGGGCGAAGCCGGGCCGGTCCTTGTAGGGGCCTTCCTGGCCATAGGCGGTGATGCGCACCATCACCAGGTCGGGTTTCAGCGCCGACAGTTCGCGCCAGCCAAGACCCCAGCGCTCCATCGTGCCGGGGCGGAAATTTTCGACCACGACGTCGGATTTCAGCACCAGCTCCTTGAACAGCGCCGCACCATCGGGCTGGCCGAGATCGAGCGTGACGGTGCGCTTGTTGCGCGCCTCGCTGAGCCAGGTAAGGCAGTCGCCGCTTTCGGTCAGCGGTCCCAGATCGCGCAGCGGATCGCGATGCTGCGGGTGCTCGATCTTGATGACGTCGGCGCCGAACTCGGCGAACACGGCGGCGCAGAACGGGCCGGCGATGAAGGTCGCCGCGTCGAGCACGCGCAAGCCCTTCATCGGCGGATCGGCCCTGCCCTCGGTCATGGCGATCTCCTCAGCGCCGTCGCGCCTCGACCAGCGCCTGGCGCTCGAGCATGGCGTCGGCCAGCTTGATATGCGCCAGGTCGACCAGCCGGCCGTCGATCTGGATGGCGCCGGCGCCGCCCGAAGCTGCCATCGCCTGCTTGATGCGCCGCGCCCAGGCGAGATCGCGCGCGTCCGGCGCATAGACCTCGTTGGCGAGCTCGACCTGCGAGGGATGGATCGCCCACTTGCCCTCGAAGCCCAGGGCGGCGGCGCGCTCGGCGGCGGCGCGGAAGCCCTCGGCATTGCCGAAATCGACATAGGGACCGTCGATCGGGCGCAGGCCGAAGGCGCGGCAGGTGGTGGCGATCCGCGCCAGGGCGAAATGCCAGGGGTCGTTCCAGTGCAGCTCGCGCTCGCCGGCCTCGTTGACGCCGTACATGCGGTAGCGCGGATTGGATTCGCCGGTGAACGGATCGCGCGCGCGCATGCTGACGGTGAAGTCGCCGACGCCGAAGATCATCGCCTCCAGCCGCTCGGAGCTGCGGGCGATCTCCTTGACATTGGCGAGACCGGCGGCGGTCTCGATCAGGACCTCGATGCCGATCGGATCGCGCCGGCCGACCGTCGCCTCGATGCCGTTGAGAAGCTGTTCCACGACGTAGACGTCGGCGCCGATATTGCATTTGGGCAGCAGCACCATGTCGAGGCGCGGGCAGCGCTCGGCGATGGCGACGATGTCGCGATACGCCCATTGCGTGTCGAGCGCGTTGACGCGCACCGCCATGATCTTGTCGCCCCAGTCGATCTCGTTGAGGGCGGCAACCGCGTTCTCGCGCGCCTTGTCCTTGAGTTCGGGCACGACGGCGTCCTCGAGATCGAGGAACACGGCATCGGCCGGACCGCGCGCCGCCTTCTCGAAGAACTTCTCCGAACTGGCGGGCACGGCAAGCTCCGAGCGTTGCAGGCGCGGCCGGCGCAATTCTCTGGGACGGGCAAACACGGCGACAACGACCTCCGGCGGCTCGGACACGGACCGGCGCCATTCAAGCCACCGGCATTTGATCGGGCAACTGAAAAGATGCTATCTATAATTCCATGGATCGTATCAATATCGGGCCCGACGAGCTGGAGACGTTCATCGCCGTCTCGCAGCTCGGCAGTTTCCGCCGGGCGGCGGAGAAGCTCGGCATCTCGCAGCCCTCGGTGACCAGCCGGGTGCAGCGGCTGGAAAGCGTGCTGGGCGTGAAACTGCTCAATCGCACGACGCGGCACGTCACCACCACGGAGGCCGGCGAGCGGCTGCGCCTGCGCGCCGAGCATACGGTAACCGAACTTCGTTCGCTGGTGCAGGAATTCCGCGACGAAGCGACGTTGCGGCGCGGACGGGTGGCGATCGCCTCCTCGCCGACCATCGCCGCCTCGGTGCTGCCGCCCATCATCAGGCAGTTTTCCCGCGCCAATCCCGGGGTCACCCTGACCCTGGCCGACGAGTTCGGCGGCACCGCCTTGCGGGCGATCTCCAACGCCACCGCCGACCTGGCGCTGATCCCCTATGCCGGCAACAGCACCGAGTACGAGTTCGAGCACCTGTTCGACGACGAGTTCCTGGTGGTGGCGCCGCGCGATCATCCCATCGCGCGCAAGGGCGTCACCGATTTCGCCGAAATCGGCCGCCATCCGCTGCTGACCCTGCCGCGCGAATCGGCGGTCTGGTACACGATCCGCGACGAGTTCGAGCGCCACGGGCTGAAATTCGAGCCGGCCTTCCAAGCCTACAATCTCTCGACTTTGGTGGGGCTGGTCGAGGCCGGGCTGGGCCTGACCCTGCTGCCGCAGATCATCGTGCCGCGCCTCAATCTCAATGCCGTCAGCACGGTGCGGATCAGGGGCGGCGCGCTGCGCCGGCATATCGGCATCGTCACCCTGCGCGGACGGGCGATCGCGCCGGCGGTCGCCGCCTTCGCCCGCGCCCTGCGCGCCTTGCGCGACGAGAAGTTGGTGCGGCAATCGACCATCGCCGCGCAATAGAGAGCCGGTTTTCGCTTGCGCCTGCGGACGGGCTGTCGGACCATTTTCGACCCAGGGAGGACGCCATGAACAAGCCAGCCATCGTCGCCAGCCGCCGAATCCGCGACCAGGTCAGCGACGCCGAATGGCGCACGCGCGTCGACCTCGCCGCCTGCTACCGGCTGGTGGCCCGCTACGGCATGACCGACCTGATCTACAACCACATCACGGCGCGAGTGCCGGGCGGCGAGGAGCACCTGCTGATCAACGCCTACGGGCTGCTCTACACCGAAATTACCGCGTCGAACCTGCACAAGATCGACCTCGAAGGAAACATGGTGCTGCCGGCCGACACCGACTACGGCATCAACCAGGCCGGCTACGTGATCCACGGCGCCATCCACGAGGCGCGGCCGGACGTCACCTGCGTCATCCACACGCACACGCGCGCCGGCATGGCGGTGTCGGCAATGAAATGCGGCCTGCTGCCGCTGACGCAGACCTCGATGCGGTTCTATGAACGAATCGGCTACCACGACTACGAAAGCGTGGCGATCGACAAGGACGAGCGCCCTCGCCTGGTCGCCGATCTGGACAGGCACGACGCGCTGATCCTGCGCAACCACGGCCTGCTGACCTGCGGCCGCACGATCGCCGAAACCTTCAACCTGATGTACTGGCTCGAAATGGCCTGCAAGGCGCAGGTCGACGCCATGTCCGCCCGCACTGAGCTGACCATGCCGAGCCACGAAATCGGCGTGAAGACCGCCAATCTCTACGCGCCGGGCACCCGTCGCGTGTTCGGCGAACTGGAATGGGGCGCCATGCTGCGCCAGCTCGACCGTGACGATCCGTCCTATCGCGACTGACCGCTGCAGCAGCAAGGCACGAACCGGCCGCAGAGCCGAAGGCGTTAAGTAAGGAGGAAACATGAAGTCCGCTTTCGTCGTGGAACCGATGTCGGACGCGCCGCAGACGGGCGACCGTCGCATCCCGCCGCGGGATCACGTCGTGACGCGGGCGCTGTTCGATCGCTGGCAGCGGCGCTGTCCGGACAAGGTCTACGCCAAGTTCGCCGATAACGGCGAGGAATGGACCTACGCGCAATTCCACGAGAAGACCGTGCAGATGGCCGTTGGCCTGCAGGCGCTGGGCGTGCGCCAGGGCGAGCACGTGCTGGTGTGGTTGCCCAACGACCGCATCAACCTGCTGACGTTCTTCGCCCTCAACTACATCGGCGCGGTCTATGTCTGCATCAACACCGCCTATCGCGGCGGTCTGCTGGCGCATGTCGTGGAGAACTCCGACGCAAGGCTGGCGATCGTCCATGCCGAGCTGATGCCGCGCCTCACCGAGATCCCGCTGGCAAAGCTGCAGCAGGCGGTGGTGGTGGGCGGCGCGGGCTCCAGTCCAGGCCTGACCTGCCATCGCTACGAGGACGTTCTGTTGCCCGGCTCGGGCCGGCTCAAGGCGCCGGAGCGGACAATAGAGCCGTGGGACCCGATGGCGATCATCTACACCTCCGGCACCACGGGACCGTCCAAGGGCGTGCTGGCGTCCTACCTGCACATCTATTCCAACATGGGGCCGGAAACCTGGCACTTCGTGCATGGCGACGACCGCTTCATGATCAACATGCCGATGTTCCATATCGGCGGCTCGGGCATCGTCTACGCCATGTTCGCACGCGGCGGCTCCATCGCCTTCACCGAACGCTTCGACACCAAATCCTTTCTGCCGGACGCTCGCGCCACTGGCAGCACGGTGGTGTTCCTCCTTGGCGCCATGGCGGGGTTCCTCGACAAGCTCGAAACCAAACCCGACGATGCCGACAATCCGCTGACCCGCGCCTTCATGGTGCCGCTGGCTGGCGACATCGCCGCCTTCTCGAAGCGGTTCGGGCTCGACGTCTACACCATCTTCAACATGACGGAGATCTCGACGCCGATAATTTCCGACGCCAATCCGCTCAAGCGCGGCACCTGCGGACTGAAGCGCGCGGGCGTCGATGTGCGGCTGGTCGACGACAACGACTGCGAGGTCGCGATCGGCGAGATCGGCGAGATGATGGTGCGCACCGACCGGCCGTGGGGCATGAACAGCGGCTACTACAAGAATCCGGAAGCCACGGCGCGCGCCTGGCGCAACGGCTGGTTCCATACCGGCGATGCCTTCCGCCGCGACGAGGACGGATATTTCTACTTCGTCGACCGCATCAAGGACGCGATCCGCAGACGCGGCGAGAACATCTCCTCGTTCGAGGTCGAGGCCGAGGTCACCGCGCACCCGGACGTGCGCGAATGCGCCGCGATCGGCGTGCCGAACGAAATCAGCGAGGACGACGTGCTGGCGGTCGTGGCGCCGGTCGAGGGGCGCAGCATAGATCCGGTAGCGCTGATCGAGTTCCTGCGCCCGCGCATGGCGCATTTCATGGTGCCGCGCTACGTGCGGGTGGTCGACGAACTGCCCAAGACGCCGACCGCGAAAGTGCAGAAGGCGGAGTTGCGCAAGCAGGGAGTGACCGCCGACACCTGGGACCGCGAGAAGGCCGGGATCAAGCTGAAGATCGACCGCTTCACCGGCGGCGGCCGGGCGGCGGAATGAGCAACATTCTCGATCTGTCGCACTGCACCCCGGTGGGTCCGCAGCCACTACCGACGTTTCTCATTCACTCGCTACTAGTTGCAGTTCGATGCACCTGATAGGGCTCTATGGCTCGCCCTATACCCGGCGAATCGCGATCACGATGAGATTGTATGGCATCGTGCATGAGATGCAGAAGGTACTTCCCTTCGGCGCTTCAAAGGCATTTCTTCGGTCGCTGAATCCGCTCGGCCGCATTCCGATCTTTGTCCTGGATTCCGGAGAATGCCTGTCCGAAAGCCATGTAATTCTGGATTATTTGGACTCTCTGGTGCACGAAGCCGCGCGCCTCACACCGGCGGCCGGACCCGACCGCCGAAAGGTTCTGGGTATCTCGGGACTGGCAACGGCTGCGACCGACAAGCTCGTATCCACACTTTATGAGCATCATTTTCGGCCAGGAGAGTTCGTCTACAAACCCTGGATTGCGATGTGCGACGAGCAAGTTCAGGACGCTTTCGTGTGGCTCGAGTCGCAACTCGAAGGGCAGTGGCTTCTCGGAGATCGAATCAGTCAAGCGGATGTCACCGTCGCGGTGTGCGGGCAATTCGGACGGGAAAAGCGACCAAGGATGTTCGACCGACTTGGCTGCACACGCTTGCAGGCGCTCAGCGACAGACTGGAGAAGACGCAGGCGTTCCTCGACACCGTGCCTGAAGGCGGGCTGCCAAGCGGACTCGCGCTGGGCACCAAGGCCGAGACGTAAGTGGCACTCGTCGGGCGGTTCGATGTCCGCTTCGCCTTTAGTGCCGGGGCGGCCGTAGCAGATCGTCAGTCATTGTCATGGTAAAAACCGGTCCATGATCCGGCGGCGTTTCGGCGATGGCGTCGAGGAAGGCGGCGCGCGTCTTCGGATCGTCGTATGCCATCTTGGCGTCGAAGGCGCGTCGCCAGGTCTGTTCGTCCGGCCATTGGGCGTAGGCGACGAACCGCCCGTCCGCGTTCCTGTGAAGCCGCGAGCCGAGACCACCGTATATCCGTCCGATATGCTCGGTGCCGCGCCGCCAGGCGTCGCGGAACTGCTCTTCCTTGCCGGGATGGACCCGCCACCAGTA
>JBFWZG010000094.1:0-14173 GCA_050185515.1 Reyranellaceae bacterium
CCGCTTCGCTCGCCACAGAGTCGAAAGAAATCCACCGGAACGGCACGGGAAGAGACGCAGAGATGATCGAGTTCACCGAGCTTCATCAGCAGACGACGCCGCACCTCCTCGCCCGGCAGGCGCAGACGCGCGGCGACCAGCCGTTCTTCCGCATGATCGGGCCCGATTTCCGCGGCCAGAGCTTCGTCAGCTATGGCGAGATGGAGCTGCGCACGCGCCGGCTGGCCAATGCCTTCGCCGGGCTGGGCGTCGGATTCGGCGACCGGGTGATGATCCTGATGCGCAACAGCCCGGAGTTCGTCGAGACCTGGCTGGCCCTGCACCGGCTGGGCGCGGTGGCGGTGACGGTGAACACCGCCTATCGCGGCGCCTTCCTCGAGCACGTGGCGGAGAATTCGGCGGCGCGGCTGATCGTCACGACCGCCGATTTCGTGGCGGTCATCCTGGCCAGCGAGCCCGCCTTCCGTCATCTCAAGGCGATCGTCTGCGCCGGGTCGCCGCCGTCCGCGCCCGAGAGCCGGCTGCAGATGCTGGACTACGCGCAGTTGCAGGGCGGGCCGGAGACCGGCATCGACACGGCGGTCACCGGCAGCGACATCAGCACCATCATCTACACCTCGGGCACCACCGGCCCGTCGAAAGGCGTGCTGATCCCGCATGCGCAGATGTATTTCAATGCGGCGCTGACCATCGAGAAGACCGGCCTGGGCGCGCATGACCGGTTCTATTCCTGCCTGCCGCTGTTCCACACCAACGCGCTGATCATCCAGCTGCTGAGTGCCTTCGGCCTCGGCGCGCCGATCAGCGTCGCCGAAGGCTTCAGCGCCAGCACATGGCTCGACGACGTGCGCGAGAGCCGCGCCACCATCACCAACCTGCTGGGCGTGATGACCGAGTTCATCGTGCGCCAGCCCGAAACGCCACACGATGCCGACAACGATCTGGAAGTCGTCTGCGCCGTGCCGATCTCGCCGGCCTTCGGCGAGAAATTCGAGCGACGCTTCGACACGCAGCTGGTCGAGCTCTACGGATCGAGCGAAGCCAACTGCCCGATCTACATGCCGCGCGACCAGAAACGGCGCGACAACGCCTGCGGCACGCTGGTCGAGGACTGGTTCGACTGCATCATCGCCGATCCGCAGACCGGCGCCGAACTGCCCGACGGCCAGGTCGGCGAATTGCTGATCCGGCCGAAGAAGCCCTACGGCTTCATGGCCGGCTACAACGCCATGCCCGAGGCCACGGTCAAGGCGTGGCGCAATCTGTGGTTCCACACCGGCGACGCCATGCGGCGCGACGCCGACGGCTGGTACTATTTCGTCGACCGCATCAACGACTGCCTGCGCCGGCGCGGCGAGAACATTTCCTCGTTCGAAATCGAGCAGGTGGTGATGGGCCATCCCGACGTCGCCGACGTGGCGGTGATCGGCGTGCCCTCGCCGTTCGAGGAAAAGGAACAGGAGGTCAAGCTCTGCGTCGTGCTGGAGCCGGGCAGCACGGCGACGGCGCAGGACATCCACGCCTACTGCGCGCCGCTGATGCCGCGCTACGCCGAGCCGCGCTTCGTCGAAATCTACCAGCAGCTGCCCAAGACGCCGACCAACAAGGTGCAGAAGGCGGAGCTGCGCAAGCACGGCATCCGCGAGCAGACGTGGACCGCGCCGGCGCAGGCGCGCCAGCGCAAAGCCAAGAGCGCCTGATCAGATCTTGTCGGCGCCGTAATAGAGCGTGACGGCGTGCTTCGCTTCGGCGAAGAACAGCCAGCGCTCGACCAGCGTGCCGGCAAGGCCCAGGGCGATGGCGAGGATCGCGGCAAGCAGGCCCAGCGCCGCCGGCAGGGCGAGGCTGAGCAGAACGATGGCGGCCGGAACCAGCCAGCCGCCGACCAGCGCGATCAGGCGCAGCTTCGCGGCGTGCTTGCGGGCGATGCGGTAGCCCATTTCCCTGTTGAGGAAATTCTCCTGCGTGTGCGGCGCTTCAAACAGGCGCACCTCGCCGATATGGCCCAGGCCGGTGGCGCTTTCGGCGGTGCTGAAAGCGGGCATGGCATCGATGAAGCGCCAGTAGCGGAACTTGAGCAGAGCGGCCGCCAGCAGCGCCAGCACCGAGGCGATCTGCAGCGCCATCGCGGCCTGCGGGGCGAAGACGAGCACCAGCGCGTTGGCCAGCAGCAGGCCGGTCGCCAGCCCGAGAACCAGATAGCCGGGCACGACCCAGGCGTTGCACCAGGCGCGGATCGGCTTGAGCGAGCGATAGATCATGCCGGTGGCGATCACGGTCGCCACCGCGCCAAGCGCGGTCAGTGCGGCCAGGACGATCAGGACGCCGGGCGACGGCTCGAAGAAGACGAAGAGCAGCGCCAGCAGGCCGGCCGGCACGTAGGTGAGCACCGCCAGCACGCCTTCGCGGCTGAGCCAGGAGCTGCGCCACTGGCTGAAGGCGCGCCAGGCGCGCTCGGGCCGTCCCAGATGCAGGAAGGACGAAAGAAGACCGGCGGTGATCAGGGCGAAGGACACGCCGAAGCCGATCAACCCCGCCCAGAGCGAAGGGCTCAGCGCGCCGAAAGCGACGAGCAGCGCCAGCACGAACAGCAGCCCGTAGCCCGCGCCCGAGGCGACGGTGAAAAAGATGACGGAAAATGCCGGATGCATGTCGGTCCTAACGCGAGAGGATGCGGTCGAGCCAGCCCAGCACGCCGTCGGCGGCGGGTTCGGGCGCCGGCAGGCTGGCGCCCGCGCCGGTGCAGCCGGCGGTGTTCTGGCGCTGGCGCGGCGGCAGATACTTGTTGACCGGCCGATAGCCCATCTCCGGCATCAGGTCGTAGCCGCCGCGTTCGGCCACCAGCTTCGAGACCTTGCTTTCCGGATCGCCGAGATCGCCGAAATGCCGGGCCGAGGCGGGACAGGTGGCGACACAGGCCGGCACGCGGTCGATCTCCTCGAGGTTCTCGTTGTAGATGCGGTCGATGCACAGCGTGCACTTCTTCATCGTGCCGCCGTCGTAGTCGTATTCGCGCGCGCCGTAGGGGCAGGCCCAGGAGCACAGCTTGCAGCCGATGCAGGTCTCGGGATTGATCAGCACGATGCCGTCCTCGGCGCGCTTGTAGCTGGCGCCGGTCGGGCAGACGGTGACGCAGGCGGGCGTCTCGCAATGCAGGCAGGATTTGGGGAAGTGCACCGTGCGGCTCTGCTCGCCCTCGCCGGCCTCGAAGCTGTGGATGCGGTTGAACCACACCCCGGCGGCGTCGGCGCCGTAGGGATCGATATCGGTCAGCGGCCCGGAGGTGCCGGCGGTGTTCCACTCCTTGCAGTTGACGGCGCAGGCGTGGCAGCCGACGCAGGTGTCGAGATCGATCACCAGCCCCAGCTTCTTCTGCGACAGCGGCGGCAGGGTAGTCATTTGGCATCGTCCTTCCAGTAGGGCTCGGCGATCCCCTGCCCGTAGCGCAGTACCTGCGCTGGGGGTTTCATGGCCGGCGGCGACTTCAGGGTCGCAAGCTGCGGCAGGCTCTGCCCGGCGGGCGCCTGGGCTTTCTCGATGCGCACGCGCAGATCGTACCAGGCGGCCTGGCCGGTGATCGGATCGCTGTTCAGATCGCGCCGGCCGTTTTGCTCCGGCAGAGTCTCGGCGATCAGATGGTTGAGCAGGAAGCCGAGCCGCGCCTCGGGCGCGTCCGGCTCGAGGTTCCAGGCGCCGGCGCGCTTGCCGATGGCGTTCCAGGTCCACACGGTGCGGTCGTTGACGCCTTCCATCAGCTTGACCTGGCAGGTGATCTGCCCGTGATGCGAGGTGACATTCACCCAGTCGTCGTCGGCGATGCCCATGCGCTGGGCGGCGGCGCGATTGATGTGCAGGCGGTTGGCGCCGTGGATCTGGCGCAGCCAGGCGTTCTGCGAGCCCCATGAGTGGTACATGGCGGCCGGGCGCTGGGTGATGGCGTAGAACGGGAACTCGTCCTGGTCCAGACGCTGCTGCTCGAAGGGCTGATACCAGATCGGCAGCGGATCGAAATGATCGCGCACCCGCGCCCGCAGCTCCTCGGGCGGCTGGATCGGGCCGTGGCCTTCGGCGGCGAGGCGGAACTTCTGCAGCGGCTCGACATAGAGCTGCAGCACGATCTGGTCCGGCCGGGCCATGAAACCCATCTGCACGGCGTGGTCGAGATAGGCCTTGTTGGCGTGCTTGTAGTACTCGGCCTCGTGCGGCAGCTCGTACTTCCAGAAGCAGCCATTCTCTATATAGCGCTTGAGCTGGTCGGGGTTGGGTTCGCCGGTGCCCTGCGAGGAACCGTCCCTGCCGCGCCAGCCGGCCAGCGAGCCGATGCCCGGCGCGCGCTGGTGGTTGACGATGTAGTCGGCATAGCCGCCGGGATAGGCGGGCTTGCCCTCCGGCGTGGTCAGGCCGGGCAGGCCCAGACGCGCGCCCAGTTCTATCACCACGTCCTGGAACGGCCGCACGTCGCGGTCGGGCTTGACCACGGGCTGGCGGATGGCGTCGCCCGGCCCATGCGCGCTGCCGATCGGCCGGTCGAGCAGCGAGATGCAGTCCCAGCGCTCGAGATAGGTGGTGTCGGGCAGCACCAGGTCGGCATAGGCCACGGTCTCGGAGAAGAAGGCGTCGGAATAGATGATGTGGGGGATGCGGTAGGAGCCGTCGGGCTTCTTCGCCGCCAGCATCTCGGCCGTGCCGGCGCTGTTCATCGACGAGTTCCACGCCATGTTGGCCATGTACATGAACAGCGTGTCAATCTCGTAGGGTTCGCCCGCCCAGGCGTTGCGGATCACCATGTGCATCAGGCCGTGATTGGCCATCGGCGCATGCCAGGAATAGGCGTTGTCGATGCGGCGCGAGGCGCCGTCCTCCTCGACCAGCAGGTCCTCCGGCCCGATCGGGAAACCCAGCGGCGGCCGCGGCAGCGGCTTGCCGGGCTGCACTTCGCCGACCTTGCCGCCGGGCCGGATCGGCATCGGCGCCGGCCGCGGATAGGGCGACTTGTAGCGGAAGGCGCCCGGCGTATCGACGGCGCCGATCAGCATCTGCAGCACGTGCAGCGCGCGGCAGGTCTGGAAGCCGTTGCTGTGGGCGGAGATGCCGCGCATGGCGTGGATCGCCACCGGCCGGCCGATGAAGCTCTCGTGGCGGCGGCCGGCCCAGTCGGTCCAGGCGACGGGGATCTCGATCTGCTGCTCGAAAGCGGCATGGGCGATCTCGGCGGCGATGCGCCTGATGGTCTCGGCGGAGATACCGGTCACTTCGGCGGCCTTCTCCGGCGCGTATTGCGGATCGAGGTAGCGCTCGACCAGCAGGCGCAGCACCGGCCGCGCCTTGCGCCCGTCCTCCAGCGTGAATTCACCCGTCAGCGCCGGCGCCACATCGGCGCGCGTCGCCGAGGTGATCGACTTCGACACTTGGTCGAAGCACAGCGGCTTGCCCTCGGCATCGCGCGCGAACAGGCCGTGATCGGCGCTGCCCGGCGCGTGGATCGTCAGCCACGGCGCGTTGGTGTAACGCACCAGGAAGTCGAGATCGATCTTCTGCGCCCTGATCAGCTCGTGGACGATGGCGAGGATGAAGGCGCCGTCGGTGCCGGGCCGCAGGCCGATCCATTCGTCGGCGATGGCGGCATAGGCGGTCTTGACCGGGTTGACGGCGACGTACTTGGCGCCGCGCGCCTTGAGCCTGGCCAGCCCGGCCTTGATCGGGTTGCTGTCGTGATCCTCGGCGACGCCGAACATCAGGAAGTAGCGGGTGCGCTCCCAGTCCGGCTCGCCGAACTCCCAGAAGCTGCCGCCGATGGAGTAAAGACCGGCCGACGCCATGTTGACCGAGCAGAACCCGCCATGGGCGGCGTAGTTGGGCGTGCCGAACTGCTGCGCCCACCAGCCGGTCAGCGCCTGGCTCTGGTCGCGGCCGGTGAAGAAGGCGAGCTTGCGCGGATCGGTCCTGCGGATGTCGCCGAGCCATTGGGTGGCCAGCGCCATCGCCTCCTCCCACTCGATCTCCTTGAATTCGCCCGCGCCGCGCTCGCCCACGCGCAGCAGCGGCTTGGAAAGCCTGGCCGGCGAATAGTGGTTCATGATGCCGGCCGAACCCTTGCCGCACAGCACGCCCTTGTTCACCGGATGGGCGCGGTTGCCCTCGATGTAGCGGATGCGCCCGTCCTTCAGATGCACCTTGATGCCGCAGCGGCAGGCGCACATGTAGCAGGTCGTGGTCCTGATCTCGTCGGAGACCGGCGGCGAGAGATTCTCGATCGGGGCCTGCGGCTTCATGGGCGATGCCTTTCCGCTTGCAGAAGCTGTTCGCTCTGCGTTTGCATTCGTACTCGTTTCACGGCCGCCACCATTCGATCATCGCCAGATACAGGCACAGCACGACGAACGCCGCAACGGTGAACGGCCCGTTCCAGACGCGGCCAATGCGCTCGGGCGTCTCGCCGGTCAGCCCGCCGACCAGCACCACCGGTGTACCGAAGGGCGAGGAGCCGATGGACAGCGAGGCGCCGCCCAGCAGGGCGACCGCCAGCAGCACGGACGGCAGCCCTTCGGCGGCCATGTGATGCAGCGAGCTGCCGATCAGGGTCAGCATGACGAGCGAATTGACGCCGAGCTGGCCGCTCACCGTGACGATGGCGGCGAGAGCGATGGCCAGCGCCAGCCAGGGCAGATCGGCCCGGGCGATCAAAGTTTCGATGGCGTTCTCCGGAATGAGGCCGGCAAGCGCCGCGCCGATGAAGGCAGCGGTGCTGATGATCAGCGCCTCCGAGCGCGAGACGACGAACTCGCGCGTCGGCCAGCGGCCGATGCGGCGCAGCACCATGGCCAGCATCAGTCGCGGCCCGAGACGGGCGAACTGCACGGCGATCCAGAATGCTGCGAAGATCGGCATCATCAGCATGATGGCGCCGACCATAGGCAAGCCCAGAAGCAGACCGCCGCCCACGACCATCGCCATGATGCCGGCCAGCACGCCCAGCATCGGCAGCACCGACGGGCCGAAACCGTAACGGCTGGCAACCAGCGGCGCCGCCGTCGCCGGCGCCCGCCACTCGATGCGATCGAGCGCCCAGCCGACGGCCAGGAACAGGAAGGAGTAGACGGCGCCGGCCGGCGCGATCGCGCCCCAGGTCAGGCCGGGCACCAGCGAGACCGTCAGGGCGATCAGGATGGAGAGCGGCGACCAGCCCACCATTGTGCATTGCCCGCGCAGCACGGCCAGCATCATGCGCTTCTCGCGGATCCGGAAGCGGCGCATGTCGCCGCCGGCGGAGGCCAGCGTGTTGGCGCGCTTGACCATGGTGCCGAGCAGGTTGATGACGCCGTAGTTCAGGATGACGGCGAAGAGATGGGCGGCGGCGGTCAGGGCGACGTAGCGGCGACCGGGCGGCTGGGCGATAACGTAATTGCCGCAGCGGCGCACCGCGACGGACGTACGGGCGGCATCGCGCAGCATGTTGAGGGCCAGCAGAAAGGTGGTGAAGTATGCGCCGAGCAGCAGCGCGCGCGACAGCACCGGCCAGGGCTCCTCGAGCAGAACGACGATCGCCAGGCTCAGCGCCAGCGCGGCGCCGATGAACCAGTAGTCGCGGCGCACCGCGCCGACCGCCGACAGAGCGACGAACAGCACGTAGGACGCGCCGGCGACGATCTTCAGCGGCAGCCAGTCCCAGAACAGCAGCGCCAAGGTGGAGACAGCCACCACCGTCATGGTCGTGCCCAGCAGCCGAGCGCGCAGGACGGTCATGTGCCGCCCCCCTGCAGCCAGTGGAAGCCGACGATGACCGTTGCGGCGACGACGACGCAGCCTGCGGCGTAAAGGCCGTTGTCGCGCCACGCCATGCGCCAGTTCGACTGTCCCAGCATGTTGGCAGCATAGAGCGTCAGGTTGGACAATGGCGACAGCACGCCGCCAATGCCCCAGCTGGTCAGCATGACCAGCGCCAGCGTGGCCTGCGACAGGCCGACCGCGGCGGGCTGCAAGGTGTGGCCGATCACCACGATCATGATCACGGCGTGCAGGCCGCAGAACGAGCCAACGGCGATGATCGCCAGCAGGAACGGTATCCACAGAGCGCCGGAAACGCCGATGCGGGCGGCGGCGTCGACCAGGATCTGGCCGTCGATGGCGCTGCCGACGCCCTGGCCGAAGATGTTGGCGGCGATGAACAGCACCGACAGGCCGCGCAGATTGGCGACGTCGGCCGTCAGGCTGGCGCCGTATTGCCGCAGGCTGACGCGCGGCACGCTGGGCGAGCGGCCCATCGCCAGCAGCGCCAGCCAGCCCAGCGAGAAGGCGGTGACGACGATGGCGATGGTGGTCGACATCGGCAGATGGGCGGCGGCATCGAAGGCGGCGACGCCGCCGACCAGGATCGTCGACAGCAGCGCCAGCCGCAGCAGCGCCGGAGTGCGGCCCTCTACCGGCAGCGGCGGCGCGACGCCGTCCCGACGAGGCTTGCCGCGCGATTCGAGCCGGTCGAGCGCGGCGCCCCAGAAGATCAGGCACAGGCTGACCAGAACGCCGGGAATGGCGACGTCGAGCCAGCGCAGATCGGGCATCAGCGAGACGACGACCGCCATGGCGAGAAAGAACGGTGACCAGGCCGAGGCGGCGACGAAGCCGCGCGAAAGGGCCAGCGCCATGCGCTTGCGCAGCTCGCCGGCCGGCGAAGCGGCGACGAAGCTCGCCAGCAGCGCGAAGCCGGCGAAGTTGGTGATGGCGGCGAGGAAGTGGCTCGCCAGGCTGAGCCACAGGTAGCGCTTGCCGGGCGGCAGGTTGGTGACGATGGCGCGGACCACCTGCATCGACGGGCTGTGCAGCGCCGGATACTGCAGCAGCGTCACCGAGGCGAACAGCAGGATGAACATCAGCGTGCCGCGGCCGCCCTGCCACAGCGCCGCCGGCACGTCGCCGTTCATCGCCGCCAGCGCCAGCCCGCCGGCGATCAGCACGCCGGCCATCAGCCACTGCGAGCGCAGCACGTTGCCGGGCTGGACGACGATATAGATCAGCAGGGCGGCGACGGCGGCGCGATCGAAGCCGAGCGGCGGGAACAGCGACTGCAGCACGGCGAAGGAGCAGCAGGCCAGGCAGGCCAGCGCCGCAATGCGCGCGGCGATCCCGCCCGGCCGCGCCGCCGTGCCGGAAGCGGTCGCCGTCCGGCTCACCGGACCGCGCTTTGCGCCGCGGGCGGCGGATCGGCGGCCGGCCGCGCCGAGCCGAACCGGGCGATCGCCAGCTCCTTGAGCTTGAATTTCTGGATCTTGTCGGTGCCGGCGGTGCGCGGAAACTCGTCAACCACCACGATGCCCGCCGGTAGCTTGAACGAGGACAGCCGCTCGCGCAGGAATCCGAGCAGTTCGTCCTCGGTCAGCGTCGTGCCGGGCTTCAGCGTCACGAAGCCGACCCCGATCTCGCCGTGCCTGTGATGCGGGACCGGCACCACGGCCGCGGCATCGACGGCCGGATGGCGCGTCATCGCGGCCTCGACCTCGGGCGTCGAGACGTTGAAGCCGTTGTGCTTGTAGCCGTCCTTGAGCCGATGCAGGAAGGTCAGGGAGCCATCGGCGTTCATGTGGCCGGCATCGCCCGAGCGCAGCCAGCCGTCGGCGGTGATGGTCTGCGCTGTTTCCAGCGGCTTGTCGAAATAGCCGGCCATCACGCCGTAGCCGCCGATCCAGATCTCGCCGATCTCGCCGACCGGCATGTCGCGCAGCGTTTCGGGATCGACGACGCGCACGCTGCAGCCGGGCAGCGGCTTGCCGTGCGATTTCAGCCGTTCGTCCATCGGCTCGTCGAGCCAGAACCGGGTGACGACGCCGGTGGTCTCGGTCATGCCGTAGCCCGAACCCGCCCCCTGCAGCCCGAGCTGGTCGGCGGCCTTGCGCATGACGGCGGGATCGTTGCTGAGGATGCTGCCCAGCCGCACGCGGCTGAATTCCTCCTTCGAGAAGTCCGGGTGGGCCAGAATGGCGTCGATCATCACCGGCAGCATGTGCATGGCGGTGCACGACTCGCGCTTGACCAGAGCAAGACAGCGTCCGGCGTCGAACCGCTCCTCCAGCACCACGCCGCAGCCATGGGACCAGAACATTAGAATGCCGCTCAGGCAGCCCAGCACCCCGAACAGCGGAACGCAGAGGAACAGGCGGTCCTCGCCGGTGAGGTAGTAGCGCACGCCGCCGTCGAAGGATTTGCGCCAGATGCAATGGGTCAGCATCGCGCCCTTGGGCAGCGCCGTCGTGCCCGACGAATAGACGATCAGCGCCGGACGATCCGGATCGGTTTCCAGCCGCGCCTTCTGCTGGGCGATGCGCGATGGATCCGACCAGTCGCTGACGCCAGCGATCGGGCGCGCCTGCCGATCGAGACTGATGAGATGCCGCAACTCGGGCAGCGCAGCCAGATCGAGACAACCCGCTTTCTGCTCCCTCAGTTCCGGACAGGCGGCGGCCAGTTCGCCGAGGAAGTCGCGGAATGCGCCGTCGCCCGCGGTGATCAGCGCCCGGCTGCGCGACTGGGCGATCTGGTAGAGGAACTCTTCGCGCTTGAGCCGCGTGTTGAGAAACACGGAAATGAACCCGCTTTGCGCCGCCGCCAGCCAGTACCAGATGAACTCCGGCCGATTGGGCATCCACAGCGCCACCGTGTCGCCCGGACGCAGTCCGAGCGCCGCCAGGCGCCGGGCGGCGGCATCGACCTCGCGTTTGACGTCGACGAAACTGAAGCGGCGATCCTGGAACACCAGCGCCAGCCGATCGCCGAACACGTCCGCGAGATGCGCCACGGCCTGTCCGTAGGTCAGCCCGAGATACGGGTTGGGCCTCTCCTCCCGCGGCCGGAACATCAGCGCGCCCCCGCGCGCTTCAGCGCCACGCCCAGGGTTTCCGACGCCATCTCGCGCAGCTTGTATTTCTGCACCTTGTCGGTGCCCGAGGTCAGCGGAAAGGCGTCGACGAAGATGACATGCTGCGGCACTTTGAACGACGCGAGGTTGTCGCGCGCGAAGGCGATCAACTCGGATTCCAGCGGCCGCTGGCCGACGCGCGGAACGACGAAGGCGACGCCCATGTCGCCCAGCTCGGGATGCGGCAGGCCGACCAGCGCGGCATTGGCGACGGCGGGATGCTTGCGCAGCAGGGTCTCGACTTCGGCCGGCGAAACGTTGAAGCCCTTGGTCTTGTAGCCGTCGCCGATGCGGCCCTCGAACACCAGCCGCCCGTCCTGACGCAGATAGCCCTGATCGCCGGTGTGGAACCAGCCCTCGCCGTCGATGGCCTTCGCCGTCTCGACCGGCTTGTTGTAGTAGCCCTTCATGATGCAGTACGAGCGGGCCCAGATTTCGCCGCTCTCGCCCGTCGGCATGTCCTTGCCCGTCTGCGGATCGACGATCCTGATCTCCACGTCGGGCAGCGGCCTGCCCTGGTTGTCGATGCGGTCCTCGAGCGGATCGTCCCAGCGATTGCGCGTCAGCACCGTGGTGCTTTCAGTCAGGCCGTAGCCGGTCATCATGCCGGGAATGGCCAGATCGCGCGCCACCTTGAGCAGCACGTCCTGATCGTTGCTCAGCACCATGGCGATGCGCATGGAGGAAAGGTCGTATTCCTTGCGCTTCGGATGCTCGAGCAGCGCGGTGATCATCGGCGGCAGCAGATGCGTGACGCTGCAGCGCTCTTCCTGCCAGTCCTTCATCGCCTGCTCGGCGTCGAAGCGATCGGCGAGTACCACGCCGCCGCCGCGGATCCAGACCGGATAGACGCCGTTCATGCTCGCCATCGAGCCGAACATCGGAATGGCGAGGTAGAACCGGTCATTCGCACTCATGTCGACGGGCGTGCCGATGTCCCACGCCTTGCGCCAGACGCAGTGGGTGATCATCGCACCCTTGGGCAGCGCGGTGGTGCCCGAACTGTAGGAAATCAGCGCCGGTGCGTCGGGGTCGGTGGCGTAAGGCGGCACCGGCCAGTCGCGCTCCAGCCCGTCCGACCAGTCGGTGACGCCCGGCAGCGCCTGACGATCGAACGGATCGAGCGCCACGACATGGCGCATCTGCGGCAAGGCGGCGATCGACAAAGTGTCGCCGGACGGCGATTTCAACTCCGGGCAGAGCTCGGCGAGATCGCCGAGGAAATTGCGGAAGGCCGCGTCGCCGGGGACGATGACCGCGCGGCTGTCGGACTGGCCGAGCTGGTAGGCGAACTCCTCCAGCCGCAGGCGGGTGTTGAGGATCACCGGCACCAGGCCCATCTGGGCCGCGCCGAGCAGGTACCAGAGATATTCCGGGCGGTTGGGCAGCCAGATCGAAATGGTGCTGCCCGGCGGCAGTCCCAGCGTCGCCAGGCGGCCGGAGGCGCGGTCGATCAGCTGCTTTGCGTCGCGGAAGCTGTAACGACGGTCGCGGTAAACCAGCGCCTCGTTGTCGGCATAGGTTTGCGCCATCCACTCGATGGCCCTGGCGTAGGTCGTGCCGGCGAACTGGTTCACGATGCAACCTTCTCCCGTTCGGCGGCGAGCCTTTCGAGCGCCATGTCGCGCAGCTTGAACTTCTGCACCTTGCCGGTGCCGGCGGTCAGCGGAAACTCGTCGACGAAGAACACGTGCGCCGGCACCTTGAAGGAGGCGAGGCGCGGCTTGAGGAACTCGATGATGTCGCGCTCGGCCGGCGCGGCCCCGGCGGCGCGGATCACGAAGGCGGCGCCGACGGCGCCGAAACGCGGATGCGGCAGGTCGGTGACGGCGGCGGCCGCGACGCCGGGATGCTGCAGCAGTGCCGCCTCGATTTCGGCCGTGGCGACGTTGAAGCCGTTGTGCTTGTAGCCGTCCTTGACTCGGCGCAGGAACTTGATGGTGCCGTCGGCGCGCTGCAGGCCGAGATCGCCGGTCTTGAACCAACCGCCTTCGGCGAAGGCGCGCTTCGTCTCCTCGGGCTTGTTGTAGTAGCCGAGCGTGACGTTGTAGCCGCGCACCTGGATCTCGCCCTCCTCGCCGAACGGCAGCACGGCATTGGTGTCTGGATCGCAGACGCGCAGCTCGATATCAGGCAGCGCCTTGCCGTGGGCGTTGATGCGGTCTTCCAGCGGTTCGTACCAGTAGCTGCGGCTGGCGGCCGAGGAGGTCTCGGTCATGCCGTAGGAAGTGAACACGTCCTTCATGCCGAGCTCGTTGGCGGCCTTGCGGAACACCACGGGGTCGATCGTCAGCACGATGCCGGTGCGGAGGCGAGAGAGATCGTATTTGCTGAAATCCGGATGCTCGAGCATCCGGTCGATCATCAGCGGCAGCACGTAGACGGCGGTGCAGTGCCGATCCTGCAGCGCCTGCAAGGTGCGGACCGGATCGAAATGGTCGTCGAGGACGACGCCCGAGCCGCGCGACCAGAAGGTCAGCACGCCGTTGATGCTGCTGAGAATGCCGAACATCGGCACGCAGAGATAAAGCCGGTCCTGCGCCGTCTGGTTGAAACGCTCGCCATGGTCCCAGGCCTTGCGGAAAACGCTGTGGCTGAGCATGGCGCCCTTGGGCAGCGCGGTGGTGCCCGAGGAATAGGCGATCAACGAGGGAGCGTCCGGATCGATCGCCGGCGGCGCTGGCGGCAGATTGCCCGCAGACTGCGACCAGTCGGTGACGCCTCGGTACTTTGCATCGAACCGATCCAGCGCCACGACATGACGAAGTTTCGGCAGGGCGGCGCAGCGCAGCGCGCCCGGCCGGCCGTCGAGCAGTTCCGGGCAGACGCCGGCGAGATCGGCGAGAAAATCGCGATGGTCAATGTCGCCCGGCACGATTAGGGCGACGCTGTCGGACTGGTCGATCTGGTAGACAAACTCCGCCGGCTGCAGCCGCGTGTTGAGCGTGACGGCGACGGCGCCCATCTGGCCGGCGCCGAGCCAGTACCACAGGAATTCCGGACGGTTGGGCAGCCACACCCCGACCTTGTCGCCGGCGCGGACGCCGAGAGCGAAAAGCCGCGCGGCGGCGCGGTCGATCTCGCGCCGGACATCGGCGAAGCTCCAGTCGCGCCCTTTGAAGGACAGCGCCAGATTGCCCGCATGGCGCTCGGCCAGCAGGGCGATCGACTGGCCGGTCGTCAGGCCCTTGAACGGATTCATGCCCGCCGGCCCCGATCCAGCGCCCCGAGCAGCGCGGCGTTGACCGCTTCGGGCTCCTCGTACAT
>JBFWZG010000095.1:0-14097 GCA_050185515.1 Reyranellaceae bacterium
GGCTACGGGCTGGGCGCGGCGCAGGTGGCGCGACGGCTGCAGGACGAAGGCTGCCGCTGGTTCTTCGTCGCCCATCTCGAGGAAGCCGTGACGCTGCGCCGCGTCGTCGACAAGTTCCCCATCGTGGCGCTGAACGGGTTGCTGCCGGGGCTGGAGCGCGAGTTCCTCGCCCATGACGTTCTGCCGGCGCTGAACGATCGAGGGCAGATCGAGGCCTGGCGCACTCTGGCCGCCGCCGAAGGCCGCAAGCTCGACGCCATCGTCCATATCGACACCGGAATGAACCGCCTGGGGCTGGACGAGGCGGCGGTGGCGGCGCTGACGCAGGATGCGACGCTGATGCAGGGGCTGACGCCGCGCCTGTGGATGAGCCATCTCGCCTGCGCCGACCTGCCCGACCATGCGCTGAACCTGGAGCAGCGCGAGCGTTTCACCTCAGCCCTGCGCCGCCTGCCGCCGGCCACCGCCTCGCTGGCCAACTCGTCGGGCATATTCCTGGGCTCGGCCTGGCACCACGATCTGGTCCGTCCGGGGGCGGCGCTCTATGGCATCAATCCGACGCCGTGGACCGACAACCCGATGCGGCAGGCCGTCATGCTGACGGGAAAAATCCTGCAAATTCATAAGGTTGACACCGGAATTGGGGTTGGCTACGGTGCCGAATGGCGGGCAGCGAGGCCCAGCCGCATCGCGACCGTGGCCGCCGGCTATGCCGACGGCTATCTGCGGTCACTGAAGGAGCGCAGCGTCGTGTTTGCCAAGGGCCAGCGCCTGCCGGTGGTCGGCCGGATTTCCATGGACCTCATCACCGTCGACGTCACCGACGCGGCCGAAGCGCCCGTCCCCGGCGACGAGGTCGAATTGCTGGGACCGAATATCGGCGCCGACGAGCTGGGCGAGCGAGCGGGCACGATCGGCTACGAGATCCTGACGCAGCTCGGCGCGCGCTATCACCGCCGCTATCTGGGCGGGCGCGCGTGAACGTTCCCGTTCTGACCGGCGTCGGCCGCACCGTTCTCCGATTCCTGCAGGGCGCAGGCAGCCTGACGCTGTTCGCGCTGGAAGGCCTGTCGCATTGCTTTCGGCCGCCCTACTACTGGCGGCTGATCCTGCGGCAGATGATCGAAATCGGCTATTACTCGCTGCCGGTGGTGGGGCTGACGGCCATTTTTACCGGCATGGTGCTGGCGCTGCAGTCCTATACCGGCTTCTCGCGCTTCGCCGCCGAGAGCGCCATTCCCAACGTCGTCATCGTGTCGCTGACCCGCGAGCTCGGTCCGGTGCTGGCCGGTCTGATGGTGGCCGGCCGCATCGGGGCTGCGATGGCGGCGGAGATCGGCACCATGCGGGTGACCGAGCAGATCGACGCGCTGACGACGCTGGCGACCGATCCCTTCAAGTATCTGGTGGCGCCGCGGCTGATCGCCGCCACGCTGACGCTGCCGATCCTGGTGCTGGTCGCCGACATCATCGGCGTCATGGGCGGCTGGATCGTCGGCGTCGCCAAGCTCGACTTCAACTCGGTCGCCTACCTGCGCAACACCTGGGAGTTCCTCGAAACGCAGGACGTGGTTTCCGGCCTGGTCAAGGCGGCGGCGTTCGGATTCATCATCGCGCTGATGGGCTGCTACAACGGCTATCGCTCGCGCGGCGGCGCCCAGGGCGTCGGCCAGGCGACGACCAACGCGGTGGTCTCGGCCTCGATCCTGATCCTGACGTTCAACTACCTGATCACCGAAATGTTCTTCGCCCGCTGAGCCCGCTGAAGATGGCCAACAAGATCGAAATCCGCGACCTGCACAAGTCCTTCGGCCGCAAGAAGGTGCTGACGGGCGTCAATCTCGACGTCGGCGTGCAGGAATCGGTGGTGATCATCGGCGGCTCGGGCACCGGCAAGTCGGTGCTGCTCAAGTGCATCCTCGGCCTGCTGCAGCCCGACAAGGGCTCGATCAAGATCGACGGGCGCGAGGTCACCACCATGACGCGCCGCGAGCGGGCCGAGAACATGCGCAAGTTCGGCATGCTGTTCCAGGGCGGCGCGCTGTTCGATTCCCTGCGCGTATGGGAAAACGTCGCCTTCGGGCCGATCCAGGCCGACGGCATGGCGCGCGCCGAAGCCAAGAAGACCGCTCTGGCCAAGCTGGCCGCCGTCGGGCTCAACGCCGACGTCGCCGAACTGTCGCCGGCCGAGCTATCGGGCGGCATGCAGAAGCGCGTGTCGCTGGCGCGAGCCATCGCGCGCGAGCCGGAGATCATTTTCTTCGACGAGCCGACGACCGGGCTCGATCCGATCATGTCGGACGTGATCAACGACCTGATCGTGAAATCGGTGAAAGGGCTGGGCGCGACCGCCGTCTCCATCACCCACGACATGCATTCTGCCCGAAAGATCGCCGATCGCATCGCCATGATCTTCGGCGGCAAGATCATCTGGCAAGGCCCCAAGCAGGACATCGACAATTCCGGCAATCCCTACGTCGACCAGTTCATCCACGGCAGCGCCGAGGGACCGATCCAGATGGAAGTGCGCCGCCTCTAACCGCCGCAACGGAGCCGCATGGCCAAGCCGCAAAAGACCTTCGTCTGCCAGCAATGCGGCGCCGCCACCAGCAAGTGGAGCGGCAAGTGCGAGGCGTGCGGCGCGTGGAACTCGATCGTCGAGGAAACGCCGACGGCCGCCGCCGTCTCCGGCCCGCTGCGCGGGCTGTCCTCGGCCAAGGGGCGCCGGATCGAGCTCAATCCGCTGTCGGGCGTGTCGGCGGAACTGCCGCGCCGGCGCACCGGCATCGGCGAATTCGACCGCGTGTGCGGCGGCGGGCTGGTTCCGGGCTCGGCAATCCTGGTGGGCGGCGATCCGGGCATCGGCAAGTCGACCCTGCTGCTGCAGGCGGTGGCCGCCCTGGCGGGCGGCAACGAGACTTGCGTCTACATCTCGGGCGAGGAAGCGGTCGACCAGGTGCGCATGCGCGCCGCGCGGCTGGGGCTCGACAAGGTGCCGGTGGCGCTGGCGGCCGCGACGTCGATCCGCGACATCGTCGCCACGCTCGACACCGCCAACCCGCCGGGCGTGGTGGTGATCGATTCGATCCAGACCATGTATCTCGACACGCTGGACAGCGCTCCCGGCACGGTCAGCCAGGTGCGCGCCTGCGCCCATGCCGCCATCGAACTCGCCAAGCGGCGCGGCATCACCGTGCTGCTGGTAGGCCACGTCACCAAGGAAGGCACGATCGCCGGCCCGCGCGTGCTCGAGCACATGGTCGACACGGTGCTGTATTTCGAGGGCGAGCGCGGCCACCATTTCCGCATCATGCGGGCGGTGAAAAACCGCTTCGGCCCGACCGACGAGATCGGCGTATTCGAAATGACCGATGGCGGGCTGATGCCGGTCGACAATCCCTCGGCGCTGTTCCTTGCCGAGCGGCGCGGCCAGGTTTCCGGCTCGGCGGTGTTCGCCGGCATCGAGGGCACGCGACCGCTGCTGGTCGAGATCCAGGCGCTGGTGGCGCCGACCTCCTTCGCCACGCCGCGCCACGCCGTGGTCGGCTGGGATTCGGCGCGGCTGGCGATGGTGATGGCGGTGCTGGAGGCGCGCTGCGGGGTCACCGTCGGCGCCAACGACGTCTATCTCAACGTCGCCGGCGGCTTGCGCATTTCCGAGCCGGCGGCCGACCTGGCGGTGGCCGCCGCCCTGCTCTCCTCCCTGAGCGAGACGCCGGTGCCGGCCGACATGGTGATCTTCGGCGAGATCGGGCTGGGCGGCGAGGTGCGGGCGGTGTCGCAGCGCGAATCGCGGCTGAAGGAGGCGGCCAAGCTGGGCTTCAGGTCGGCCATCGTGCCGGCCGCCGCGCGCGGCGCGCGGGCCGGGGCGGAAGCTGCCGGCGGCGCGATTCGCGTTGACGAAATCGAGCATCTGTCCGACCTTGTCGCGCGGCTGCGGCCGCCGGAGGCGACGTCCCGCGGCGCGCGGCGTCAGGGTCGACAGAGCGAAACGGGCTAGAGTTCACGCATGGAAAACCTGCCGTTCACCACCTTCGACCTGATCGTCTTCGCCGTCATCCTGCTGGCGGCGATCATGGCCTTCTCGTCCGGCTTCGTGCGCTCGATCCTGTTCGTGCTCAGCTGGGCGGGCGCGGCGCTGATCACCCGCGAGCTCTATCCGGCGGCGCGCGACTACGGCCGCCAGCTCATTCCCGAAACCATCATCGCCGACATCGGCACGGCCGTGGTGCTGTTCGTGGTCATCCTGGTGGTGCTGAGCGTGTTCACCGACGCCGTCTCCAAGGCGGTGAGCGGCTCGGGCTTCCGCGGCGTCGACCGGCTGCTGGGGCTGGGCTTCGGCATCGCCGTCGGCTGCGCCATCGTCAGCCTGGGCTACCTCGCCTACCGCTACGTGGTGCCGCCGGTCGAGCAGCCGAAATGGGTGACCGATGGCCGCACCTACGCCGCGGTGCGCCAGGGCGCCGATCTGCTCGATCGCTACATCCCCGACGAATTCAAGAAGAAGAGCCTGGGCACCGGCACGCTGACGCCGACCGACCGCAACCTGGCGCCGCCGGCCGGCGCGCCGGCTCCCGCCCCGGCGCCGGCACCCGCTCCGGCACCTGCGAGCCCCTCGCAACCGAGCCCTGCGACTCCGCCTGCGAATCCGATTGGCGGGCAGCGCCCCTAGCATTATATAAGGGCCCCGAATCGGGCAGGACCGCCCCCGATCCAAATCCAGGAGCAGCGTAATGAGCGATGGATTTCCGGAGCTGACGACCAACCCAATGGCCGACGACAAGCTCCGGGAAGAGTGCGGGATTTTCGGCATCTGGGGCACCCTCGACGCGGGCGCCCATACCGCGCTCGGCCTGCACGCCCTGCAGCATCGCGGCCAGGAGGCCTCCGGCATCGTCTCCTTCGACGGCGCCCAGTTCCACTCCCATCGCGATCTCGGCCTGGTCGGCGACATTTTCGGCGAGGAGGCGGTGATCAAACGCCTGCCCGGCTTCGCCGCCATCGGCCACAACCGGTACTCGACCACCGGCGAGACCATGCTGCGCAACGTGCAGCCGATCTTCGCCGACTTCGATTTCGGCGGGCTGGCGATCGCCCATAACGGCAACCTGACCAACGCCTACGAGCTGCGGCAGGAACTGGTGCGGCGCGGCTGCCTGTTCCAGTCGACCATGGACACCGAGGTCATCAACCACCTGATCTCGCGCTCGCAGTTCTCGACCGTGATCGACCGCATGATCGACGCGCTGCACGCGGTCGAGGGCGCCTATTCGCTGGTGGCGCTGACCAACGACGCGCTGATCGGCGTGCGCGATCCGCTGGGCGTGCGGCCGCTGGTGCTGGGCCGGCTGGACGACGCCTACATACTGGCGTCGGAGACCTGCGCGCTCGACATCATCGGCGCCGATTTCGTGCGCGACATCGAGGCCGGCGAGCTGGTGGTGATCTCCGACAAGGGCGTGCATTCGATCAAGCCGTTCCAGCGCCAGAAGAGCCGCTTCTGCGTGTTCGAGTACATCTATTTCGCCCGCCCCGATTCGTCGGCCGAGGGCATCTCCGTGTACGACGTGCGCAAGCGCATCGGCCATGAGCTGGCCAAGGAAAGCCACGTGCCGGCCGACGTCATCATCCCGGTGCCCGATTCGGGCGTGCCGTCGGCGATGGGCTACGCCGAGCAGTCGGGCGTTCCCTTCGAGCTCGGCATCATCCGCAACCATTATGTCGGCCGCACCTTCATCGAGCCGACCGACCATATCCGCCATCTCGGCGTCAAGCTGAAGCACAACGCCAACCGCGCCCGCATCGAGGGCAAGCGCGTCATCCTGGTCGACGATTCGATCGTGCGCGGCACGACGTCGGTCAAGATCGTGGAAATGGTGCGCGCCGCCGGCGCCACCGAAGTGCACATGCGCATCGCAGCGCCGCCGACCACGCATTCGTGCTTCTACGGCGTCGACACGCCCGAACGCGAGAAGCTGCTCGCCTACCAGTACGATCTCGCCGGCATGGCGAAATACATCGGGGTCGATTCGCTGGCCTTCATTTCGCTCGACGGGCTGTATCGCGCCGTTGGCGAGAAGGGGCGCAACGCCGCCCAGCCGCAATACTGCGACGCCTGCTTCACCGGCGACTATCCCATTCCCCTGATCGATCGCGACGGCGGCGGCGCGCCGCGCCAGCTTTCCCTGCTGTCCGAGACAGCCTGACATGGCCGGACAGACGGGGGGGCGGCTGGCCGGCCGGCTGGCGCTGATCACCGGCGCCTCGCGCGGGCTGGGACGGGCGCTGGCGCTGAAATTCGCAGCCGAGGGCGCCGATCTGGTGCTGGTGGCCCGCACCGTTGGCGCACTCGAGGAAATCGACGATCAGGTCAAGGCACTGGGCCGCAACGCCACGCTGGTGCCGCTCGACGTCACCGATTTCGACGCGCTCGACCGCATGGGCCAGGCGCTGCACGACCGCTTCGGCCGGCTCGACGTTCTGGTCGGCAACGCGGCGATGCTGGGCATCCTCTCGCCGCTGGCGCATGTCGACGCCAAGATCTGGAAATCGACTCTCGATCTGAACCTGACGGCCAACTGGCGGCTGCTGCGCAGCATGGACCCGCTGCTGCGCGCCAGCCCGGCGGGCCGCGCGATCTTCGTCACGTCAGGCATCACGCGCCGCACCGTGCCGTACTGGGGGCCGTACACCATCGCCAAGTCGGCGTTGGAAGCCATGGTGCGCATGTATGCGGCGGAGATGGCGCATACCACCGTCAAGGTGAACCTCGTAAATCCCGGGCCGATGCGCACGGGCATGCGGGTCGAGGCGTTTCCCGGCGAGGACCCGATGACGGTGCCGGCCCCGGAGGAACTGGCCGAGGCCTTCGTGCCGCTGGCCGAGGCCTCGTGCCAGCTCAACGGCGAGTGGGTCGCCGCCGACGAGTGGCTGGCGGCGCAGAAGCTGACGCGGCAGTAATCGTCAGTCGTCGTCGCCAGCGTAGGGGTTCTTCTGCGCCTTCATGATCATGCGGATCGGCACGCCTTCCAGCCCGAAGCGCTGGCGCAGGCCGTTGACGAGATAGCGCAGGTAGGATTCGGGCATCGCCGAAGGCTGACTGGCGAAGATGGCGAAGGTCGGCGGGCGGGCCTTCACCTGCGTCATGTAGCGGATCTTGATGCGCCGGCCCTTGTTGAGCGGCGGCGGATGCTCCTCGACCACCGGCGTCAGCCAGCGGTTCAGCGCCCCGGTCGAAATGCGCGTGTTCCAAACGGCGGCCGTCTTCATCACCGCCGGCATCAGCTTGTCGACGCCCTGGCCGGTGGCGGCCGAGAACACTACGATGGGAATGCCGCGGATCTGCGCCAGCGACGATTCCAGCCGGTCCGACAGTTTCTGCACCGCCTGTTTCTTGTCCTTCACCGCGTCCCACTTGTTGACGCCGATGACCAGCGCGCGGCCCTCCTCGACCACCATGCGCGCCAGGGCGAGATCCTGTTTCTCCAGCATCATCTCGCCATCCAGCACCAGCACGACGACGTCGGCGTAGCGTACGGCGCGCAGCGTCTCGCCGACCGACATGTACTCGATCTTCTCGACCACGTTGGCCTTGCGGCGCATGCCGGCGGTGTCGATAAGCCGGATAGGCGTGTCCTTCCAGCGCCAGTCGATGGCGATGGCGTCGCGGGTGATGCCGGCCTCGGGGCCGGTCAGCATCCGGTCCTCGCCGAGCAGCCGGTTGATCAGCGTCGACTTGCCGACATTGGGCCGGCCGATGATGGCGAGCTGCAGCGGCTTGGCGTCGTCCGCTTCGTCGCCGTCGGCCGCTACCTCTTCGCTCGCCGCCGACGCCGGCGCATGCTCGCGCACGGCATCGAACAGGTCGGCGAGGCCTTCGCCATGCTCCGCCGATACCGGCACCGGATCGCCAAGCCCCAGCGCGAAAGCCTCGGCCAGCCCCTCCTGCCCGGCACGGCCCTCGCACTTGTTGGCGACCAGAATCACGGGCTTGCCGGTGGCGCGCAGCCAGGACGCGAAATGGCGATCGAGCGGCGTGACGCCGGCGCGCGCATCGACCAGAAACAGCGCCACGTCGGCCTCCTCGACGGCCTTTTCTGTCTGGCGCCGCATGCGCGTCTCGAGCGCTTTCGGCGCCGCCTCCTCGAGGCCGGCCGTGTCGATGACCGTGAAGTCGAGATCGCCGAGATGGGCTTCCGCCTCGCGGCGATCACGCGTCACGCCCGGCGTATCGTCGACGATCGCCATCTTGCGCCCGGCAAGACGGTTGAACAGGGTCGACTTGCCGACATTGGGCCGGCCTACGATGGCGACGCGAAACGACATTTGCTGTTCCTGCCGCCCGGCGGCTAGCGCAACGCGATCAGATTGGCGTTGTCCGTCAGCAGGTAGATCGTCTGCTTGGCGATGATGGGCGGCATCGTCAGGTCGGTGCCGAGATTGAGCGTGCCGAGGATGCGCCCGTCATAGGGCGAGAGCGCCAGCATCTGGCCGCTGGCGCCCGCCACCAGCAGGCGGTCGCCGGCCAGCACCGGCCCCAGCCAGCGCAGCGGATCGCGGCGGCGCTGCTCGTCGCGGTAGCGCTGCAGGGCGGTGACCCAGCGGATGCGACCGTCCTCGCGGCTCAACGCGACGACTTCGGCATCGTTGCTGAGCACGAATATCCAGTCGCCCGCCACCCACGGCGTTTGCGTGCCGCCGATCGGCTTGTCCCAGATTCGGTTGCCGGTGCGCTGGTCGATAGCGGCGATGACGCCGGCGTTGCCGATGGCGATGACGCGGCCGCGATCGATGACGGGGCGGCCGCTGATGTCGGCCAGGTTCGAGACCGAATCGGAACGTCGGGCGGTGATCAGGTTCTCGGACCAAAGCACCCGGCCGCTCTCCAGACGCAGCGCCACCAGCTCGCCCGAGGAATAAGGCGAGGCCACCAGCTCGGCGGTCGCCGCCGGGCTGGACCCGCCCAGCAGTCCTGCCGTCTCGCTCAGCCCGGTATGGTTCCACAGCTCGGAGCCGTCGACGGCCGAGAGGGCATGCGTCTGGTTGTCGATGCTGACCACGAGCACACGATCGGCGAAGACGGTCGGCGCGCCACGCACCGGCCCCGACACGTTGGAACGCCAGATCTCCTTGCCGTCTGCCGGATCGAGCGCGATCACCTGCGCCGACCCCGTGCTGACGAACAGCCGACCGCCGAAGAAGGCGACGCCGCCGCCGAAGCCTTCGCGGTCGCGGGTGTTCTTGCGCGCCACATCGGTGCGCCAGATCAGCTTGCCGCTGTTGGCGTCAAGGGCGCTGACGGTGGTGGTGGCATCCTTGATGAAGACGCGGTCGGCCGCCACGACGGGCGGCGCAATGATCTGGCTGTCGCTCGAAGACCCCGATCCGACATTGACCCGCCAGGCAACCTGCGGCAGGTCGCCGACCTGCAGGTGCTGCATGGCGAAGCTGGGATAGCCGCCGGACTGCGGCCAGTCGGGATTGGCGAAGGGCCGCGGCAGCAGCACTTCGCGGCCGGCCAGCGAATCGTCGGCCTGCAGGGTGCGCTCGCCCTGCAGCACCGCGATGCGCTCGCCGGGCAACGGGGCCGGATCCGATGAAAACATGTCCGTGACACTGTCGAGCGCGCCGCAGCCCGACAGCAGCCCGGCCAGCAGCGCCATGCCCAGGGGCAGCCTGATGAAACGCATCATTCCTTGCCTTTGCTTTCGCCAGCGGCGGCCGAGGTCGCCGCCAGAAGTTCGTTGGCCCGCTGCTTCTGCGTCGGCGCGGCGCGCTCGTCCTTGACGATCTGCTCCCAGACGGCGCGCGCGCGCGCCACGTCGCCGCTGTCGTAGGCGAGAAAGGCGATGTAGTCGTTGGCCAGCGAACGCCATGGCTTGCCTTCGGCCGCCATCGGCTCGAGCCGGGCAATCACCGATTTGGCGTCCTCGCTGCCGATCGACTGCACCACTTCCATCAGCCGCGCATAATCGGCCAGCAGCGGATCGTCGGTCTTTTCGGCAGCCTCGGCGAATACGGCGCCGGCGGCCTTGTCGCCGGCTTCCGACATCAACCCGGCCTGACGCAGGCGGGCCAGGGTGGCATAGGGTTCGCGCGCATCGCGGGCCAGAGCGGCGAGCTGCTCGATGGCCGCCGTGCGGTCGCCGCCAGCGGCGAGATCGATCGCGGCGCTGTAGCGGTCGGAGGATTTGGCGCGCTCGGAGGCGACGTACTGGCGCCAGCCGGTGACCGCGGCGACAGCCAGCACGATGGCGACGGCAAGGCCGATGACCAGAGGCGCGAAACGCTTCCAGAGTCGAGCCGCCTTCTCGCGCCGGACGTCTTCCTCGACTTCCTGAAAAATGTCGGCCACCCGGCTGCTCTCCCTGATTTCTGACCGTCGATCGCGGAACGTTGGCGGGCCCGGTTTTCCTGCTCGACCGCCCCTCCGATGCGCGGCTTTTCTACCCTGCGGGCGGTGGTTTTGCAATTCGCGCGGCATCGGCGCTGGACGGGCCAGAACCATGATTTTCCAGCGAGTTTGCCCCTTCCCCGCCGCAATTGCTGCGGCAGGGGCAAATTGCTGGCTTTTTGCCGGGACGGCCGCTAACAATGAGCGCCCCGTCGGCAGCACAGGATGCGCCGCGGCGACGCCAAGACAGGCGAACAAACCATCGAGAGGAAACGCATGAACGCAACCGCCAGGTTGATCGTGGTCGTTCTGGCGGGTCTGCTGGCATTTGGCGGCGCCGCAACCATCGCCCAGGCCCAGCGCACGCCGAAGGGCGCGCCGGTGCCGTTCGAGGTTGAGCTTTCCAAGAGCCGGCGCGATCGCTCCTACATGTCGTTCAACGAGCATATCGCGGCCATCCCGGCCAATCGCATTCGGGACGTGCCGGTGGTCAACGGCCGCATGGGCGACCGGGTCACGGTAACCGAAGGCCATACGATGTATTTCCCGCTCGGCTACCTGGTGACGGCGACATTCCAGTTCGACAAGCAGCGCTCGCGCACCGGGTCGCCCTACGTCAACTCGACCGCCGATCTGGAGCCGAACCCGGCCTACGCCATGGTGCAGCGCTTCGACACCGAGCTGGGCCCGGTCTGCGCCCGCACTCAGGACAAGGCCAGTGACGTGAAGGCCGAATTCCGCATGCGCCCGGACGGACGCACCATGGCAGTGGTGCTCGACATGCCCGGCCGCTACGACGCGCTGACGCGCGAAAAGAGCCGCTCCTATGCGGTTTTCGTCGGCGCCGAGGAACGCTACGTCGCCGTCGACCAGACCGCACGCCGGCTGCTGGCCCATTGTCGCAGCAACGCCGGCACGCTCGATATCCCGCATGACGGCTCGCCGCTGAACATCGCGCAGTTGAGTGGCACCGGCGGCTGACCCTGGCGCACGGCGGCGCCGCTGCCAAGCTGCATTCGGTATTTAATCGCAATGGGTTAGGCCAAGTCTTTACCCCGCCGGCAATTTGCGCGACACTTTTGCGGCTGTCCCCTGGCGGGCAGCCCGAAACCGGCGGCAGCGGTCCTAGATGAGCAATATTCTTCGGCTTCCCGAGCGCCCGCGGCACCGCCGCAGGATCGTGGTTTTCGACCGGGCCGAACTGGGACAGCTGCTCAATCTCTACAGCAAGCGCGTCGCCGCCGGCGAATGGCGCGATTACGCCATAGACTTCCGCGCCGGCATGGCGGTGTTCTCGATCTTCCGGCATACCGCAGAGCAGCCTTTGCTGGCGATCGCCAAGATGGCGCCCGGCTCGCAAAGGCAGGGCGATTTCCTCATCGTCAGCGGACCGCGCAAGCTGGCGCAGGGCAGGACGATCGCCGAAGTGCTTGCCGCGCTCGAGCGCAAGCTGCATCTGGTCTACAGCAACTAGAATAAGAAACGGCGGCGCCCAATGGACGCCGCCGCCTTTCGTTGCGCCGGCCTGGCCGGCGCGAAGATCTTGCGAGCGTTAGCGCTGCGGCGTCGTCGCCGCACCCACGCCGGCGCCGACCGCGCCGCCGATCAGCGCGCCGCCGAGTACCGAAAGCCCGCCGGTCGCCGCACCAACGGCCGCGCCGGTGCCGGCACCGATCGCGCCGCCGGTGACTGCGCGCTGGCCCCAAGTGTCGCCGCAAGCCGCCGTAGCCAGCCCGAGAACGGCAACCATCGCCAGAACCTTGACCTTCATCATGCTCTCCTTTGATTCGACCGGCCGGCAACCCACCCGACACGGCTCCGTGGAATACAGCCTAGGCAACGACTAAGACCGAAACGAGGCATCGCTTTTGCGGTTCCGACCTCCGGCCCTTCCTCCATCCATACGTTGCCTCAAGATCACACATCCCTTTCGATTCTACCTGAAATATATGCTCCAATGCATTGATAATTATTATTATTTCTATACAGAACTAAAATGGCAATGGACCTTCAGCCAAGCGCGGCGTCGTAGACAGTCGGCCGAAAACCGACGACCGGCGGCCCGCCATCCACAAGCAGCACCGGCCTTTTGATCATTGAGGGCTGCGCCAGCATCAAGGCGATCGCCTTCTTCTCGGTGAGGTTCTCCTTTGCGGAATCGGGCAGCTTGCGGAAGGTGGTGCCGGCGCGATTGAGCAGCGTCTGCCAGCCGACCTGCCCGGCCCACCGCTCCAGACTGGCGCGATCGATGCCCTCAGTCTTGTAATCGTGGAAGACGTGGTCGACGCCGCGCGCCTCGAGCCAGGCGCGCGCCTTCTTCATCGTGTCGCAGTTTTTGATGCCATAGATGGTGACGTTGCGCTTCGCCATGCCGTCCCTCCTCGACCGTGGCCGGCATGATCATCGGCCGCCACGTCGACGGCAAGGGCGTCGAGTTCAGGCGCGACCGCCAAACAGACGGAGCCATGGCGAGAGGTGGAACGCGGCCATGAGTGCGTACATCAGGCCCATGCCGCTCAAAGGCGAGACGTCATGCACCGCGAGGCAGAAAATCTCCGGCTGGCCGGCGGCCGCGGTCTCGGTGAGCAGCGCCATGATCGCGAAACAGGGCGCGGCCGCGAGGCCCAGCCAGTCGGCGAGGCCGGCAGCGCGCGTTCTGGCGCCGCCGGCCGCCGGACGCGAATTGCTCGCGTCAGCCATTGCCGTACTCGTCGTGCCGGCGCCACCAGATGCCGGCCTCGTTGCGGCCCAGCGGCGCGCGATCGAGCCACTGGTACATGCCCCATAGCCCGTCGACGCCGCGCGAGTAGGTCGAATAGGTGTGGTAGATCGCCTCGCCGTCACGCACGAAGGCGCTCATACCCGGCCGCTCGCGGGTGAAACTGGCGCCATCGGTGCCGCAGCCGGCCGCCATCTGCGCCACCGGCGGCGGGATTTCCGCGGCGTCCATGGCATGGCCGCCCTGGCGGTAGTTGTAGCGGATGGCGCCGCTACGCTGCTGCGCCTCGGTGAAGGACACGTCGAAGTCGAGAGCGAAGGCCCCGTCCTGCGCCGATACCCAGGGGAAACGCCAGCCCATGCGCCGGCGATAGGCCAGCAGGGTCGGCAGCGACGCGCGCGAGACCGCCGTCAGCATGACGTCGTGATTGGCCAGATGGACGGCGAAACCGTCGAAGCCGTCGGCGATGGCCGAGCAGGACGGACAGCCGGCCTTCCAGTCCGGGCCGAACATGAAATGATAGACCAGAAGCTGCGAGCGGCCTTGAAAGAGATCGGCCAGAGTCGCGACGCCGGCCTCGGTGTCGAAGCGGTATTCCTTGTCGATCCGCACCCAGGGCAGCGCCTGGCGTCGGCGCGCCAGTTCGTCGCTCTGGCGGGTCAGCGCCTTCTCGGCCTGCAGCAGTTCGAGGCGCGCGGCCAGCCATTCCTCGCGGCTGCCGGTTCTGTGCATCGTCATCGTCTGTCTCCTGTTCGCTGTGACGGCTTGCGCTAGGATGGGATCGACGAGGCGGGAGCGAGAGTGACAAGTGTGACGGGATTCGCCGTTGCGAGGTGGCGATGGATTCGCTGATCACGGCGGCGGCACAGGCGCTGGCGCGCGGCCGGCCGCTGGCGGCCCTGAACATGGTGGCATTGCGCGGCGATCCGCCGGCGCTGGCGCTGCGCGGCATCGCCATGGCGCGGCTGGGCGATCTGGAACGGGC
>JBFWZG010000096.1:0-9894 GCA_050185515.1 Reyranellaceae bacterium
CAAAGTGGCGGCTGCCGTTCAATCAGCTCGTCATGCCAGCCGACGACGGCGCAGCCGATTGCCCGGCCCCTCAAGATCCGCAACTTCGATGATCGCCCGCCGCCGCGGCACTCTCTAGATTGGCAGATATCGCGGCCAGAGCGCCGACGGTCTCCAACTCGACGTCCCCCCGGGGGCGGGATGCGGCCCGTGCAAGGAACGAGAACGCTCCCGACCGTTTCACCTCGTACCATCGAAGTGGCAGAAGGCCCGCAACGCTTCGGGATCTACAAGGGTGATGTTCTCGCCACTCATTTCGACGCCGAGCTGCTTCAGGTCCCGGAATGCGCGCGAGAGACTTGCCGGGGTCATGCCCAATCGGCTCGCCAGAATTTGTTTTTCGATTGTGATCCTGACCGTCGTTCGCTCCGGCGTCCCAATTGCCAACAAATAGGCCGCCAATCGTTGCGAGGCGGACCGCAGCTTCAGATCCTTGATTTGACGCACTAGGGTGCGCCAGTGGCGGGCT
Source organism: Reyranellaceae bacterium (assembly GCA_050185515.1). GTDB lineage: Bacteria > Pseudomonadota > Alphaproteobacteria > Reyranellales > JAQSWP01 > JAQSWP01. Next base: position 509 of record JBFWZG010000096.1, read on the forward strand.
AGTTCCTCAGTCATGGCTACGGCGAGGCGGCGATCACTGTGCAGGAGCGCGCGGAAGGTATTGGCAGGTACTGAAGCGATTCGGGTCTCCTCCGTGGTGCGCGCGCTCACGAGATAGGGCAAATCTAGGATCACCGCGGCGGCCAGCAACACGTCTCCGCTGCCAAAAAACTCAACCACGATTTCCGAGTTCTCGATCGTGCCGATTAGCGCGACTCCTCCGTGCAGGACAATCTGGGCCTGTACCGGCTGCTCGCCCTGTTCGAACAGCAGACTGCCCGTTCCCAGTATTTGCACCGAGGTTTCCTCCTCGAGGCGGCTCATTGTTGCTTCGGCTACGCCAGACAAAAGTCTGGTCTGGCGTAGCAGCAGTGCATCACCTGGTTTCATCGAGAGTTCCGCCCCCGGAGACTGGCATCGCTTCACAATTGTCAAGTCGCCGTTAACCATAAATCAAGCATAGACAAATATCTATCGGTTGATTCCGCCTGCAGTTGATCGAGGTCAAAGTCCTTTGGTCAGTCTCGCCCTGTACTTGCTGTAGCGAAAAGGAGATCGGGCGATGAGTGTCACGGAAGCACCAATGGTTGAAAAACCGGCTGGTGAGGGGGCGCAGCGTGCATTGTGGCTTTCGACTTTCGCCTTCACCGTGTGCTTTGCCGTATGGACCATCTTTTCGATCATCGGAGTTCAGATCAAGCAACAGCTCGGTTTGAACGATACACAGTTCGGCCTGCTCGTCGGAACGCCCATTCTCACCGGTTCGCTTGTCCGGCTGGTGCTGGGCGTTTGGACCGACCAGTACGGCGGACGACTGATGTTCGTGCCGGTCATGCTGTTCTCGGCGGTTGCGACCTGGCTGCTGACTTTCGCTGACAGCTATGAACTGTTTCTGCTGGCGGCCCTGGGCGTGGGCGTGGCCGGTGGCTCCTTTGCCGTCGGCATCGCTTATGTCTCGCGTTGGTATCCCGCCGGCAAGCAAGGTACGGCGCTGGGAATTTTCGGCGCCGGCAACGTTGGAGCGGCGGTTACCAAGTTCGTCGCGCCGTTCATCATGATTGCTTTCGGCTGGGAGATGGTCGCCAACATCTGGGCCGGTGCATTGGTCGTTACAGCCGCAGTGTTTTGGTTCGGCACCAGAGACGATCCCGAACACGAGGCGAGGCGGCGGGCCGGCGTCAAGCCGGAGAGCCTCGGCGCCATGCTCGAACCGTTGCGCAATATCCAGGTCTGGCGCTTTGCGCTTTATTACTTTTTTGTCTTTGGCGGCTTTGTGGCCTTGGCGCTGTGGTTGCCGCGCTACCTGATAGGCGCATATGGCGTCGACATTGCCGTCGCCGGCATGATCGGCGCTGCCTATTCCGTGCCGGCCAGCGTTTTCCGGGTCTACGGCGGGCATCTCTCCGACAAGTACGGCGCCCGACGGGTCATGTACTGGACTTTCGGCGTGGCCGTCGTCGTCTGCTTCCTGCTTTCCTATCCGCCCACCCAGTATCTCGTCACCGGCATCAAAGGCCCGATCAGCTTCCGCATCGAGATCGGCCTGGTTTCCTTCACCGTGCTTGCCTTCGTGCTGGGTTTCTTCATGAGCCTGGGCAAGGCGGCTGTGTACAAGCACATCCCGGTCTACTATCCGAAACATGTCGGCGCCGTCGGTGGTATTGTCGGCCTTGTCGGCGGTCTCGGCGGGTTCGTGCTGCCGATAGCCTTCGGCGTGATGAACGACCTAACCGGCGTGTGGACCAGCTGCTTCATGCTGCTGTTTCTCATCGCCGCCGGCTCTCTGGCCTGGATGCATTTCGCCGTGCGCGCGATGGAGCGGGCGGCGGTCGGGCCGGCGCTCGACAAGCTGCCGCAATTGCCTGAGATGCAGCCGATCCATGGGCCAGAGCATGCCGGCGCCCTTTCTGGCAAGCTGATAACGGACTGGCGACCGGACGACCAGAGGTTCTGGAACGAGACCGGCCGCAAGATCGCGCACCGCAATCTGCTGCTGTCGATTCCCGCTCTGCTTCTGTCCTTCGCCGTATGGATGGTGTGGTCGGTCGTGGTGGCCAAGCTGCCGTTGATCGGATTCAAGTACAGCACCGATCAGCTCTTCTGGCTGGCGGCGTTGCCAGGCCTGTCGGGCGCCACTTTGCGTATCTTCTATTCATTCGTCGTGCCGATCTTCGGCGGCCGACTGTGGACAACTCTGGCCACCTGGTCGCTCACAATTCCCGCCCTGGGAATAGGGTTTGCGGTGCAGAATCCCGATACGCCCTACTGGCTGTTCCTGTTGTTGGCGCTGCTTTGTGGTTTTGGCGGCGGCAATTTCGCCTCATCGATGTCGAATATTTCCTTTTTCTTCCCGCGCTCGGAGAAGGGAAACGCCCTGGCGCTCAACGCCGGTCTGGGCAACCTTGGGGTCAGCGTCGTGCAATTCGTCGTACCGCTGGTGATTACTGCCGGGGTCTTCGGCGCGCTGGGCGGCGATCCCGTCATGGTGAAGGCCGGCGACGGCGAAGCACCGCTCTGGCTGCAGAATGCCGGCTTTGTCTGGGTGCCGTTCATCGTGGTCTCCGCCTTCGCTGCCTGGTTCGGCATGAACGATCTGGCCACAGCCAAGGCCTCGTTTGCCGAGCAGTCCGTTATCTTCACCCGGCGGCACAACTGGATCATGTGCTGGCTCTATACCGGCACCTTCGGTTCCTTCATCGGCTATTCGGCGGGATTTCCGCTCCTGGCGCGCACGCAGTTTCCCGAGGTCGATGCGCTGCAGTTGGCGTTCATCGGGCCCTTGGTCGGGGCTTTGTCCCGATCGATGACAGGCTGGCTGTCGGACCGCTGGGGCGGCGGGCGGGTAACGTTCTGGGTTTTCGTAGCCATGGCAGCGGGCGTTGGGGGAGTGATCTATTTTCTCACGGCCCACAATTTCTACGGGTTCTTCGCCATGTTTGTGCTGCTGTTCTTCGTCAGCGGCGTGGGCAACGCCTCCACCTTCCAGATGATTCCCGCAATCATGCGGATCGAGATGAATCGGCTGCTACCGGGCGCCGATGCCGAGCGCAAGCGCATGCAGGCGGAAAAGGAATCGGCTGCGATCATTGGCTTCACTTCGGCCATCGCCGCCTACGGCGCTTTCTTCATTCCGAAGAGCTACGGCAGTTCGATCGCGGCGACGGGTAGTCCGGAAATGGCTCTATGGGGCTTTCTGGCCTTCTACGTGAGCTGTATCGCCGTCACCTGGTGGGTTTACACGCGGCGTGGCGGAATCCTGCACGCCATCGAACGCCAGTCTCCAAGTCTTCAGCCGGCGGCCTGAACGTGATCAAGGAGTAGCAGATGAGCCATTTTCTCGATCGGCTGATGTTCTTCCGCAAGAACGTCGATACCTTCGCTGACGGACACGGTGTGGTGACCAACGAAGACCGACGTTGGGAGGACGCTTATCGTAGCCGTTGGGCTCACGACCGCATCGTGCGGTCCACACACGGCACCAACTGCACGGGCTCGTGCTCGTGGAAAATTTACGTCAAGGGCGGCATCGTCACCTGGGAGACGCAACAGACCGATTATCCGCGCACCCGGCCCGACCTGCCGAATCACGAACCGCGCGGTTGCTCGAGGGGCGCCAGTTATTCCTGGTATCTCTACAGCGCCAATCGCGTCAAGCACCCGATGATGCGTCGTCGGCTCGTCGAACTATGGCGGGCGGCGCGCGCACAGCATACGGATCCCGTCGCTGCCTGGGGCTCGATCGTCGAGGATGCCGAGAAAGCCAGCAGCTACAAGAAGGTGCGCGGACTGGGAGGCTTCGTGCGCGTGGACTGGAATGAGGCAAATGAACTCATCGCCGCCGCCAATGTCTACACCGCCAAGAGCCACGGTCCCGACCGCATCATCGGCTTCTCGCCAATCCCAGCCATGTCAATGGTTTCCTACGCCGCTGGATCGCGCTACCTGTCTCTGATCGGCGGCGTCTGCATGAGCTTCTATGACTGGTACTGCGACCTGCCGCCTTCCTCCCCTCAAACGTGGGGCGAGCAGACCGACGTTCCCGAGAGCGCCGACTGGTACAACTCGACCTTCATCATGATGTGGGGGTCGAACGTCCCGCAGACCCGCACTCCAGACGCTCATTTCATGACGGAGGTGCGCTACAAGGGCGCCAAGATCGTCACCGTCACGCCCGACTATTCCGAGGCCTCGAAATTCGCCGACATCTGGCTCGCACCCAAGCAGGGTACCGACGCCGCGCTGGCGATGGCGATGGGGCACGTCATTCTCAAGGAATTCCATCTGGCGCGAAAGAGCGCCTACTTCGAGGATTACTGCCGGCGCTATACCGATATGCCGTTCCTGATCAAGCTGGTGCGAAAAGGCGACTCCTATGTCGCCGACCGCCTGCTGCGCGCATCGGATTTCGCCGATTCCCTTGGCCAGTCGAACAACGCCGACTGGAAGACCGTCGCCATCGATGCCGACGGCAAACCCGTGGCGCCGACGGGCTCGATCGGTTTCCGCTGGGGCGAGAGCGGCAAATGGAATCTGGAGAACAGGGACGGAGCGACCGGCGCGGAGATCAAACCGCACCTGTCGCTGGAGGACGCGCATGACGATGTGGTCAGCGTCGGGTTCCCCTATTTCGGCAACCGCCAGCATGCGCATTTCCAGCATAGCGACCACCCGGATGTTCTGTTGCGCAACGTGCCCGCCAGGACCTTGCAGCTCAAGGACGGCGAGGCCCGCGTCGCGACTGTGTTCGATCTGCTGTGCGCGAATTACGGCATCGATCGCGGATTGGGCGGGGAGAATGTCGCGGCCTCGTTCGATGACGATGTTCCCTACACGCCGGCGTGGCAGGAACGCATTACTGGGGTTCCGCGAGCGCACGTGATCGAAGTCGCGCGCGCTTTTGCCGACAACGCCGACAAGACCCGGGGCCGGTCGATGGTCATTCTCGGCGCGGCGGTAAACCACTGGTACCACGCCGATATGAACTACCGGTCGATCATCAACATGCTGGTGATGTGCGGCTGCATAGGGCAACCCGGTGGCGGCTGGTCGCATTATGTCGGACAGGAGAAGTTGCGGCCCCAGACGGGCTGGACGGCGCTCGCCTTCGCGCTCGACTGGCATCGTCCGCCACGTCATATGAATTCAACGTCGTTCTTCTATGCTCACACCGACCAGTGGCGCTACGAGAAGCTCGGCGTTGCGGACATACTTTCTCCGACCTCGCCGGTGCAGCTCGGCGGCAGTCTGATCGACCTGAATGCGCGCGCCGAGCGCATGGGCTGGCTGCCGTCGGCGCCGCAGCTCGAGCAGAACTCGCTCGGGATCGCGGCCAAGGCGGCGGCGGCCGGCATGGAAGCGCCGGCTTACGTGGCGCAGCAATTGAAGCAGGGGGGATTGCGCATGTCCTGTTTCGATCCCGACAACCCGGCCAACTTTCCGCGCAACATGTTCGTATGGCGCTCGAATCTTCTGGGCTCCAGCGGCAAAGGCCATGAATACTTCCTCAAACATCTTCTTGGCACGCAGCACGGCGTTCAGGGCAAGGATCTGGGCGAAGAGGGCGGCGCGAAGCCACAAGACGTTGCGTGGCGCGAGCAGGCGCCTGAAGGGAAGCTCGACCTGCTGGTCACGCTCGATTTCCGCATGTCGACCACCTGCATGTATTCCGACATCGTGTTGCCGACGGCGACCTGGTACGAGAAGCACGATCTCAATACCTCCGACATGCATCCATTCATCCATCCATTGTCGGCTGCGGTCGATCCGGCATGGCAGGCGCGCAGCGACTGGGAAATCTTCAAGGGCATCGCCGCGAAATTCTCGGAAGTCTGCGTGGGCCATCTCGGAATCGAGAAGGACGTGGTACTGACGCCAATCCTGCACGACACCGCTGGGGAGTTGGCGCAGCCGTTTGCGCCGAAGGATTGGGGCAAGGGCGAGTGCGATCTGATTCCGGGCAAGACGATGCCGGCCGTGGCGGTCGTCGAGCGCGACTACCCCAACACCTCGAGGAAGTTCACTGCGCTTGGGCCGCTGATGGCGAAGATCGGCAATGGAGGCAAGGGAATCGCCTGGAACACCGAGCATGAGGTTGAGTTTCTGCGCAAGCTCAACCGCGCCGGGGAGGACGAGGGCGTGGCTCAGGGCCTGCCGCGAATCGAGACCGATATCGACGCGGCCGAGGTGATTTTGGCGCTGGCGCCGGAAACCAATGGCGAAGTTGCGGTCAAGGCCTGGGCGGCGTTGAGCAAGGTCACGGGCCGCGACCATACCCACCTCGCCTTGCCGCGGCAGGACGATAAGATTCGCTTTCGCGATCTGCAATCCCAACCGCGGAAGATCATCTCGTCGCCGACCTGGAGCGGCATCGAGTCCGAGCACATAACCTACAATGCCGGTTGGACCAACGTACACGAACTCATCCCCTGGCGGACGCTGACCGGCCGCCAGCAGCTCTATCAGGACCACCAGTGGATGCTGGCCTTTGGTGAAGGACTGTGTCTCTACCGGCCGCCAATCGACACCAAAACAATCGAGCCGCTTTTGGGCCGGCGTTCCAATGGCGAGAAGGAGCTGGTGCTGAACTTCATTACGCCGCATCAAAAATGGGGCATTCACAGCACCTATACCGACAACCTCCTGATGCTGACGCTCTCGCGCGGCGGGCCGATCGTCTGGCTGAGCGAGATCGACGCAAAGTCAGCCGGTATTGAGGATAACGATTGGATCGAGGCCTTCAACATCAATGGCGCGCTGGTGGCGCGCGCGGTGGTCAGCCAGCGGGTGCCGAAGGGCATGGTCATGATGTATCACGCCCAGGAGAAGATCGTGAACACCCCCGGCAGCGAAATCACCCACGCCCGCGGCGGCATCCATAACTCGGTCACACGTACCTGTCTCAAGCCGACGCACATGATCGGTGGCTACGCCCAGCAAAGTTACGGGTTCAACTATCACGGCACGATCGGTACCAACCGCGACGAGTTCGTCATCGTGCGCAAGATGAAGAACGTCGATTGGCTGGACGGTCCGCTGCCGGCGGCGTCGCGCCAGGCCGCCGAATAGGAGCTTTGCCATGAAAGTTCGCGCTCAGATCGCAATGGTGCTCAACCTCGATAAGTGCATCGGCTGCCACACCTGCTCCGTCACCTGCAAGAACGTGTGGACGTCGCGCGAAGGCGTGGAATACGCCTGGTTCAACAACGTCGAGACCAAGCCCGGCATCGGTTATCCCAAGGACTGGGAGAATCAGGACCGTTGGAAGGGCGGCTGGATACGCCTGAAGAACGGCAAGCTCCAGCCGAAGATGGGGGGCAAATGGCGCATCCTGTCGAAGATATTCGCCAACCCGGACCTGCCAGAGATAGACGACTACTACGAGCCGTTCACGTTTGACTACGGTCACTTGCAGAGCGCGCCCGAATCGCAGGCCATGCCGGTGGCGCAGCCGGTGTCGCTGATCACCGGCCAGCGCATGAAGAAGATAGAATGGGGTCCCAACTGGGAGGAGATACTCGGCACGGAATTCGCAAAGCGGTCGCGCGACGCCAATTTCGACGGGGTGCAGAAGGAGATCTACGGGCAGTTCGAGAACACTTTCATGTTCTACCTGCCGCGGCTGTGCGAACACTGCCTCAATCCGTCCTGCGTCGCATCCTGCCCCTCGGGGTCGATCTACAAGCGCGAGGAAGATGGCATCGTCCTGATCGACCAGGACAAGTGCCGCGGCTGGCGCATGTGCGTCAGCGCCTGTCCTTACAAGAAAATCTACTACAACTGGCAGAGCGGCAAGGCGGAGAAGTGCATCTTCTGCTATCCGCGGATCGAGGTCGGCGAACCGACCGTCTGCTCCGAGACCTGCGTCGGCCGTATCCGCTATCTCGGCGTGCTGCTGTACGATGCCGACCGCATCGAGGAAGCCGCCAGCGTTCAGGACGAGAAGGAGCTGTATCCCGCGCAGCTCTCGGTCTTTCTCAACCCCCACGATCCGGCAGTGCTCGAGCAGGCGCGTCGCGACGGCGTGCCCGAAGCCTGGCTGCATGCAGCGCAGCGCTCGCCCGCCTACAAGATGGCCATTGAATGGCAGGTGGCTTTTCCGCTGCATCCCGAATATCGCACCCTGCCAATGGTCTGGTACGTGCCGCCGTTGTCGCCAATCCAGGCGGCGGCCGACAGCGGGAAAATAGCCATGTCGGGCGAGCTGCCGGACGTGCGCTCGCTGCGCATTCCGCTGCGCTATCTCGCCAATCTTCTCACCGCCGGCGACGAGGCGCCTGTGGTGCGCGCTCTCGAACGCCTGTCGGCAATGCGCGCCTTCATGCGAGGCCGGCATGTCGAAAGCCGTGACGATCTCGCCGTGCTTGACCGGGTCGGCCTCGATCGCGCCAAGGTCGAGGAAATGTACCGCTACATGGCGATCGCCAACTACGAGGATCGCTACGTCATCCCGACCACCCATCGCGAGTACGCGGAGAACACCTTCGATCTGCGCGGCGACTGCGGCTTCAGCTTTGGCAACGGCTGCTCCGACGGCGCGTCGGACGCCAGCCTGTTCTCGCCAAAGCGCAGGCCGCGCACACCAGTGGATGTCGAACGATGATGCTCTATCGTGTCCTTGCCCGGCTGCTCTCCTATCCCGATGATGGCGTCTGCGCCGCGCTTGGCGAAATGCAACCCGTCGTGCGCCGGACGCAGGCGCTGCCGGATTCTCTCCGCACCGATCTCGAAGGGATGATCGCCGAAATGCAGGCGAGCGACGCGCTGTCGCTGCAGGAGGCCTATGTCGCCACGTTCGATCGCATGCGCTCGCTGTCGCTGCATCTGTTCGAGCATGTGCATGGCGACTCGCGCGATCGGGGGCCGGCCATGCTCGATCTGGTCGATCTGTATCGCCGCCATGGGCTGGACGTCACGGCGCACGAACTGCCGGACTATCTGCCGCTGTTCCTCGAATTCCTGTCCGTCCTGCCTGCGGACAAGGCGCACGAGCTGCTGCGTGATGCGGGCAATATCCTTGCGGTTCTGCATGATCGGCTGAACCGGCGTAACTCGCCCTATCGCCATGTATTCGCCGCTCTGGTGCATCTGGCCAGGGCCAGACCGGTGCATGGCGACGAACCGATCGAGGAACTGGATTTTGCCGCGCTCGACCGCAGCTGGGAAGAGGCGGCAGTGACCTTCGGGCCCGAGAACAATCCCGCCCTCGGTGGCGGGGCGGAGTGCGGCGTGGCGTCGGCGATGGTGGCCCGCATGAACAAGACGCCTGGCATGGGGAGGTGACGCGATGCAGGCCTATCTTCATCAGTTTGTATTCGGCATCTACCCATACATCTGCGCCAGCGTCTTTCTGATCGGCAGCCTGATCAGGTTCGATCGCGAACAGTACAC
>JBFWZG010000096.1:9994-14061 GCA_050185515.1 Reyranellaceae bacterium
GTTGTAAATGGCCACCGCATCCCCGAGGCCGAGATCGCGCGGGAGATGCAGAACCACCCGGCCGCGGATTTTTCCGCATCCCGCCACTCGGCGGCGCTCGCCCTGGCAGTGCGGGAATTGCTGCTGCAACAGGCTGTCGCTGCGGGCCATCTGCCGTCTGAATTCGATGCCGCCGACCTGACGCTTCAGGAAGAGGCGATCCAGCTGCTGCTGTCGGAAGCGGTGGCGGTTCCCGACGCCGACGACGAAACCTGTCGCCGCTACTGGCAGGCCAATCGCGGCCGCTTTCGCAGCCCGGATCTGGTGGAGGCTCGGCACATTCTGATCGCGGCCGCGCCCGACGATCAGCCGTCGCGGGACGCGGCGAAAGCCAAGGCAATCGAGCTCATCGCCGCGCTGGGCGTGGATCGGAGTTTGTTCGGCTCTCTCGCGCTCCAGCATTCGGCCTGTCCTTCGAAGGACCAGGGCGGCGCCCTGGGGCAGGTGACGTGCGGCGATACCGTACCCGAGCTGGAGACGTTCCTGTTCAATCTCGAGGCGGGCCAGCTCTGCCCGCTGCCGGTCGAAAGTCGCTATGGCGTCCATGTCGTGTTGGTGGATCACTGCGAGAAGGGCCGCGAGCTGCCGTTCGACGCGGTGCGCGAGCATGTCGCATCCCTGCTGCGGCAGACGGCATGGCGCAATGGCGTACGCCAGTATCTACAGATCCTGATTGGCCAGGCCGACATAGAAGGGCTTGATGTCGCCGGAGCGCAGAGCCCGTTGGTGCAGTGAGTCGAGTAAAGTAGGAGGGCGCCATGGCCCAACACGTCGTCGATCTGCTGGAACCCGACCAGGGTCCACGCCACCCGGCCATTCTCTCCTACGGCTTCCGACCAATGTTCTTTCTCGCCGCCTGCCAGGCAGCGCTGGCGGTTCCTGTATTCGTCGTGCTGTGGCTGGGCTTCGACATCGCCGCGATCTCCATCGCCCCCATTTCCTGGCACGCGCACGAGATGTTCTATGGCTTTGCCGCTGCCGTTGTCGCCGGGTTTCTCATGACCGCCGTGCCCAACTGGACAGGGGCGACGCCGGTGCGCGGCCGCCGCCTGCTGGCGCTGGCATTGCTGTGGCTGGCGGGACGGCTGGCGTTCTGGTCATCCGGCGTGCTGCCGGCCGCACTGGTCGCCGCGGTCGATCTCGCCTTCCTGCCTGCGCTGGCGCTGGCGGTGGGCCCCGCTATCGTCGCCGCGCGCAACCGGCGCAATTACATGTTCTTCGCCCTGTTGGCGCTACTGGTGGCGGGCAACGCCGCCATGCATGCAGGCCTGCTGGGCCTGGATGGAAACTTTGATTTCGCCCGCCGCGGCCAGTTCCTGGCACTCGACATCGTCGTGCTGATGATAGCGATGATCGGCGGACGCATCATTCCCGCCTTTACAGGCAACTTCCTGCGTGCCGCCGCGCTGCGCAGCGGACATACGCCGCCGGTGCTGTCCGCGCGGCCGCTTGTCGACCGCGCTGGCATCATTTCCTTGGCCCTGCTGGCGCTGGCCGGCCTTGTTTTAGGCGACCGGAATGTCATTGTCGGCGCGCTGAGCCTGCTGGCTGCCGTTGCCAATGGCGCACGGCTGGCGGGTTGGCGGGGCTGGAGCGTGCGCGGCGAGTCGATCCTGTTCGTCCTGCATCTTGGCTACTGCTGGCTGGTGCTGGGCCTGGCGCTGCGCGGCCTAGACGTTCTGCTCGAGTTATTCGTCGGCGCCGCAGGGCTCCACGCCTTGACTATCGGCGCTATCGGCACCATGACCATGGCGGTGATGGCGCGCGCTGCGCTTGGCCATACTGGGCGGCCGATGAGCGCGCCACCGCTGCTGCTAGCGGCGTTCGCTCTGGTCTCGCTGTCTGCCCTGTTACGCCTGGCCGGAGCGCTGCCGGCGCTGGCCGATCTGTTCCAGATGCTGTTGTTTGCCGCCGCCGGCGCCTGGAGCGTGGCTTTTGCGCTGTTCGCGGCGATTCTTCTGCCAATTGTTTTTCGCCCCCGGGTCGATGGCCTGCCGGGCTGAGTCGATGGCTACAGGAGGAGGAAATGACGGTTCGTCTACCAGCGCGCGCTCGTCAGGTGGCGGGCGAGTTCGACGGCGTGTGGAAAGCACACCAGGCTTTGGGCGCCGCCTGCTCGGCGGCTGGTCCGCTGAGCGGCGAGACGCGCCGATTGGTCAAGCTCGCGCTGGCGGTAGGCCGCGGCGCCGAGGGCGCGGTTCACGCGCATGTTCGTCAGGCGGTATCTGAAGGCGTGGCGCCCGAGGCGATCCGCCATGTCGCATTGCTGGCGATGCCGACGGTCGGCTTTCCGCAGGGCGTTGCGGCGCTGAGTTGGATCGACGACATTCTGGCTGCATCACCGGCACGCAAGGCTCGGCCTGTCGCCCGGCGGAGAACGAAGTGAAAATCGAGCGGGCCCTCGGCATCGTAGGCTGGTCCGGAGTCGGCAAGACGACGCTGATTGAACGGCTGTTGCCCGTCTATGCCGCGCGCGGTCTTCGCGTTTCCACCGTCAAGCATTGCCACCAGGCACTGGCGCTCGATACGCCGGGTAAGGATTCCTGGCGGCATCAGCAAGCCGGCGCGGTTCAGACCATGCTCCTGTCGTCGGCCGGCGCGGTGATCGTGCAGCGGACGGATGACTCGGATTCTTCGCTTGAGGAGAGGCTTTCTGCCCTGACGGAAGTCGACTTGGTGCTCGTCGAGGGATTTCGCAACTATCGCTTTCCGCGTATCGAGGTATGGAGTCCTTGTGCAGATCGTCCACCGCTTGCGACGCAGGACAGGCAGATTGCGGCGGTTGTAAGCGATTCCGTGCTGGATGCCGACGTCGGCTGTCCGGTTTTCACACGCGATGACATTGGCGCCATTTGCGCGTTCACGCTCCAGCTCTTGCCGCAATATTGTCCCCCATCCGAGGGGATCAATGGCCGTTTGACTCTGTCCGACCTGGGGCAATGAAGCGGCCAAGGAGAAATTTCCACTGACGCAGTGGGGATTCTTCCGTTCACAGCTCTCAAATTTTCGTGGCTGATCGCCCCATGGATGCAACCATGATAGGCTCGCGCCGCCTATCGGGCCCGAGTGCGGCCAACGACCGGACCATGCGGAGACATCGTCAGTGGAGGACTTCAAGAATGAGCGATACGCCCGAATACACTCCCCCCAAAGTCTGGAGATGGAACAAGGCAAGCGGCGGGCGTTTTGCGAACATTAATCGTCCGGTCGCGGGACCGACGTCGGAAAAGGAGCTTCCCGTCGGCAAGCATCCGATGCAGCTCTATTCGCTCGGCACGCCGAACGGGCAAAAAGTCACGATCATGCTCGAGGAGCTGCTGGCGCTTGGCCACAAGGGCGCCGAGTACGATGCATGGCTGATCCAGATCGGCGAGGGCGAGCAGTTCGGATCAGGATTTGTCGCGATCAATCCCAACTCGAAGATTCCGGCGCTGCTTGACCGATCCGGACCGAAGCCGGTGCGCGTTTTCGAATCGGGCGCCATATTGTTGCATCTGGCGGAAAAGTTCGGCGCCTTCGTGCCTCCGTTGGGCGTAGAGGGGCGGGCGGAATGCCTGTCCTGGCTGTTCTGGCAGATGGGCAGCGCGCCCTATCTCGGCGGCGGCTTCGGCCATTTCTATGCCTATGCGCCTGTCAAGATCGAATACGCCATCGACCGGTTCGCGATGGAGACCAAGCGGCAACTCGACGTCCTCGACCGGCGGCTCGGCGAGAGCGAATATCTCGCCGGCGACGACTACACGATCGCCGATATCGCCGTGTGGCCCTGGTACGGCGGGCTCGCCAAGGGCTTGCTCTATGGCGCCGGCGAGTTCCTCGCGGTGCACGAGTACAAGAACGTGCAGCGCTGGGCCGACCAGATCGGCGCCCGACCGGCGGTCAGGCGCGGTCGCATCGTCAATCGCTTGCAGGGCGACCCCGCGCACCGGCTGCGCGAGCGCCACGACGCCAGCGACTTCGAGTTGAGAACAGAGGACAAGATCGCAGCCCAGGGATAGCGGGCACCCTTGGCCGGGCTCAGTCGACAC
>JBFWZG010000097.1:0-13889 GCA_050185515.1 Reyranellaceae bacterium
GCCAAGGACGAAGCCGGGCTGGAGCGGCTGCGCGACCAGCTCAAGTCGGCGCTGGCGGCCAGCGGAATAGAACTGCCGGACGAACCGACCGCCGGACACTGATCCGCGCCATGCGCTTCTTCTTTTTTGGCACGCTGATGGACGAGGCCGTGCTTGATCTCGTCGTGGGCCGGCATGTGCCGGCGACGGCCAAACGGCCGGCGGTGCTGCATGGCTATCGCCGCGCCCGGGTGCGCGGCGCCACCTATCCCATCGTGGTGCCGGCGGCAGGGGCGGAAGTGGCCGGGGTGCTGGCGTCGGGGCTTCGGCCGCCGGAAGCGGACCGCCTCACGGCCTACGAGGGCGACGGGTACGTGCTGGCCGAACTGGAAGTGAGCGCCGGCGGTGGCGCCAGGCGGGCGCATGTCTATCTGCCGCGGTCGGGTGGCGGGCTGGAGGCTCTGGAAGAAAACTGGGATTTCGACGACTGGCGACGCCGGCATCGTGCGGGGTTTCTCGCCCGGCTGCGCCGTTCTCTTTCGGCAGTCGACGCCGATCGCTGAAGGCCGATCCCGCTCTAGTTGGCGGCGATGTCCACGTCGTCGTCCTCGATCCGAACCACCGCGCAATCGAGAATGTTGTTCTGGGTCAGCCGCCGGCAGCCCAGTGCCGCTTCGCCTTCCGGCAGGCCGATGATGCGCGCCCGGTAGAGGGTGCGGCCCTGGCGCTCCAGCGGCGCAATGGTGCCGTTGCCGTTGAGGTCGGGCAGGCTGAAACGGGCCAGCGACACGGCGCGGCGGGCCGTATCGGCATCGGAATAGGCGCCGACCTGCATGGCGTACTGAGCCGGCTCGCCGCCCTGGCCGGTCGGTCCGGATTGCCGGCTGGCGACGGCGAACGGATTGGGCGGAAGCTTGGCGGCCGGGGCCGTTTTGCGGGCCGAAAGATCGTTGAAGGTCGGCGGCACCAGCGGCGCGGGAGAGGCCGTGGTGACGCGGGTCAGGGGTGTCAGACCGGACGCGGCAATGGCGGGCTTGGGCAGGGCGGCCAGCACACGGGCATTGGCCGCCACCCGGTTGGCGCCAAGGTCTGCGAAGGCGCGGTCCATCAACTCGCCCATATGCGTATCGCGCGCCTGACCGCTTTTGCCGCCCATTACGACGCCGATCAGGCGGCGGCCGTCGCGCTTGGCGACCAGGACAAGATTGAAACCGGAGGCGTTGATGTAGCCGGTCTTCAACCCTTCGGCGCCGGGATACCAGTCGAGCATGCGATTGTGGTTGGTGTGCACGCGTCCGGCGTAGGACGACTCCTGCATCGCAAACATCGGATAGAAGGTGGGGAAGTCGCGGATCAGGGCCAGTGCCATGATCGCCAGATCGCTCGCGGTGGTCGTCTGCCCTTCATTCGGCAGGCCGGATGCGTTGCGAAACGTCGTCGAGCGCATGCCGAGCTGATGCGCGCGCTGTGTCATGCGCTGGGCGAACACATCCTCGTCGCCGGCCAGACCTTCAGCGAGAACGACCGCGGCGTCGTTGGCCGATTTGGTGATTAGGCTGTAGATCAGGTCGCGCACCTGCACGGTGTCGCCTTCCTTCAGATCGAGCTTGGTTGGCGGCTGGACCGCGGCCCAGCCGGAGACCGGCAGGCGCTGATCCATGCGCAGACGTCCCTGCTCGATGGCCTCGAAGGTCATGTAGAGGGTCATTGCCTTGGTCAGCGAGGCGGGATAGCGCAGGGCGTCGGCGTTGGCCTCGTGCAGCACGCGGCCGGTCTGGGCGTCGAGGATGATCGCCGCGTAGCGATCAGCCTTCACCGATGCCGGCGCATCGCTGCGCTTGGCCGATTGAAGCTTTTTGGCGCGGCTGGCGGTCTTGGCCACCGGCTTGCTCGCCGCCGCCTTGACCTTCGACTTGCCGGCCGCCTCGGCCGCGACCGGTGCCAGGACCGGCGCACTCAGCCCGGCGGCAACGACCACCGCAAGCAGGGCGCGCCACAGGCGCCAGCCGGAGAAACCCGATTTCATACTACCTCTCCCCCTCAGCCGGTATCAGGCTCCGCCGAATCTTCCGTCTGAATCTTGAGGTTAACGCCGTTTCTTTAAGTTTATTGATAATCGACTGCAACGCAACACAGAATTGGGCCGCATCTGCCACAATTGGCGTCCAAGCTGCGCCTGTAGAGCGTCACCCCCGGATTTGCCTGAAGGATTACCACAAATGCGCCTGCCGATCGCGGTACTTGCCGGCCTCAGCCTCGCTTTTTCGACCCTGGCACCGGTCCTGGCGCAGGGCGTCGACAGCCCGATCACCCGGAGTTTCTACTGGTTCCGTTTCGTCGCCGGCAAGGACGTGCGCGAGGGTTGCGAGGCGGGTGGACCGGACCATTTCCGCCTCGTCTACAACGCGATCTACACGGACCAGGTGCGCAGCTACGACATCGTCGCGCAGCCTGGCGGCGGCGGCACCATGACGACGCGGGTGTTCGGCGAGGCGGGGGTAGTCAACAATATCGTTATCAACGATGTCGTCGACATTCTCGGGCCCTGGCGCGGGACGAAAACCGAACGCAGCCTGACGCCGGCGCAGATGACGTCGGTGGTTTCGGCGCTCGAACAAAGCGGCGCCCTGCAGTTTCCGACGAAGGCGATGCAACTGCCATCGAACGATTTCTATTGGGCGGTGTCTTCCTGTCGCGGCGGACGCTTTACGTCGACCGCTTTCCACCACCCGACCGACGGGTTCAAGGCCGTGAGCTTCGACAAGCCGGTATTCGCGCTGGACGATACGGGGATCGCCGTCAACCAGCCGCGCAAGATGGATCCATCGCCCTTCCGCGGCAACCAGAACCGGGTCTGGCAGCTGCGCGTCACCAAAGAAGGCATCCAATACTAACTATTATATTGAAAAATAAGACAGAATCTATATTGCTGCAATGCAGCATTTTTCCTTGACGTCGCGGGTGAACCGCTTATATTTGTTTCATGCTGCGCTGCAGCAAAAAATTGAAGCCGAGCGACGCGTTTGTGGGTCGGACTCGGCGATTCCATATCGAGGAGCAGGCTATGAACGAGAACAGCTTTACCATGACGCCGGTCATGCAGACGGCGATCGTAAACGGCAATCAGCAGATGGAAACTCTGGTGAAGAACGGCACGGAAGCCGCCACCAGGAGCTACGAGAACTTTGTTTCGATGGCCAAGGAGAACGTCGAAAAGGTCATGAAGGCCGCTGACGGCACCTTCAAGGGCTACGACGAGGCGATGGCGGAGGGCAAGGAGACCATCGAGGCATTCGTCGCTTCTTCGACGACCCTGGCCAAGGGCGCCGAGGCGATGATGAAGAGCTGGTTCGCCTTCGGCCAGAAGTCGCTGGAAGGCGGCGTCGGCGCAGCCAAGGACGCCATGGCCTGCAAGAACCTCAAGGATTTCGTCGAGTGGCAGACGCATTTCGCCCGCGAACAGTTCGATGCGCTGTTCGGCGAGGCCACCAAGCTGTCGGAAATGGGCGTCAAGACCGCTCAGGAGGCTTTCAGCCCGATTTCCGAACGCATGAACGTCGCCGTCGAGAAGGTTTTGCGCCAGACCGCCTGAGGCGAAAGGCCCGACCGCTTCTGTGGATTAGGTCTGCGAAAATGAGGCCCGTCGGTCCTGCCGGCGGGCCTTTTTCCATGCGCACATTGAAGTTTCGCGGTCGCGGGGGCATCTTTACTGCATGAGCGAAGGCGACCGGAACAATCGGACGGATGGCCAGATCGGCGTCGTCACCAAGACGAAGCCGAAGACCAAGAAGCCGTCCATGTACAAAGTGCTGATGCTGAACGACGACTACACGCCGATGGAGTTCGTCGTGCACGTCCTGCAGCTCTATTTCGGCAAGAGTCGCGAAGAGGCGACCCAGATCATGCTGCACGTGCATCAGCGCGGCGTCGGCGTGTGCGGCGTCTTTACGTACGAAGTGGCGGAAACCAAGGTGGCTCAGGTGATGGAGCATGCCCGCCGCCACCAGCACCCGCTGCAATGCACCCTGGAGAAAGAGTAGTCGAACCGTTGAACGAGGAGAGCGCCGATGCTGTCGCGTAACCTGGAACAGAGCCTGCACCGCGCCATCGCGCTGGCCGGCGAACATCGGCACGAATACTCCACTCTCGAACACCTGCTGCTGGCGCTGACCGAGGATGCCGATGCGGTCGCGGTGATGAAGGCCTGCGGCGTCGACATCGAGCGGCTGCGGCGCGAACTGATCGACTACATCGAGAACGAACTGACGGGGCTGGTTACCGGCAGCGTGCGCGATCCGCAGCCGACGGCCGGCTTCCAGCGCGTCATCCAGCGCGCGGCGATCCATGTCCAGTCGTCCGGCCGCGAGGAGGTCACGGGCGCCAATATCGTGGTGGCGATGTTCTCCGAACGCGAAAGCCATGCCGTCTATTTCCTGCAGCAGCAGGACATGACGCGGCTGGACGCCACCAATTACATCAGTCACGGCATCGCCAAGGTTCCCGGCATGAGCGAAGGCCGGCGGGTCAGCGGCGCGGACGAGGACGCCCAGGCGGAGAATGTCGTGAAACAAGGCGATGATGCGCTGAGCGCGTACTGCGTCGATCTCAATGCAAAGGCGCGGGAAGGGCGCATCGATCCGCTTATCGGCCGCGATCTCGAGGTCGAGCGGACGATCCAGATCCTGTGCCGGCGCACGAAAAACAATCCGCTCTATGTCGGCGATCCGGGCGTCGGCAAGACGGCGATCGCCGAAGGTCTCGCCCGCAAGATCGTCAACGGCGAGGTGCCGGACGTCCTGCGCAAGGCGGTGATCTATTCGCTCGACATGGGCGCGCTGCTGGCCGGCACGCGCTATCGCGGCGACTTCGAAGAGCGTTTGAAGGCGGTGCTGGCGGAGCTGAAGGCCCGGCCGGGATCGGTGCTGTTCATCGACGAGATCCACACGGTGATCGGCGCCGGCGCTACTTCCGGTGGCTCGATGGACGCGTCCAACCTGCTGAAGCCGGTGCTGGCGTCGGGCGAACTGCGCTGCATCGGATCCACGACTTACAAGGAGTTCCGCAATTACTTCGAAAAGGACCGGGCGCTGGTTCGCCGGTTCCAGAAGATCGACGTGCCCGAGCCCTCGCCTGAGGATTCGGTGAAGATCTTGATGGGGCTGAAGCCTTACTACGAAGAGCACCACGCGGTCCGCTACACGGCCGACGCCATCAAGGCGGCTGTCGAACTGTCTTCGAAGTACATCAACGACCGCAAGCTGCCCGACAAGGCGATCGACGTGATCGACGAGGTTGGCGCAGCCCAGATGCTGGTGCCCGAAAGCAAGCGGCGCAAGACGATCAACGTGCGCGACATCGAGGCGATCGTCGCCAAGATCGCGCGCATTCCGCCCAAGAGCGTCTCGAAGGACGACACCGAGGTGCTGCGCAATCTTGAGCGCGACCTGAAGACCGTCGTGTTCGGCCAGGATGCGGCGATATCGGCGCTGTCCGCCGCCATCAAGTTGTCGCGCGCCGGGCTGCGCCAGGGTGACAAGCCGATCGGTTCCTACCTGCTGGCGGGCCCAACTGGCGTCGGCAAGACGGAGGTGACGCGCCAGCTTGCGCGGTTGCTCGGCGTCGAACTGATCCGCTTCGACATGTCGGAATATATGGAGCGGCACAGCGTGTCGCGTCTGATCGGCGCGCCACCGGGCTATGTCGGTTTCGACCAGGGCGGGCTGCTGACGGACGCGGTCAACCAGCATCCGCATTGCGTCCTGCTACTCGATGAAATCGAGAAGGCGCATCCCGATCTCTTCAATATACTTCTGCAGGTGATGGATTACGGCAAGCTGACCGATCACAACGGTCGGCAGATCGACTTCCGCAATGTCGTGCTCTGCATGACGACCAATGCCGGCGCGGCCGATCTGGCCAAGGCGCCGATCGGCTTCGAGCGCGAAGCCCGGGTCGACGACGACATGGAAGCGATCAACCGCATGTTCACGCCCGAGTTCCGCAACCGGCTCGACGCCGTCGTGCGTTTCGGCAATCTGACGCCGGACGTGATGAACCGGGTTGTCGACAAATTCGTTGCCGAGCTCGAGGTGCAGCTTGCCGACCGGCAGGTCATCATCGAGTTGACCGAGGAGGCGCGGGCGTGGCTGGCGGTCAAGGGCTACGATCGGCTTTATGGCGCGCGGCCTTTGGCCCGGATCATCCAGGAGCACGTCAAGAAGCCGCTGGCCGAGGAGTTGCTGTTCGGCCGCCTGGCAAAGGGCGGCGTGGTCGTCGCCAAGGTGGACAAGGAGAAGGACGCACTGACGTTCGATTTCCCGACGCCAGAACCGCGCAAGCTGGAGCGGCCCAAGGCGCCGGCCCTGCTGCCGCACTAGGGAGCGGCCGATGACCGAGACCCTTGTTCCGATCGCCCGCTTCATCGATTGGAGCGAGGCGCACATGGCCCGCGGCCTGTTGCAGGCGAACGGCATCGGCGCCGTACTTCACGACGGCAACCTTGTCTCGGTGAACTGGCCGCTCGCCATGGCGATCGGCGGCGTCAAGCTCATGGTGCCGCCCTATCAGGCGGCCGAAGGCAGGCTGCTTCTCAAAGAGGTCGCCGCCGGCGAATTCATCCATGATGCCGAGGAGCAGGGTGCGGTCCCGTCCGGCGGGGACACCGCGATCGAACGGTGTCCGGCCTGCCGCAGCGAGGATGTGTTTCGTCCCAAATCGTTTCTCAGCGCCGTGATCGGATCGGTGCTGATGGCGCCGATTCTATGGTCGACGAGGAAACGCGTCTGTCGCAGCTGCAGTCACGAATGGATGGCTGAGGCGGCCGATGACGGCGCCGACGCCGGTTCGCGACCGCCGTCCGTCAACTAGGTTTCATCGCTTTTCCGGAACGGCGAGTAGGCTGCAAGTTCCTCGATCTGTCGTGCGATGGCTGGCCGTTCGCGGTTGAGATAGTCGTCGACCGCCCGCCGGAGGCCGGGGTCGGCGATCCAGTGCGCCGAATACACCGGCACCGGCAGATAGCCGCGCTGGATCTTGTGTTCACCCTGGGCGCCGGCCTCGACCCGTTTCAGCCCGTGTGCGATGGCATAGTCGATGGCCTGATAGTAGCAGGCCTCGAAATGCAGGAACCGGTAATCCTCGATGCAGCCCCAGTTGCGGCCGAACAGCGTGTCGCGACCCTTCAGGTTGAGGGCGCCCGCGACCAGTTCGCCGTTTCCATCCTCCGCCACGACCAGCACGACCTTGTCCGCCATGGTGCGACCGATCTCCTCGAAGAACCCGCGCGTCAGGTAAGGCTGGCCCCATTTGCGCGAGCCCGTGTCGATGTAGAAGCGATAGAAGGCGTCCCAGTGGCGAGGCTCGAGCTGATCGCCGCTCAGGGCCCGCATCGTCAGACCGGCTTCCGCCACAGCCTGCCTTTCCTTGCGAATAGTCTTGCGTTTGCGGGAGCTGAGGGCAGCAAGAAAATCGTCAAACGAGCCATAGCCCTGGTTGGTCCAGTGATATTGCTGGCCCGTGCGACGGAGAAAGCCGTGCGCTTCCAGCCGCCGCCATTCCTCTTCCTGACAGAAGGTCACATGGCAGGAAGAAAAGCCGTTGCTGCGGGTCAGTTGGATAAGTGCCTCGCACAGCGCGTCGGCGATGACGTCCTGAGCGTCGCCGGGACGCACCAGCAGACGCGGTCCCGGTGCGGGCGTGAACGGGACAGCGACCTGGAGTTTGGGGTAATAGGTGCCGCCGGCGCGCTCGAAGGCGTCGGCCCAGCCGTGGTCGAACACGTACTCGCCATAGGAGTGCGACTTGACGTAAAGCGGCACCGCGCCGAGCAGCCGGCCGTCAGCGGTCTCCGCCAGAAGATATTGCGGCAGCCAGCCGCTGCGCCGGCCGACCGATCCGCTGCGCTCCAGCGCCGAAAGAAAGGCGTGGCTGACGAAAGGATTGTCGTCACCGCCCGGGGGCAGGGCGCAGGCGTCCCATTCGGCGGCCGGAATTTCCGCCAGCGAGTCGGCGGCGCGGATGGCCAGTTCGATGGTTCCGTCGGGCATGGTTCCTCTTGCCGCCAATCTATTCGACCGAATGGCGAAGAGGGATCATTTTGCCGGGGAAGTCGTCAGTTTGATGGCGACGAGGATCAGGGTTAGCACCAGGGTTACGGCGTTGAACAGGACGATGGCGCTTCGCCCAGCATCAGGCCGTAAAAGGTCCACAAGGTAAGGCCAGTCGAGAACAGGGCCAGCATCGGGAAGGACAGGTCGGTGGTGGATTTCGTCCGCCAGGCTCTGACGACCTGGGGCAGAAACGCGACCGTGGTGAGAAAGCCCGCGAGATAGCCCAGCGCACTTGCCGCGTTCATGTAACTGTCAGTCCAGAAGGAATATCCCGTCGATCTCGACCGAGGTGCCCATTGGAAGCACCGGCTGGCCGACGACGCTGCGACAATGCTGCCCGTTATCGCCGAATGCCGCCACTACGATTTTCGAAGCCGCGTCGGCGATAAAGTCGAGTTCCGCAAAGCCGTCGACGCAGTTGAGGAATATGCCCAGACGCAGACAGCGCAGCCGATGCAGGGACGGAGCGCCAGTCTGCCGTTCCGCCGCCGCCGCGGCCTGCGCGATCAGATTAAGGCAGACCAGCTCGGCACTGCGGCAGGCCGTTTCGGCCGTCAGATCCCGGCCAATCCGCCCCACAAAGTCGAGGGCGCCGTTGCGGAACGGGCCCTGGCCGGCGACATGCAACAGAACGCCGGCGCTGAAAGAACTCGTCACCGTCGGAACATAGGTGGCGACCGCTGGCATCGCCCTGGGAAGCTCGTGCCCGGCGGCTTGCAGGCGCCGGACGATCTCCTGATGCGACGTCATATCAATGGGGCTTAGGCGACCTCGAAGACGGCGTCGACTTCGACCGCGACGTTGAAGGGCAGGGCGTTAGTGCCAACGGCGAAGCGGGCATGACGGCCGGCATCGCCGAAAACCTCCACGAACAGGTCGGATGCGCCGTTCACCACCTTCGGCTGGTCGCCGAAGCCCGCCTCGCAGTTGACGAAGCCGCCGACCTTGACGCAGCGCCGCACGCGGTCGAGATCGCCGTCGAGGGCGCGCTTCAGCTGGGCGATGATGTTGAGGGCGCAAAGCCGAGCGGCCTGCTGGCCCTGCTCGACGGTAAGTTCGACGCCCACCTTACCGAGATATTTGAATTCCCCCTGGAGCACCGGGACTTGGCCCGACACGAAGGCCAGATTGCCTGCAACGACTACGGGGACGTAGTTCGCGGCGGGAGCGCTGGCCGCTGGCAAAGAGATCTTTAGCTCGGTAAGGCGAGCGTCGATACGACCGGTCATTAGTCTGTGCCTCCCACTGTACGTGACAATGTGGGAGGCACAGTCTGACAGGTTTTACGCGGGAGCAAGAGTTAACTTGCTCCCAGCGGATTACATCTTCTTCTTCTTAGCGGCCTTCTTGGTGGCTTTCTTCTTAGCCGCCTTCTTCTTAGCTGCCATGATTCTCTCTCCTCTCAAGTGACGTTGTGGGACCGGTCCGCTCCGACCCCGGGTTTGGATACGAAGGTAGTCACGTCCACGCTTACTAACTGCATCCGCTGGTTCCGCCACAGGTGTTGCACTTCAGGCACGTCCCGTTGCGCACCAGGGTGAAGTTGCCGCATTCGCCACAGGCGTCGCCCTCGAAGCCGCGTATGCGGGCTTCTTGGATCCGCACGAGGCGGTCGTCGACATCCTGTGCCAGTGCGGCACTGACGGCGACTGTCCCGGCGGATGCCAGGGCAGCGGTGTTGCCGTCCGTCAGAACTTGGGCGTCGGCAGCTGCGAATGCCGCAACGGATGCGGTCGCGCGCGCGTTACGCCCGGTAAGTACGTAGAGATTGCTGCGCATGTAGCCAGTGCTGGCCAATCGGCGCATGTTTTCCATCTCGGTATCGGCAGCGGAAATTGCCGCCCGTGTTGCGGTCGCCGGCGATAGATCGCCCTGCGAGTCGCCGCCCCCCACGCCGTCGGTCAGCAGATCGTTCGGCTCGACATGCGCCAGATCGTTGCGACCGAGATAGGATACAGCAAGTTCGCGGAAAATATAATCGAGAACCGACGTCGACATCTTGATCGCGTCGTTTCCTTCCACAGGTCCGCTCGGCTCGAAGCGCGTGAAGGTGTATGCCTCGACGAATTCCTCGAGCGGCACGCCGTACTGGAGGCCGATCGAGATCGCGATGGCGAAGTTGTTCATCAGGCTGCGGAAAGCGGCGCCTTCCTTGTGCATGTCGATGAAGATCTCGCCGGCGCGCCCGTCCTCGTATTCGCCGGTGCGCAAGTAGACCTTGTGGCCGCCGACGATCGCCTTCTGGGTGTAGCCTTTGCGCCGTTGCGGCAGCCGTTCGCGGCGCCCGCGGACTTCGCGCTCGACGATGCGTTCGACGATGCGTTCGGCGATGACGCCGGTCTGCGCCGCGACCGAACGAGGCTGCTCGTCGTCGTTGGCGACCTCGTCCGGCAGCGCGATGGCGGAAAGCGGCTGGGAGAGCTTGGAGCCGTCCCGATACAAGGCATTGGCCTTCAACCCCAGGCGCCACGACAACATGTAGGCTTCGCCGCAATCCTCGACGGTGGCGGCGTTCGGCATGTTGATGGTCTTGGAGATGGCGCCGGAGATGAAAGGCTGCGCCGCTGCCATCATTCGGATATGCGCCTCGACCCCCAGCGAGCGGGTGCCGTTTCGGCCGCAGGGCGTGGCGCAATCGAACACCGGAAGATGCTCGGCCTTGAGATGAGGCGCGCCTTCCACGGTCATGGCGCCGCAGGCGTGGATGTTGGCGGCGTCGATCTGCTCTCTGGCGAAGCCAATGGCCTTCAGCAGGTCGAAACCGGGGCGAGCCAGCTCGACTTCCGACAAGCCCAGAGTGTCGCGGCAGAATTCGTCGCCGAGGGTCCAGCGATTGAAGACGAAGCGGATGTCGAAGGCGTCGGCCAGCGCCGCCTCGATCTTCGCGATGCGCCCGTCGTCGAAGCCTTTCGACCGCAGTGCAGCATGATTGACGTGCGGCGCATCGGCCAAGGTCCCGCGACCGACCGCGTAGGCTGTAATGGCGTCGATTTCGCCGTCGCTGTAGCCCAAGGTCCGCAGCGCCTGCGGCACGGTGCCGTTGATGATCTTGAAATAGCCGCCGCCGGCCAGCTTCTTGAACTTCACCAGGGCAAAATCGGGTTCGATGCCGGTCGTGTCGCAGTCCATCACCAGGCCGATCGTGCCGGTGGGGGCGATGACTGTGGCCTGGGCGTTGCGATAGCCATACTTCTCGCCCAGTTCGAGCGCGTATTCCCAAGCCCGCGGCGCGGCCTCGGCCAACTCGCGGTCGGGGCAGGCGGCTGCGTCGAAAGGCACCGGCGCGATCGCCAGCCCTTCATAGCCGCGCCGCGCGCCCAGCGCGGCACGACGATGATTGCGCATGACGCGCAACATGCCGTCCCGGTTGGCGGCGAACTCGGGGAAGGGGCCCAGTTCACGTGCCATTTCGCCCGAGGTGGCGTAAGCAATGCCGGTCATGACGGCGGTGATGGCGGCGGCCAGCGACCGGCCGGCCTCGCTGTCGTAGGGCAGGCCATTTGCCATCAGCAGGGCGCCGATATTGGCGTAGCCCAGCCCCAGCGTGCGGAACTGGTAGGAGCGCAGCGCGATCTCCTTCGACGGGTACTGCGCCATCAGCACCGAGATCTCGAGCACGATGGTCCACAGCCGCACCGCATGCTCGAACGCCGGCACGTCGAAACTGCCGTCCGGCCGCCGGAAGTTCATCAGGTTGAGCGACGCCAGATTGCAGGCCGTGTCGTCGAGGAACATGTACTCGGAGCACGGATTGGAAGCGTTGATCCGTCCCGAGGCCGGGCAGGTGTGCCACTCGTTGATTGTCGTGTCGTACTGGATGCCCGGATCGGCCGAGGCCCAGGCGGCGTGGCTGATCTGGTTCCACAATTCGCGGGCCGGAAGGGTCCGGGCGATCGCCGCGTCGTTGCGGCGCACAAGGCTCCATTCGGCGTCCTTGCCGACGGCTTCCAGGAAGGCGTTGGTGACGCGCACGGTATTGTTGGCGTTCTGGCCGGAGACCGTCAGGTAGGCCTCGGAGTCCCAATCCGTGTCGTAGGTGCGGAAATCGATCGAACGGAAGCCCTGGCGCGCGAACTGGATCACCCGCTGGATGTAGTTCTCGGGGATCTGCGCCTTGCGGGCAGCGACGATTTCCCGGCGCAGCGCCATGTTGTGGGCCGGCTCGAAGGCCTTGTCGCCGGCCGCTTCGGCACTGGTGCAGGCGCGCATGACGGCATTGAGGTGTTCGCTGGCGAGGCGGGAGCCGCTCACCATGGCGGCGACTTTCTGTTCCTCGTAGACCTTCCAGTTGATGAATTCCTCGATGTCGGGATGGTCGACGTCGACGACCACCATCTTGGCGGCGCGGCGCGTGGTGCCGCCCGACTTGATGGCGCCCGCGGCGCGGTCGCCGATCTTCAGGAAACTCATCAGGCCGGAGGACTTGCCACCGCCGGACAGCTTTTCGTTGGCGCCGCGAATGGCGGAGAAATTGCTGCCGGTGCCCGAGCCATACTTGAACAGGCGGGCCTCGCGGACCCACAGATCCATGATGCCGCCTTCGTTGACCAGGTCATCGGCGACGCTCTGGATGAAGCAGGCATGGGGCTGGGGATGGGCGTAGGCAGAGTTCGATGGCTTCAGTTCACCGGTCCGGAAGTCGACCAGGAAATGGCCCTGGCCGGGGCCGTCGATGCCATAGGCCCAGTGCAGGCCGGTGTTGAACCACTGCGGCGAGTTCGGCGCGCAGATCTGAGCCGCCAGCATGTGGCAGTGCTCTTCGTAGAAGGCGCGGGCATCGGCCTCGCTGTCGAAATAACCGGCCTTCCAGCCCCAGTAGGTCCAGGTGCCGGCGAGGCGATGGAAGACCTGGCGCGCGCTGGTCTCGCCGCCGAAGCGCTGGTCGGCCGGCAAAGCGGCCATCGCCGGCTCGTCAGCGCTCATGCGCCATAGAAAGGACGGAACGTCGTCTTCCTCGACCGGCTTCAGACGCGCGGGCACGCCCGCCTTGCGCAGATACTTCTGCGCCAGCACGTCGCTCGCGACCTGCGACCAGTGCGAAGGAACCTCGATGGACTCGCAATTGAACACCACCGAGCCATCCGGGTTGCGGATCTCGCTTGAGGTGAGACGGAAGGCAATATCGGCGTAGGGCGAGGCGCCCTCTCGCGTATATCGCCGATCAATCCGCATTCACTCGTCCCCCGAGCTGTGGTGTGTGTTACGCTCCGTCGAAACTACATCCAGTAGGAAATTTCGAGCGCACACATCTAGCTATGGGCGGATACTAAATCACAAAATATTGTGCAAGCAACAATATTTTGCGAAAAGCGGTGTGGATGACACTAGATTGTGTCGTGATCGACACAGCCGGTACGCCCACAGCGGGGCAGCGATCCCGATTGTTTCGCGCGCGCGGCAAGGCTATATCGCGTGAGCGCGCAGTGAAGCGGCATCAAAGAGAGTTCAGCGCATGACGATCGGCACACGTTTGTTCACCTGGCTGCGCGGCGAAGCGGTCGGCACCGACCAGTTCGGCAATCAGTATTTCCAGGATCGCAAGCAGGTCGCGGGCCGGCGGCGTCGGCGCTGGGTCATCTACAACGGCGAGGCGGAAGCCTCGCGCGTGCCGCCGGACTGGCATGGCTGGTTGCACTACACCGTCGATGCACCGCCGCCGAAGGACGGGTTGCCGCGCCGCGAATGGCAGAAGGACCATGTGCCCAACCTGACCGGCACGGCTGACGCGTATCGACCGCCTGGTCATGTGCTGGCGAGCGGCCGGCGAGACAAGGCGACGGGCGACTACGAGCCCTGGACGCC
>JBFWZG010000098.1:0-3169 GCA_050185515.1 Reyranellaceae bacterium
GTGACGTCGCCGTCGTAGCCGTTGGGGTCGTCGCTGCCGGCCTCGTCGTAGGTCAGGTTGAGGATATCGTTGCCGTTTCGCAGATCGAACACTTCGATGTCGCGGTTCGAACTCGCATCGGCGTCGGGCAGACGCTGGCGGACGTCAGTGTCGTTGACGCGTTGGGACCAACTGCCACTCGCCATGCCGTCGGTGGTGTCGAGATCCCAGAAGATGACGTCGTTGTCGTCGCTGGCGACCAGCGTGTCGCTGCTGGTGCCGTTGGAGGACGGCCAGTCCTCGTAGGGTTCAATGAAAAAGCGATGGCCGTTGAAATCGACCGATGTCAGCACGTCTTCGCCGTTGGCGGCGAAGATGGTGATCGAATCGGTGCCGGAGCCGACGCGCGTTCCAAGAGTGAAATCCGTGCCCGCACCCGAGCGGTCGATCGTATAAGTCATAAGAATAGACCCCGTTTCGAATAGTCGTCGTCCCGCCGTTAAATGCGGCGGTCAGGGGTCATGTAATACGTACGTATGGGTGGCCCGCTGACGAGGCGGACAATCGAAGAAAGCGACGCCAGCGTCAATTATGATTCGGCGCGCGGAATTGCCGGCAATCCCTTGGGTTTTCTGTTCTTTTTTACTGCAAAAAGGGCTGTTTGCGATTGCACTTGTAGTGCATAAATGACACCGCGTTCATTTTGCAGTGATTTCCTTCGACCACTCAGCGCGAATATTCCGACATGCGGAATATTACTTAAGGATGGTGGTTAGTGTGCAAATTTAGCGACATCCGGTCGCATCAAAAAGGAAACGGATCGGGATTCCTAACCCGACGGTATGGCGCAACCTCTCTGTTGGGTACCAGAACAATTGCCTATGCAAGGCGCCCGCTGATTTCGGCTTCGGCGAAGCTGGCCATGCCGGCATGGCAGGCGATGGCCGCCTTCACGACACCCACCGCCAGCGCCGCCCCGGATCCCTCGCCCAGCCGCATGCCCAGCCGCAGCAGCGGGTCCATGCCGAGATTCTCGAGCAGCCGCACATGGCCCGGCTCGGCCGAAAGATGGCCCGCCAGGCAGTGGTCGAGCCCGCGCGGATCGAGCGCCTGGACGATCGCGGCGGCGGCGCAGCAGGCGAAGCCGTCGAGCAGCACCGGCACCCGCGCCAGCCGCGCCGCCAGTATGGCGCCGGCGATGGCGGCCAGCTCCTCGCCGCCCAGCGCCGCCAGAACGCGCAGCGGATCGCCCAGCGCCGCCCGATTGGCGGCAACGCCGTCCGCGACGGCTTCACGCTTGCGCGCCAGCGCCGCACCGGCGACGCCGGTGCCCGGCCCGGTCCAGTCCCCCGCCTCGCCGCCGAACAGCGCCAGACACAGGGCGGCGGCCGAAGTCGAATTGCCGATGCCCATTTCGCCCAGGCACAGCAGGTCGATGCCCGGCTCGACCGCCATCATGCCGTAGGCCATGGCGCGCGCGCAGCGCGCCTCGTCCATCGCCGGCCCCTGCGTGAAATCACCGGTCGGATGCTCGAGATCCATTTCGTAAACGCGCAGATCGCCATCGATTTGCGCGGTGAGCTGATTCACCGCCGCGCCGCCGGCAATGAAGTTCCGCACCATCTGCGCCGTGACTTCCGCCGGATAGGCCGAGACGCCGCGGGCGGCGACGCCGTGATTGCCGGCGAATACCGCCACGCGCGGGCGGTCGCATTTGGGCGGGTGACGGCCCTGCCAGGTGGCCATGAACCGGGCGATCTCCTCCAGCCGCCCCAGCGACCCGGCCGGTTTGGTCAGAATCCGCTGGCGTTCGACCGCCTGGGTGCCGGCCTCCAGATCGGGACCGGGCAATTCCTTAAGCAGGCTGCGGATTTCGTCGAAACTTGCGGCGGCGTCGGGCATGGGATGGAATCGGTCCTGACAGGGTGGCAAAGGCGGCGCACTGTCCTATAACGGATACGACATGCAAAGCCCCGATCAGGACACCGAATCGACGCAGGACGACGCCGCCGCCCGCGGCCTCGCGCCGGCGCCCTTGGGCGAGGCGATTATCGCCGCGCTCGCCTTCTTCACCCGCCTGCCGCTGCGCCCGCAAACCCAGCGCCCACTGGCTGCGAACCTGGCGGGCTTCGCGCCGGCCGGCGCGCTCATTGGCCTGATCGTCGGGCTGATCCTGGCGGGCTTCGGCGGCCTCGGCATGCCGGGACTTCTGGCCGCCCTGCTGGCGATCGGCGCCGGGCTGATCCTGACCGGCGCGCTGCACGAGGACGGGCTGGCCGATTGCGCCGACGCGCTGGGCCGCGCCGATCGCAATGCGGCGCTGGAGATCATGCGCGACAGCCGACTGGGCAGTTTCGGCGGGCTGGCGCTGATCCTGTCGGTCGCCCTGCGCGCAGCGGCGCTGACGGTGATGCCGGGCTGGGTGGCGCTGGCGGCGCTGATCGGCGCGCATTCGTTTTCAAGAGCGGTGATCGGCACGGCGCTGGAACGGCTCGACCCGGCGCGCAGCGACGGGCTCGGCGCGCAGGCCGGCCGGCCGACGCGGCACCAGGCGATGATGGCGCTGGCCGTCGGCGCGGGCATCTCGGTGCTGGCCGGGCTGATCTTCGCCGGCGTCGGCGCATCGCTGTTCGCGCTGGCGGTCGGCGGCATCGTGGCGCTGGGCGGGCTCGAGGTGGCGCGGCGTCGCTTCGGCGGCTATACCGGCGACGTGCTGGGCGCGCTGCAGCAACTCGTCGAAGCGGCGATGCTGGTGGCGTTCACGGCCTTCTACTGAAACAGTCGCGTAACGATAGAGACTTCACATGACCGCCCTGCCGACCCGCCGTCCCGGCGCGCCCGATCCCGGCGCCGTCACCCGCTGGTGGTGGGTGCGGCATGCGCCCGTACCCAATCCCGAATCGCGCTGCTACGGCCAGCTCGACAAGGAGGCCGACTGCAACGACCCGGCGCTGTTCGCCGCCCAGGCGCGGCTGCTGCCGCGCAACGCGGTGTGGTACGCGTCCAATCTGCGTCGCGCCATCCAGACCGCCGAGGCGCTGTCGGAAGCCGGCGCCGGCATGGACAAGCTGCATATCGAACCCGGCCTCGCCGAGCAGAGCTTCGGCGACTGGCAGGGGCTGACCTATGCCGAGCTGGGCGAGCTGCATGGCGAAAAGCACCATTTCTGGCTGGTGCCGCCGGCCAAGCG
>JBFWZG010000098.1:3269-13765 GCA_050185515.1 Reyranellaceae bacterium
GCCGGCCTGCCGCTGCTGCTCAAGGACCGGCCGACGCCCTGACCCCATGCGCAAGCGCCTGCACCCGGCCGATCGCGCGGCCTTCGCCCGTTTCGCCGCCACCGCCCGCGCGCTGGACCGCACGCCCAGCCAGTATCACGCCGAGGCCCAGGCGCAGGCGCGCGACCTGCACGGCGGCGCGCAGGACCTTGCGGCGCACGAGCGTCATGGCGTCGAACTTGCCGCGCGCCATGTCGACGTCGGCGAAACCTGCCTCGTCGCCGGCTGCGGCGCCGGGGCGGAGATCGGCGCGCTGCGCGACCTCGGCGTCAGGGAACTGCGCGGGCTGGAGATCAGCCCGGTGCTGGCGCGCCGCTGCGCCGAGCGGTTCGGCTTCGACGTCGCCGTCGGCGACATGGCCGCGCCACCCTTCGCGCCGCGCTCCTTCGACGTGGTGATCACGCACCGCTCGCTGCATCACATGCTGCATCCCTACCAGGCGCTAGAAGCCCTGGCCGCGCTGGCGCGCCGAACGGTGATCGTCGCCGATGAGCCGGTTGTCTCCATTATCAAGCGGGCGCGCGATCTGCTGCGCGGCAACCGTCTGGTGGCCGACGATGCGTCCTGGGAGTTCCAGTTCGAACCGGCGATGCTGGCGCGCCACATGGGCTAT
The DNA here is from genome assembly GCA_050185515.1 of Reyranellaceae bacterium. Taxonomy (GTDB): domain Bacteria; phylum Pseudomonadota; class Alphaproteobacteria; order Reyranellales; family JAQSWP01; genus JAQSWP01. Next base: position 3,922 of record JBFWZG010000098.1, read on the forward strand.
GCCGGCTTCGAGCCGGTCGCGACGGCGCGCTACTGGGAAACGGCGCGGCCGGGGAACGATCGTTTCGCCAACGCGTTGTCACGCCGGCTGGGCAATCGGCTGACCATGGTGTTCAGGCGGCTGCCCGGCACGTCCTGAGGCGGCGCCCGCCGCCACGGGGCGCTCCACCTGATCGGCGGCAGCCACATTTCTGCTACAATGCCTGCCGAGCATCTTCCCTGGCCGTCGGCCAGGTTTGCGACGACATTCCACTGACCGGGAGATTCTCCATCATGACCCAGACCCACACCGCCCGCAGGAGCGTCCTGCTCGGGCTCGCGGCTGGTTTCGCCCTTGCCTGCGCCGCGCCGGCTTTCGCCGACGCCCAGCGCCAGGCGCTGGTCAACGACGCCACGGCGGCGGCGCGCACGCTGATCGAGGGACCGGACTTCCCCGACGTCAAGCGGCTGCTGCCCAAGGCGCGCGCGGTGATGATCGTGCCGTCGATGGTGCAGGGCGGCTTCATCGTCGGCGCCGCCGGCGGCCGGGGCGTCATGCTGGCCCGCCAGGCCAACGGGCAGTGGAGCAATCCCGCCTTCTACGGCATGGGCGCCGGCAGCGTCGGCCTGCAGATCGGCGGCAAGGTCTCGGAAGTCATGCTGATCGTGCTGACCGAGAAGGGCCTCAACGCGCTGCTCGAGGACCGCTTCAAGTTCGGCGCCGAGGCCGGCGTCACCGTGGTCAGCCTTGGCGCCGGCGTCGGCGGCTCGACCACGACGGCGGTCGGCGCCGATATCATCGCCTATTCCAAGTCGGTCGGCCTGTTCGCCGGCGGCGCGCTGGAAGGCTCGTATGTCGCGCCCGACACCGACTGGGACAAGCTCTACTACGGCGGCTCGCCGACGACGCGCGCCATCCTGTTCGAGAACCGCTTCTCGAACCCGGGCGCGCAGGAGCTGCGCAGCCTGCTCGCCAAATACTAGGAAGGAATGCGCAAGGCGGCCGGGATCATTCCCTGCCGCCGGCGCGCACCAGCATCGAGGCCGCGCCCTGCTTGCCGGCCTGGCGCGCGAAGCCCAGCGCGGTGCGGCCGGTGTAGTCGGCGCGATTGACGCTGGCCTTGTAGCGCAGCAGCAGATCGATCAGGTCGAGGGCGCCGCGACGGGCGGCGATCATCAGCGCCGTGGTGCCTTGGCGGTTCTGCGCATCGACCTTGGCGCCGTTCTTCAGCAGCACCTCGGCGATCTCGGCATTGTCGTGCTCGGCCGCGCGCAGCAGCGCGGTGTTGCCGAAATTGTCCGGCACCTCGGTCAGCGCGCCGGCCTGCACCAGCACGCGCACCACGTCCGGATAGCCCGCGACCACCGCCACGATCAGAACCGGCAGCCCGCGCGTATCGACCGTGTTCGGGCTTTCGCCCTTGAGCAGGATCTGCTTGACCCGCTCGGCGTCGCCCGCCTCGATCGCCGACAGGATCGGCTTCTTGAAATCGATGGTGAACTGGGCCGCGGCCGGACCCGACGTCAGCGCCAGACCCAGCAGCGCGGCGACAAGCGTTGCGAAGACGCGGGACATGATGTTTCCCCGATCGGCGGCTGCGGGCTGCATGCAATCTCACTGCCCGTTTAGCCCCCTGACTGGCGGCCCGTCAAGGCGGCGGCCGGACGCGCTCTTGTAACGAGGCGTCGGGCGCGCCAGTCTGGCGACCCGCCCGCGGAAATCCTCATGAGCCCGGAATTCCTGCTCACGTCACTGATTGTCGTCGTCGCGCCCGGCACGGGCGTGCTCTACACGCTGGCCGCCGGGCTGGGCGGCGGCGCTCGCGCCAGCCTGATCGCCGCCGCGGGCTGCACGCTCGGCATCGTGCCGCACATGGCCGCCGCGGTTCTCGGCCTTGCGGCGCTGCTGCATGCCAGCGCCATGGCCTTCGCCCTGTTCAAGTATGTCGGCGTCGCCTGGCTGCTTTATCTGGCGTGGAAGACGCTGCGCGAGCGCGGCGCGCTGGACGTCGAGCGGCGGATCGAGCCCGGCGCCGGGCTGCGCATCGCCACCACCGGCGTGCTGGTCAATCTGCTCAATCCCAAGCTGTCGATCTTCTTCCTCGCCTTCCTGCCGCAGTTCGTCGCCCCGCAGGAGGCGCGGCCGGTCGCGACCATGCTGACGCTCGGCCTGGTCTTCATGGCGATGACCTTCGCGGTGTTCGTCGTCTACGGGCTGTTCGCCGCCGCCATACGCCGGCGCGTGCTGGCGCGGCCGAAGGTGCTGGCCTGGCTGCGGCGCGGCTTCGCCGCCGCCTTCGTGGCGCTGGGCGCCCGGCTGGCGCTGGCCGAACGCTGAGATGCGGCCTCAGGCCGTGGCGATCTTCGCGCTGCGCTGGGCGTAGCGCGCCTCGATGCGGTCCCAGATGCGGGTCTCCAGATGCACGCCGTCGAAGCGCGCGATCTGCTGCAGCCCGGTCGGCGAGGTGACGTTGATCTCCGTCAGGTAGTCGCCGATCACGTCGATGCCGACGAACACCAGGCCGCGCTCGCGCAGCGAGGGGCCGATCATCTCGCAGATCTCCTCGTCGCGTTTGGTCAGCTTGCTCGGCACCGGCTTGCCGCCGGCATGCATGTTGGAGCGCGCCTCGCCCGCCGCCGGCACGCGGTTGATGGCGCCGGCCGCCTCGCCGTCGACCAGGATGATGCGCTTGTCGCCGTCGCGCACCTGCGGCAGGTAGCGCTGCACGATGACCGGCTCGCGCGACATGCGGGTGAACATCTCCATCAGCGACGACAGGTTCTCGTCGTCCGGCTTGATGTGGAAGACGCCGGCGCCGCCATTGCCGAACAGCGGCTTGACGATGATGTCCTTGTGCTCGGCGCGGAACTCGGCGATCTGGCGCATGTCCGAGGTGATCAGGGTCGGCGGCATCAGCCCTTCGAACTTGGTGACGAACAGCTTCTCCGGCGCGTTGCGCACCTCGACCGGATCGTTGACGACCAGGGTCTGCGGATGGATGTGCTCGAGCAGATGCGTGGCGGTGATGTAGGCCATGTCGAAGGGCGGGTCCTGGCGCATCATCACGATGTCGAGGCCGGCGAGATCGAGCGTCTGCGCCTCGCCCAGCGTGAAATGCCCGCCGGCTCGCCGCTCGACGCGCATTTCCTGCGCCCGCGCCAGCACGCGGCCGTCCTTGAAGCTGAGATCGGCAGGGCCGTAGTGGAACAGCGCATGGCCGCGCCGCTGCGCCTCGAGCGCCAGGACGAAGGTCGAGTCGCCCTCGATGTCGACGGTCGAGATATGGTCCATCTGGAAGGCGACGGCCAGGCTCATGGATGCCTCTTGCGCTTGGGTCTGCGGCGGGACTGGACAGCCCGGAACACGCCCGGGCCGGCTATCAGTTAAGCCGCTGGCGCAGTTTCTGCAACAGCGCCGCCGCCCCGTAGCGCGCCTCGTCGGCGGCCGCGTTGCCGTCTGCCAGCACCATGAATCGCTCCAGCGCGGCGATCGCCGCGCCGGGCCGCTCCGCCTGCGCGGCCAGCACGCCCGATTCGAACCACAGCTCGGCGCGCTCGGGCGCCACTGCCAGCATGGTGTCGAGCGTGCCGATGGCGCCTTCCATGTCCTCGCGCCGCAGCAGGCGCAGCTTGACGTTGTTCTGCAGCCGCAGCAGCACTTCGGCGTCGGACACCTCGGCGAGATGCTCGGAGTTCAGCTCGGCGTCCTCGCCGCGAACGCCCTGCAGCAACTCGCGCAGCTGCGCCGCCTCGCAGGACCGCCCCGCATGGAACGGATCGAGGATCGCCCGCCCGCGCCCCTGCCCGACGCGAATCAGGAAATGTCCGGGGAAGTTCAGGCCGGCGGCGTCCTCGCCCAGTGCGCGCGCGACATGGATGTAGACGATGCCGAGCGCCACGGGCAGGCCCTTGCGCCGTTCCAGCACGCGCGCGAAATCGGCGTTCTGCAGATCGTCGTAGGTCGCCGAATCGCCGGCGAAGCCGAAATCCTCCGCCACCGCGCCGGTCAGCGCCTCATGCACCGGCGCGCGGCGCGCGCGGGTGCGGGCGTTGTCGACCAGCAGCGCCAGCAGGCCGCGATAGGAATCGAACTCGGGCAGTCCGCGCCGCGCCGCGGAGAACAGCAGCGCCGCCTCCGCCATGTCGATGCGCGGCTGCTCGGCGCAGATATGGCGCAGCCGCTCGTGGATCCGCTGCGTGGTCGCTCCGTCGTTCATCGCCGCATCCTAACGCCGTCGCGCGCGAACGAAACCCCATAAGACTCACAATCCATGCACAGGCGCGGTGCGTCTTCCAGGCCCACGCCTGTCACGCCATGCCCGGCCGCCAGGCGTCGGGAACGTGCACGGGCCAGCGGCCTCGCCGCACCAGCATGAGATCGAAGCGCAGATCGCACGCCGCCAGCTTCGGGTAACGGCCGATCAGGGCGGCGGCGGCGCGCTCGATGCGCAGGCGCTGGCCCGGCGTCAGCGCCAGCGCCGCGCTCTCGCGGTCGCCGCGCGCCTTGACCTCGACGATCGCCAGGGTGCGGCCGCGGCGGGCGACGATGTCGATCTCGCCCTGCGGCGAGCGGAAGCGGCGCAGCAGAATGCGGTAGCCGCGCAGCCGCAGCGACAGCACGCACAGCAGCTCGGAGGTGCGGCCATAGCGTTCGGCGCGGCGCTTGCGCGCCAGCCGGCCTTCGGGCGCGCGCGTCATTCGCTCTCGTCCGTGTCGCGGCCGGCATCCTTGAGGCGCAATGCCCGCGCATAGACCTGCTTGCGCGGCGCGCCGGTGGCGGCGGCGACGTCGGCCACCGCCTGCTTGAGCGAAGCGCCCCGCAATGCCTGCGCCAGTGCGGCGTCGAGCGCGCTCTCGTCGATGGCGGCGGCATCGTCCTGCGGCGGGCCGATCACCAGCACGATCTCGCCGCGCGGCTCGTGCTCGGCGTAGTGCGCCGCAAGCTCGTCCAGCGAGCCGCGCCGCACCTCCTCGAACTTCTTGGTCAGCTCGCGCGCCACGGCCGCCTCGCGCGACCCGCCCAGCATCTGCGCGGCGTCGGCCAGGCTGTCGCCGAGCCGGCGCGGCGATTCGAACAGCACCAGGCTGGCCTTGACGCTCGCCAGCTCGCCCAGCACGCGCCGGCGCTCGGCGCCGCGCTCGGGCAGGAAGCCCGCGAACAGGAAACGGTCGGTCGGCAGGCCCGACAGGCTCAGCGCCACCGGCACGGCCGACGCGCCGGGCAGCGCCGTCACCGCCGAGCCCTGCGCCACCGCCTCGCGCACCAGCCGGTAGCCCGGATCGGCGATCAGCGGCGTGCCGGCATCCGACACCAGCGCCACAGACTTGCCCTCGCGCAGGGCGGCCAGCAGGCGCGGGCGCACGCGCTCGGCATTGTGGTCGTGATAGGCGGTGCTTGCCGTGCCAATGCCGTAAATCGCCAGCAGCTTTGCGGTTACGCGCGTATCCTCGCAGGCGATCAGGTCGGCGCCGCGCAACACGTCCAGCGCGCGCAAGCTTATGTCTCGCGCATTGCCGATCGGCGTCGCCACGAGATACAGGCCGGGCTGCGGTTTACTTCCCGGAACCGCCTCGCTAGGCTCGACGTTAATGGCCGGATGGTCGGAGGAGATTGATTTTGGCACGCGAATTTGGCTCCCGTCTGGCGTCGGCGACCGCCGCGGTCCCGGCTTCCGCCACGCTGGCGCGCCGCGCCGCCATACTGGCCCTGTCCCTTGCCGTGCTGGCGCTCGCCGCCTGCGGCGGGCAGAGCCGCCAGCAGAGCCAGCAGCCTAGCACCGCCCCCGCGACCAGCGCACCCGTGGCGCCGCTCCCGGCCGGCCCGGTCGGCGGCCCGCCGCCCTCGCCCGACGGCAAGACCCGCATCGGCCTGCTGCTGCCGCTGTCGGGCAATGCGAAGGAGCTCGGCCAGGCGATGCTGGAATCGGCGCAGATGGCGCTGTTCGATCTCGGCCGCCAGGACATCGTGCTGCTGCCCCAGGACACGGGCGATTCGCCCGACATGGCGGTGGCCGCCGCGCAGAAGGCGCTGGGCGAAGGCGCGCAGATCATCCTCGGCCCGCTGTTCAGCACCTCGACCGCCGCCGTCGCGCCGGTCGCCAATGCCGCCGGCGTGCAGGTGATCAGCTTCTCCAACGATCCGGCGGTGGCCGGTCCGGGCACGTTCCTGATGGGCTTCACCGTGCAGCCCCAGGTCGAACGCGTCGTCGCCCATGCCGCGAGCCAGGGACTGACGCGCATGGCGGTGCTGGCACCCTCCTCGCCCTACGGCCAGACCGTCGTTTCGACGATGGAGGCGACGGCGGCCGCGCGCGGCGCCTCGGTGCAGCCGGTCGGCTTCTTCGATCCCGGCGGCCAGGACGTCAACGCCAGCGTCACCGGCTTCGCGGCTTCCGCGCGCGGCGTGCAGGCGGTGATGGTGCCGGTCGGCGGGGCGCGGCTGTCGCAGGTCGTGCCGCTGCTGGCCTATCGCGATCTCGATCCGCGGCAGACGAAATATCTCGGCACCGGGCTGTGGGACGTGCCGAACATCTGGCGCGAGGGCGCGCTGCTCGGCGCCTGGTATGCCGCGCCGCCGCCGCAAACCCGCGCCGATTTCGAACGCCGCTTCAACGAGACCTATGGCCGCCAGCCGCCGCGCCTGGCGACGCTGGCCTACGACGCCACCGCGCTGGCCGGGCTGATCGGCACCAAGGTGCCCGGCGGCTCGCTGCTGACGGCGCAGACGCTGTCCGATCCCAACGGCTTCGCCGGCGTCGACGGCATCTTCCGCTGGGGTCCGGACGGGCTGCCGCAGCGTGGCCTGGCGGTGATCGAGATCCAGCGCAATGGCGTGCAGGTCATCAGCCCCGCCCCGGCCAGCTTCCAGCTGCAGACATCGATGCTGGCTCGCTAGTCGAGCAGCTTCAGCAGCAGCGCGTTCAGCACCTGGCGACCGGCCGGCGTCGCCGTCAGCCGCGCGCCGTGGCGTTGCAGCAGCCCGTTGTCGACCAGCGGCGCCAGCCTGCGTTCATCGAGTTCGATGGCGACGCCGCGCTCCGCCAGCGCCTCAAGATCGACGCCTTCGACCAGCCGCAGACCCATCATCAGCGCCTCGCGCCGCATTGTGTCGGCGTCGACCGTTTCCGTCTCCGCCGTGCCGTGGCCTGAATTCTCGACCTGCTCCAGCCAGGCTTCGGGACCGCTGCTGCGTCGCGTCGCGCGCTTCATCCCGTGGTGCATGAATCGGCCATGCGCGCCGGGACCGACGCCGACGTAATCCTCGTAGCGCCAGTAGACCAGGTTGTGGCGCGATTCGCCGCCGGGCCTGGCATGGTTGGAGATCTCGTAGGCCGGCAGGCCCGCCGCCGCCAGCCGTTCCTGCGTCGCCTCATAAAGTGCTGCGGCGGCGTCCTCGTCCGGCACGGCGAACCTGCCCCTGGCGTGATCGGTCCAGAAGCGCGTGCCGCGCTCGATGGTGAGCTGGTAGAGCGAGAGATGATCGCCCGCCAGCTCGATGGCCTCGTCCAATTCAGCGCGCCAGTCGGCCAGCGTCTGGTCGGGACGGGCGTAGATGAGGTCGAAGGAATAGCGCTCGAAATGCCGGCGTGCCGTTTCGATGGCGGCAAGGCCTTCGCGCAGATCATGGGCGCGGCCGAGGAAGCGCAGCGGCGCCTCGCGCAGCGCCTGGATGCCCAGCGACAGCCGGTTGACGCCGGCCTCCCTAAGGGCGGCGAAGTTCTTCGCCTCGACCGAGCTGGGATTGGCCTCCAGCGTGATCTCGGCATCCGGCGCCATAGGCCACAGCCTGCCGATGCGCTCAATCGCCGCCGCCACCGTCTCGGGCGGCATCAGGCTGGGCGTGCCGCCGCCGAAGAAAATGCTGGTGACGGTACGCTCCGGCGCTTCCTGCGCGGCATGATCGAGCTCGGTCAGCAGCGCCTCGCGCCAGCGCGACTGGTCGACACGCTCGCGGACATGGGAGTTGAAGTCGCAATAGGGGCATTTGGCGACGCAGAACGGCCAGTGCAGATAGACGCCGAAGCCGCCGCTCACGCGAAGCACTTCTCGTACATCGCCCGCACGGCCCGCGCGCGATGCGAGATGGCGTTCTTCTCGCCCGGCGCCATCTCGGCGAAGACGCGCGTCTCGCCCGCAGGCAGGAAATAGGGATCGTAGCCCCAGCCGCCCTGGCCGCGCGCCGGATGGACCAGCCTGCCGCGCACCTCGCCCTCGACGGTTTCGACATGGCCGTCGGGCCAGGCCAGCGCCAGTACGGTGACGAAGCGCGCCGAGGTGTCGGGATTGCCGTTGAGCCGCTCGAGGATACGCTGCATGGCCAGTTCGTGATCGCGCTGGGGCCCGCCGATGTCGGCGGTGATGACGCCGGGCCAGCCGTCCAGTGCCGCGACTTCGAGGCCGGTGTCGTCGGCCAGCGCCGGCAATCCGCTGGCGGCGACGGCGGCGCGCGCCTTGAGCACGGCATTGTCACGGCAGGTGGCGCCGGTTTCCTCGGGCTCCTGCAGGCCGAGAGCGGCGGCGCCGACCAGTTCGACGCCGGAAGGCGCCAGCACGGCGGCGATCTCCGCCAGCTTGCCCTTGTTGTGCGTGGCGACGACCAGCTTATTTCCGTCGAATTTGCGCATCACTCTCCGGCCATGTCGCGCACGCCCGCTTCACGCTCCTTCGCCTTTCTGACCGCCTTGGCGACGTTGCTCGTCTTCGCCTCGGCCGCTGCGGCCGCCTAGCGAACCCGCCGCCAACCGGCCGCAGAGTCAGGTCCGCGTCAGGCCCAGCGCCTGGCGCTGCAGCACCGCCAGCTCGCCCACGCCCTTGCGCGCCAGGCGAAACAGCTCGGCGAACTGCGCGTCGGTGAAGGGATCCTTCTCCGCCGTGCCCTGCACCTCGACGATCTGGCCGTTGGCGGTCAGCACGAAATTGGCGTCGGCCTCGGCGGTGCTGTCCTCGGCATAGTCGAGATCGAGCACGGCGGCGTTCTTGTAGAGGCCGCAGGAGATCGCCGCGACCTGGCCGGTCAGCGGCATCTTGATCAGCTTGCCCTGGGCCAGCAGCCGGGCGAAGGCCGAATGCAGGGCGATCCACGAGCCGGTGACCGAGGCGGTGCGCGTGCCGCCATCGGCCTGGATGACGTCGCAATCGACCTTGACCTGCATCTCGCCCATCAGCTTGAGATCGGTGACGGCGCGCAGCGCGCGGCCGATCAGGCGCTGGATCTCCTGGGTGCGGCCGCTCTGCCTGCCCTTGGCCGCCTCGCGGTCGGTGCGGGTATTGGTCGAGCGGGGCAGCATGCCGTATTCGGCCGTCACCCAGCCCTGGCCGGTATTGCGCAGGAAGGGCGGCACGCGCTCCTCGACGGAAGCCGTGCACAGCACATGGGTATCGCCGAATTTCACCAGGCACGAGCCTTCGGCGTGCTTGGAAAATCCGGTGACGAATTCGATGGCGCGCAACTGGTCTGGCGCGCGGCCTGAAGGACGCATTAATCAGCCTCGATCTGCAAGATTTGGCCGGACCCTATAGCAGCCGCGCCGCCGAATCCACCCGCCAGCGACGCCCGGCCTCGCATTGACGCTGGCCGGGGGGCTCACTAGATTCGATCCCACGGAAAAACGCGGTAAAATGCAGAGAATTCTCGGGCAGATAGGCGGACTGGCGAAAGGCGATGCGCAGGCGTCGACCGAACGGCTGATCGTCGAGCTGAACGACCGCAGCCGCGAGATTTTCCGCCGCGTCGTTGAATCCTATTTCGAGACCGGCGAACCGGTCGGCTCGCGCACCATCGCCCGCAAGCTGAGCGAGAACCTGTCGCCGGCCACCATCCGCAACGTCATGTCCGACCTGCAGGATCTCGGCCTGCTGTTCGCCCC
>JBFWZG010000099.1:0-13668 GCA_050185515.1 Reyranellaceae bacterium
CCGCATCCGACATCGAGCGCGACGTCGCTCGGCTTCGGGTCCGCGGCCTGGATCATGCGGCACACAACCAGAGGCTCCATCATCGCCCGCCCGTTGGGCAGCGGAATGTCGTCGTCGATATAGGCGATGTGGCGCAGCGCTTCCGGCAGGAAGCGCTCGCGCGGCAGCGACGATACGGCGTCGAGCACCGCCGGATTGGTGACCCGATTGGGACGCAGCTGGCCGTCGACCATGTTCTGTCGGGCCTGGACGAAATCGAACATAGGCTACTGGACTCGCGATGGGTTCTGCCGGGCGTTTATACGTTCACCGCAGCGCAGCGTCAAACCGCGGCGGGCTGTGCAAAACCGGCTAACGCCTTGACCCTCAATGGGCAAACATCTATATCGGCGCCACGCTTTGCCGGCCCGACAGGACGAAAAGCGGCCCGGTGGCAGAGTGGCCATGCAGAGGACTGCAAATCCTCGTACGTCGGTTCGATTCCGGCCCGGGCCTCCATCGCGCAGGCGACGGAAAGCGGGTGGCGCGGCCTGGACGGGGCCCCGACGCCGCAGCGCAAAAGAATGTTGCACCGGCGGCAGTCGTCTGCCAAAAAGCCGGCCTGATTTCGGGCCCCGCTCGCAAGCGGTGCCTCGATCCGGAGTAGCTCAGTGGTAGAGCAAGCGACTGTTAATCGCTTGGCCGGGGGTTCGAATCCCTCCTCCGGAGCCAGATGCAACGAAACGGCGGGATGACGTTCCCGCCGTTTCCGTTTCCCTGCTCCCGCATACCGAACCGACCGGTTCCCGCCTCTTGACTGTCGCCAGCCAGTTGTCGACGGTCGCGAGAACCATGCTCCGTCGTCGGTCGATACCGCGCAACGCGGTTCCTGGGCCGAGGGCGGAGCAAAAGCTGGAAGGGAGTGAACCCAATGTCCGCACCTGAACTGAGATTTGGCGACCTGCCTGCGTCGGCGGCTCGGCGCTGGGGCGGAGAAGAGGCGATCGCCTTCCGTGGCACCCGCCTGACCTTCAGCGAACTGAACGACCGGATCGACCGCGCTGCCCGCGCCTTGCTGGCGCGTGGCGTGCGCAAGGGCGACGTGGTCGGCCTGTGGGTCACCAACCGGATCGAATTCACGGTCGCCTTCTACGCCGCCCTGCGCGTCGGCGCCATCGCCGCGCCGCTGAACACCCGCTATCGCGAGCACGATGTCGCCTATGCGCTGAAGCTGGCGGAGTGCAAACTGCTGTTCGTCGTCGAGCGTTCGGGCCCGGTCGACTACCTCGACATGCTGAAGGCGGTGTTTCCCGGTTTCGACGGCAGGCGCTTCGATGGCGCGCCCGCCTTCCCGCATCTGAAGGACTTGGTGGTCATTGCTGACACGCCCTCCGACGCGCCGCTGTCCTGGGAGCGCTTTCTCGCCGGGGCGGAGCGGATTTCGACCGAGGAACTGGAACGGGCCGCCGCGGCAGTGAAGATGGACGACATCGCTTTGATCGTCTTCACGTCCGGCACCACCGGCAACCCAAAGGGCGTGATGCACGATCACACGCTGCTGCGGAGCATCTGCGAGCGCCACGACATCTGGCCGTTGAAGGCGGGCAGCGTCGTGCTGAACTACCTGCCGATGTTCCATCTGTTCAGCATGGCCGAGATGGTGTTCGCCTGCATGCACACCGGCGCCCGCCAGGTGGTGATGGACGCCTGGGACCCGGAAGAGGCCGTGCGGCTGATCGAAAGCGAGCGCGTCAACGGGATCTACGGCTTCGAAACCCATTATGCCGACATCATGCGGGCCCAGGCGCAGATAAAGGCCGATCTCTCGAGCCTGCGCTTCGGCGGCCTGCCCGCGGGCATGGAAAGCTCCAACGCCGTCGCCCTGCAGGTCCAGAAAACCCTGTGCCCCACCGCCACCGGCTGGGGCATGTCGGAAGCCGGCTGTTACGTGTGCCTCACTTCCCTCGACGACACCGACGAGCAGCGCTGCACCACCTCCGGTCGCCCGATGAACGGCCTCGAAGTGAAGATCGTCGATCCGGCCACCGGCAAGGCGGAGCCGCCCGGCGTCGAGGGCGAAATCCTCTGGCGCGGCTACACCACGATGCGCGGCTATTTCCGCGACCCGGCGGCGACGGCGGCCACCATCAAGGACGGCTGGCTGCATACCGGCGACCGCGGCTATCTTCGGCCCGACGGCTTCCTGCAGTTCCTCGGACGCTACAAGGAGATGCTGAAGGTCGGCGGCGAGAACGTGTCGCCCGCCGCGCTCGAGGCTGAACTCATGGCGCTGGTTCCCGCCATCGAGCAGGTCGCCGTGGTCGGCGTCCCCCATCCGCGGTTGATGGAAGTCCCCTGCGCCTATGTGGTGCTGAAGCCGGGGACGACCTGTACCGTCGAGGACGTCAGGCGCCTCTGCAAGGGCAAGATCGCCAGCTTCAAGATCCCGCACCATGTCGTGCCAGTGGCCACATTGCCGATGACGGCGTCCGGCAAGGTCCAGCGCGTCATGCTGCGCGATCGGGCGATGCGGGAGCTGAACCTCCAGGCCGAAAAGGAGGCCGTGGCGTAGCGTCGGCGCGCCTTTGGTTATTCGGCGTCTAGCGCCAGCGCGTCAGGATCCACTGCAGCGCCAGGCCGGCGCCGATGCCGAGCGTCGGCCAGATGAACCACGGATAGCCGCCCCAGGTGAGCATGTTGACGACGAAGCAGACCGCGATGGCGAAACCGCCCAGGGCCGCCCGCCGCTTGAAGCTGCGCGGCAGCGAGGCGACCGGCGAGTCTTCCGCGCGCGACGGTACCGGCGTCGATGCCGGCGCGACCGTCGCAGCCGGCTCGGGGGCGGACTGGCCGAGCAGCACGCGATAGGCCGGCACCGCCTCGGAGATGTTCTTGACCTCCTGCACGCCGAGGAAGTCGAAGCCCAGCGACAGCTTGTTGCGCACCTGCTCGAACACAGAGCCCGAGATCAGCACGCCGCCAGACTCGGCCAGCGACTGCAGCCGTGCTGCGATGTTGACGCCGGCGCCGAACAGATCGTCGCCGTCGACCATCACGTCGCCGAGATTGACCCCGATGCGGAAGCTCATGCGTTCCTCCTCGGGCAGGCCGGCATTGCGCTCGGCATTTTCGCGCTGGAAGCACACAGCGCAGTCGACCGCGTTCACCACGCTGGAGAACTCCGCCAGCACGCTGTCGCCGGCCGTATTGACCACACGGCCGCGATGGCTGGCGATCAGCCCCAGCAGCGCCTCGCGACAGGCCTTGAGGCGGGCGAAGGTGCCGCGCTCGTCGCGCTCCATCAGGCGGCTATAGCCGGCGACGTCGGCGGAAAGGATGGTCGTGAGCTTGCGGTCGGGCACGGCGTGCATGGCCGGACCCTATCAGGAAGCCCGCGCGCGGCGCTATGGTCTCGCCATGATCCGCCATGCCCGCGTTGACGATGTTCCCGCCCTGATGCGCATACGTGCCGCGGTGCGTGAGAACGTGCTGTCCGATCCCGCCCGGGTGCCGCCGTCGCTGGTGGAAGAGTTCATCGCCCGCTCCGGCATCTGGCTGTGGCAGGACGATGCCGGTGTACTGGGCTTCGCCGCCGCCGATACGCGCGACGGCAGCATCTGGGCGCTGTTCGTCGATCCCGCACACGAGGGCCGCGGCATCGCCCGCGCGCTGCTGCCGCGCGCGCTCGACGATCTGCGCGCGGCGGGCTGGCGCCAGGCCACGCTCTCGACCGAACCCGGCTCACGCGCCGACCGCTTCTACCGCCGCCAGGGCTGGATCGCCGGCGACCTGACGCGGCGCGGCGAGCGTCTGTTCAGCCTCGACCTGTGACGCTATCGTCCCGGTCCATTACCGAACGGGGTTCCATGACACGCGACGACGTCGACCTGATAGAACGCAGGACGGCCTGGCAGGGCTATTACCGCATGGACGTCTACCGCCTGCGCTACCGGCGCTTCGACGGCGGCTGGAGTCCGGCGATCGAGCGCGAGGTGTTCGAGCGCGGCCGCGCCGCTGCGGTGGTGCCCTACGATCCGCAGCGCGACGAAGTCGTGATGATCCGCCAGTTCCGGCCCGGCGCCTACGCCGCCGGCATGGACCCGTGGCTGTGGGAGATCGTCGCCGGCATCATCGAGCCCGGCGAGACGCCCGAAAGCGTGGTCCGCCGCGAGGCGCGCGAGGAAGCCGCCATCGAGATCGCCGACCCGATCCGCATCTGCGAGTATCTCGTCAGCCCCGGCGGCACGTCCGAAGTCTGCACCCTGTTCGGCGCCCGCACCGATTCGTCGCGGGCCGGCGGCACGCACGGGCTGGCCAGCGAGCACGAGGATATCCATGTCGAGGCCATGGCTTTCCAGCGCGCCATGGAACTGCTCAAGAACGACAGGCTGAACAACGCCAAAACCATCATCGGCCTGCAATGGCTGGCGCTCAATCGCGCCGCCTTGCGCAAACGCTGGTCCTGAGTTACGCGCCACGCTTGCCTCATCGCCTTGCGTGGTCGTGCATTACCCAGTTACATTTGTGAAAACCGAGGATTTCACAGACACATGGACACGAAGAACGGATTCGTCGGCACCGTCGGCAACACGCCCCTGATCAAGCTGCGCGCCGCCTCCGAAGCGACCGGCTGCGACATCTACGGCAAGGCCGAGTTCCTCAATCCCGGCGGCTCGGTCAAGGACCGCGCCGCGCTGGCAATCGTCGAGGACGCCGAGCGCAAGGGCCTGCTGCGGCCCGGCGGCGTCATCGTCGAAGGCACCGCCGGCAATACCGGCATCGGCCTGGCGCTGGTCGGCAACGCGCGTGGCTACCGCACCGTCATCGTCATGCCCGAGACCCAGAGCCAGGAGAAGAAGGACATGCTGCGCCTGGTCGGCGCCGATCTTCGCCTGGTGCCAGCCGTGCCCTACGCCAATCCCGACAACTACGTGCGCTATTCCGGCCGCCTGGCCGAGGAGATCGCGCAAAGCGAGCCCAACGGCGCCATCTGGGCCAACCAGTTCGACAACGTCGCCAACCGCGACGGCCACTACCGCACCACCGGCCCCGAGATCTGGGACCAGACCGACGGCAAGGTGGCGGGCTTCACCTGCAGCGTCGGCTCCGGCGGCACGCTGGGCGGCGTCGGCCTGGCGCTCAAGGAGCGCAATAAGGACGTGCGCATCGTGCTGTCCGACCCGATGGGCTCGGCCCTGTTCGGCCACTACAAGAACGGCCAGCTCAAGGCCGAGGGCTCGTCGATCACCGAAGGCATCGGCCAGGGCCGCGTGACGAAGAACCTCGAGGGCGCGCCGATCGACGACGCCTACCGTATCAGCGACGAGGAAGCGTTGCCGATCCTCTACGACCTGCTGCAGCACGAGGGATTGTGCCTGGGCGGCTCCTCCGCCATCAACGTCGCCGGCGCCATCCGGCTGGCGAAGGAGCTGGGGCCGGGCCACACCGTCGTCACCGTGCTGTGCGACTCGGGCACGCGCTACCAGTCCAAGCTGTTCAATCCGGAGTTCCTGCGCGGCAAGAACCTCCCCGTTCCGGCCTGGCTGTCGTAGACTGCCGGCATGACGACCGAAGAACTGTTCCGCGCCGATTCCTATCTCAAGGAATGTTCGGCCACCGTGGTCGGCGCCGACGAGCGCGGCATCGTGCTCGACCGCACCGTCTTCTACCCCAATGGCGGCGGCCAGCCCGGCGACAGCGGCGTGCTGGTGCTGCCTGATGGCGTCGAGATCGCCATCGCCGACACGATCAAGGGCGACACCGGGATCATTCACGTCCCCGCCCCCGGCCAGGCGCTGCCTGCCGCCGGTACCGCCGTCACAGCTCGTATCGACTGGGAGCGTCGCTACCGCCACATGCGCATGCACTCCGCCCTGCACCTGCTTTGCGCGGTAGTGACGGGCGACGTCACCGGCGGCCAAATCGGCGCCGACAAGAGCCGGCTCGACTTCAACGTGCCCGGCGAGGCGCTCGACAAGGACCACATCAACCGCGAACTGGCGCGGCTGGTGAGCGAGGACCATCCGGTGCAGCCGCGCTGGATCGACGACGCCGAACTGGAGCAGCGGCCCGAGCTGGTGCGCACCATGAGCGTCAAGCCGCCTTCCGGCCAGGGCAAGGTGCGCCTGCTCGACATTGCCGGCGTCGACCTGCAGCCCTGCGGCGGTACGCATGTCGCGCGCACTTCCGAGATCGGCGCCATCGAGGTCGCCAAGATCGAGAACAAGGGCCGCCAGAACCGCCGCGTCAATCTGCGCTTCGCCCAATAGAGAAGAGATCCATGTCCTACGCCAATCCCGACGCGCTGGTCAGCACCGAATGGCTGGCCGCCCATCTCGACGCGCCCGACGTGCGCGTGGTTGACGCCTCATGGTACCTGCCGGCGATGAACCGCGACCCGAAGGCGGAATACGCCGCCGGCCACATTCCCGGCGCCGTGTTCTTCGACATCGACGAGATTTCCGACGACGCCTCGCCTTACCCGCACATGCTGCCGTCCTCGGTCAAGTTCACCTCGCGCGTGCAGAAGCTCGGGCTCGGCGACGGCAACCGCATCGTCGTCTACGACGCCCACCCCATGCTGTCGGCGCCGCGCGTGTGGTGGATGTTCCGGCATTTCGGCCACAAGGACGTCGCCGTGCTCGATGGCGGGCTGAACAAGTGGAAAGCCGAGGGCCGGCCGCTCGAGGATCTGCCGCCGATGCCGCGCCAGCGCCATTTCTCCGCCCGCATGGATACGACGCTGGTGCGCGACACCGAGGGCGTCAAGGAAGCGCTGACCGGCAAGGAGCAGGTCGTCGACGTACGCGCCGCCAATCGCTTCAGCGGCGAAGCGCCAGAGCCTCGGCCCGGCCTGCGCGCCGGCCACATGCCCGGCGCGCTCAATCTGCCGTGGGAAAACCTGATCGACCCGCAGCGCGGCACCATGCTGCCCGCCGCGACGCTGAAGTCGAAGATCGAAGCCGCCGGCATCGACATCTCCCGACCCATTGTCGCCTCCTGCGGCTCGGGCATTTCCGCCTGCATCCTGGCGCTGGGCCTGCACCTGATCGGCGCGAAAGACGTCGCCGTTTACGACGGCTCCTGGGCCGAGTGGGGATCGCGACCCGACACGCCGGTCGTCACCGGAGCCAAATGAGCGGGCAGAAGTGAGCGGGTCCAAGTGAGCGGCTCCACGTGAGCGGCGCGCCACAAGGCAGGCTGCGCACCACCATCACCTGGCTCGAGATGGCGGCGCCGCCGGCCGAACCGGCGCCGCCCGATCCGCCCGGCTTTCGCGTCGAGCGGCTCCGCCAAGTGTCGGTCCCCTTCTATCGTTTCCTCTACGACACGGTCGGCGCCGAATATCTCTGGTACGAGCGCCGCCAGCTAGACGACGACGCCCTCGCCGCCCTGCTGGCCGACCCGGCCGTGTCCGTGCATGTCGCGTTTGAAGGCCCGACCCCGGCCGGCTTCTTCGAACTCGACCGCCGCCATCCGACCGACATCGATCTCGCCTATTTCGGCCTGCTGCCGGACTATGTCGGCCGCCGGCTGGGACGCTGGTTCCTGCGCCGCGCCGTCGATACGGCCTGGGCCGAGAAGCCCCGCCTGCTGACCGTCAACACCAACAGCTTCGATCACGAGCGGGCGCTCGAGAACTACCGCCGGGCCGGCTTCGTGCCGGTGCGCCGCGCCCTGCACGAATTCGACGACCCGCGCCTGAACGGACTCATCGACCACAGGTAAGGCGCGAATGCCGGGCCTGGCCCGAGCGGGATGCGATTGGCACCCGCGGCGCGCAATGGCAGGATGGCCGCCCCGGGCAACCCACCGCGCAAGCAGGCTCCATGTCTTCCGACAAGAACGTCTCCGACAAGATCGACACTATCCTGACCGTCGCCGGCCGCGATCCCGCGTCCAATCACGGCGTCGTCAATCCGCCGGTCTACCACGCCTCGACCATCATCTTCCCCTCGCTGGCGGCGCAGGAAGAGGCCTCGCACGATCCGCTCAACCACATCACCTATGGCCGCTCGGGTACGCCGACCCAGCAGGCGCTGGAAGACACCATGTCACAGCTCGAGGGCGCGCATCGCACCGTGGCCGTGCCGTCGGGCCTCGCCGCCATCACCGGCGCCATCGTCGGCTTCGTCTCGGCCGGCGATCACATGCTGGTCTCCGACAGCGCCTATGGCCCGACCCGCCGCTTCTGCCTCAACATCCTCAAGCGCTTCGGCGTCGAGACCACCTTCTTCGACCCCATGATGGGCGCCGAGGTCGAACGCCTGGTGCGGCCCAATACCAAACTGTTCTACGTCGAGGCGCCGGGCTCGCTGACTTTCGAGGTGCAGGACATCCCCGCCCTGTCGAAGGTCGCGCATGCGCACGGCGCCATCGTCGTCGCCGACAATACATGGGCGACGCCGCTCTACTGCCAGCCGCTCAAGCTCGGCGCCGACATCGTCGTCCATGCCGGCACCAAATACGTCGTCGGCCATTCCGACGCCATGATGGGGCTGATCTGCTGCGCCACGCCCGAACAGTATGCGATCGTGAAGAACCATTCGGCGATGCTGGGCTTCCATGCCGCGCCGGACGATTCCTACCTGGCGCTGCGCGGCCTACGCACGCTCGCCGTCCGCCTGCGTCGCCACGAGCAGAGCGCGCTGGAAATCGCCCGCTGGCTGAAGACCCGGCCGGAAGTGGCGCAGGTGCTGCACCCTGCCCTGCCCGATTGCCCCGGCCACGAGATCTGGAAACGCGACTTCACCGGCTCGTCCGGCCTGTTCGCCTTCGTGCTCAAGGACGGCTATCCCAAGCACGCCATCGCCGCCATGGTCGACCACATGAAGCTGTTCGGCATCGGCTACAGCTGGGGCGGCTACGAAAGCCTGATGATCCACGCCCACCCGGAAGTCTTCCGCAGCGCCACGCCCTGGCCCAAGGAGAAGACCACCATCCGCGTCCATATCGGGCTCGACGACGTCGACGACATCAAGGCCGACCTCGCCGCCGGCTTCGAGCGCATGGAAAAGGCCGCCAGCAAGGCGGCGTGAAGCGCAGATCGGCGTTTGCTCCAGAATCGTTCCGATCTTTCCCGTCATTCCGAGCGAAGCGAGGAATCTTTTCACGCTTGCTGTCGGCATGCCGCCGCAGAAAGGCAAAAAGATGTCTCGCTTCGCTCGACATGACACGCTGAGAACCAAGCGCGCCCGCTACTCCGCCGCCGCCCGCTTGCAGTTGGGGCAGGTGCCGGCGACCTCCACCGTCGCATGCTCGACCGAGAAGCCGCGATCGCCGGCGGCGCCCGCCACGGCGCGCGCCACGCGCGGATCGTCGATCTCGATGGCGTTGCGGCACGAGGTGCAGATCAGGAACAGGCCGCGATGGGCTTCGCCGGGATGGGCGCAGCCGACGAAGGCGTTGAGCGATTCGATGCGATGCACCAGCCCGTTCTCGAGCAGGAATTCGAGCGCGCGGTAGACCGTCGGCGGCGCCGATGCCATGCCTTCCTTGCGCAGCGCGTCGAGCAGCGCATAGGCGCCGATCGGCTGATGGCTGCCCCAGACCAGTTCCAGCACCCGCCGCCGCAGCGCCGTCAGCCGCGTGCCGTTGGCCTGGCACAGCGCATCGGCCGCGGCTACGGCATCGGCGACGCAATGGTCGTGATCGTGGCCCGGCTTGGCGAAGCCCGGCTTGTTTGCGGTAGTCGCAGCCAAGCGCCTAGCCGCCAGCCGGCTTGCTGAGGGGTTGGTCAGGCGCCGGCGCCAGTGCCACGCCGCAGCCGCAGACCGGACAGTCGACCTTTTCCGGAACCGTATCGCCCTGCCGGCGCAGCAACTGGCGCACTTCCGCCGCCAGCGCGTCGTGGTAGCGCACCCCGCCGCAGGCATTGTGGAAGGCGCGCGCCGCCGGCGCATCGGCCTCGAGAATCGTGAAGGCCAGGGCCTGGCGGCCGAAAGCCACAACGCCGGCCGCGGCGATCAGCCCGCCAAGACCGATCGTCAGCGCCTGGCGACGGCTGACGCCTGCCTCCACGAGGCTGGAATCGCTGGCGGAATTTGCTCGATGCGTCATCGTCATGATCCTCGGGCGGTTGACCGATCCCCATCAATGCAAATATAGAGCCTGCCACGGCCGCAGACCAGAGCGCCGCAACGAGGACAGCATGGCATCGCCGCCCGCCTACACCCCGCCCTCTGACCGCACCATCGCCGCCGCGCTGTCCGGCATCCGGTTCAACGCCGACGGGCTGGTCGCCGCCATCGCCCAGCAGCACGATTCGGGCGAGGTGCTGATGCTGGCATGGATGAACGAGAAGGCGGTGCGCGAAACCCTGCGGACCGGGCGCGTCTGCTACTGGTCGCGCTCGCGCAGCGAGTTCTGGCGCAAGGGCGACACCTCCGGCCACATCCAACACCTCAAGGAAATGCGCGTCGACTGCGACGGCGACACCCTGCTGGTGCTGGTCGAGCAGATCGGCGTCGCCTGCCACACCGGCCGCCACAATTGCTTTTTCACGGCCATCCGCGACGATGCGCTGCAGGAAATCGCTCCGGTCGAGATCCCGCCCGCCGGCAAGGGCGACTGACCGCGGGAACGTCCGGCCCCTTCGTTCGCTTCCTCAGGCAGTCGCCAGCGAGGACCGCCAATGCCCGAGTATCTGACGCCCGGCGCCTATGTCGAGGAAACGCCGCGTCGCGCCATCGCCGCCGCCGCCAGCGCCGTCACCGCCTTCGTCGGCCACACGCTGAGCGGCCCGATCAACCGCATCGTGCCGGTGGGCTCGTTCCTCGAATACGCCAATGCCTTCGGCGGGCTGGCCGCCAGCAGCGAACTGTCCTATGCCGTGCTGCAGTTCTTCCGCAACGGCGGTCGGCGCGCGCTGATCCTGCGCGTGCCCGAACTGGATACCGGCCTGCCCGACCTCGAGGCGCTGATCGGCGCCACCAGCTCCGTCGGCATGGGATTGCGCGGGTTGGAAGTGGACGACGAGTTCAACCTGCTCTGCGTGCCCGACGCCACGCGCCCGCGCGCGCCGAACGGCACGGTTTCCGAGTTCCGCGCCGGCAAGGTCAACGAACTGTGGCAGGCGGCGATCGACCTGTGCCGGCGCAAGCGGGCGCTGCTCTTGATCGACGCCCCGGTCGAGATCCGCAGCACCATGGCCGCGCAGGCCTGGGTCGGTGAACTGCCGCGCGAGCACGGCGAATTCGCCGCCGCCTACGGTCCCTGGATCGAGATCGCCGATCCGCTGCAGGACGGCGCCCCACGCCATTGCGCGCCCGCCGGCACCGTCGCCGGGCTGATCGCCCGCACCGATGCCGAGCACGGCATATGGAAAGCGCCGGCCGGCATCGACGCCGTGCTGCGCCAGGTGAAGGGCCTCGCGGCCCGCTTCGGCGACGCCGATCAGGCGATTCTCAATCCGCTCTCCCTGAACATGCTGCGTCTGCTCGACGATCGCGGGCCCGTATGCTGGGGCGCGCGCACGCTGGATATGTCGGGCGACTGGCCCTACGTGGCGACGCGTCGGCTGGCCAGCCATGTCGAGCGCAGCGTCGCGCGCGGTCTGGCCTGGACGGCAATGGAGGAAAACGCCGCGCCCCTGTGGACGGCAGTGCGCGAAGACGTCGCCGCCTTCCTGCAGACGCTGTTCCGCGCCGGCGCCTTCGCCGGCCAGTCGCCCGACGACAGCTATTTTGTCAAATGCGGTGCGGACACCACGACGCAGAACGACATCGACGAAGGCCGCCTGATCCTCGAGATCGGCATTGCCCCGCTGCGACCGGCCGAGTTCGTCGTGTTGCGGATCGGGCTTACGACGCGGCCGCCGAACGGCTGAACGGCCTGCCGTTGGGCCGCAGCCTTACGCCCTCGCGCAGCCGCGTGAACGGCATCTCGGTCGGATCGGTCGTATGCGCGCCCGGCGACTGCACGATCAGGATGGTCTCGGCGATGGGCTGGAAATCGGCGCGGAAATGCACCGTCGATTTCAGCCCCAGGATCGGCGTCTTCGACGGCTCGACGCCGACATGGCGGAACATCTCCTGGTCCGCCGCCTGCACCCGCCGGCAGGCCAGCACCGCCGACACGCCGCTATCCTCGTCCGTCACCAGCGCCATCGGTCCCAGATGCATCTTGGCGCCGCCGTAGAAGGGTCCGGTCGCCGTGAAATCGCCGCTGGCGATCTTCGTCACCCGCCAGCGCGCCACCGCCGGCGTCTCGCCGCCTACTCCGACCACTGCCCCGATGCCGCGCTCCATGACGTTGCCCTCGCCGGCATCGTGCGCCGCCTGCGCCGCCTCGGGATCGACCAGCATGCCGATCACCGCGCCTTTGGCCTTGTTGCGCATCATCGCCTTCAGCAGCCCGACCGTGTCGGAGGTGCCGCCGGCGCCGGGATTATCCTGCACGTCGGCCAGCACGATGGGCTTGCTTGCCGTCCTGGCGAGTTCCATCGCCTTCTGCACTGCCGCGTCGGGCTCGTAAACCTCGCCATCGAACAGGCTTTCGCGCGCGTTGAGCGCCGCCGCCAGCGCATCGGCCGCCGCCTCCGCGCTCGCCTGGTCCCAGGCATAGGCGACCAGGGCGGGCCCGCAATGGGTGATGTCGGCCGGCGGGAAGCCCGGCGTGATGGTGGCGCTGACGATGTTGTAGTTGTGCCGCGGCGTCGCCTTGGCCGCGCCGCCCTGCTCCATCTCCTCGATCATGTCGAACAGCCCCTTGGACGGTTCGTTCAGCGTGCACTGCCAGACCAGCGGAATCAGGAAGTCGAACTGGCGATAGGCCTTGAACAGCCGGCGCTTCTCGCGCAGCAGCCGGTCAAGCAGCCGCACCGCCTTCTCGCCTGTATCGGCCATGTCGATATGCGGATAGGTGCGATAGCCGACCATCGCCGTCGCCAGCTCCGCCATCTGCGGCGTCAGGTTGGCGTGATAGTCGAGGCTGGTCACCACCGGCAGTTCGGGACCGACCACCGCGCGGATGCGCGCCAGCAGCTCGCCCTCGCCGTCCTGGTGGTCGTCCGCCACCATGGCGCCGTGCAGGTCGAGATAGACCGCCTCGACCGGCAGCGCCTGCTGCAGATCCTCGACGATCATGCCGGCGATACGCTCGTAGGCCTCGCGCTCGACATAGGAGCAGGGAGGCGCCGCCGCCCAGGCCAGCGGCACGATGTCATGGCCCAGCTCGGTCAGCCCCTTGACCGCACCGGCGATGGGGATGTTGTAGCCCCGCACGCCCGCGATCATCTCCGCCCCGCGCAGCAGCGGCGGCCAGGCGTCGGCTCGGACGAAATCGTCCCAGGTGGCCTTTTGCGGCGAGAACGTATTGGTTTCGTGCTGGAATCCGGCGACGGCGATGCGAGCCATTTACCCCTCGTTGAAAACGCTTGGCGCTATCATGCACTGGCGGCAAGGCAGCCCGAAAGCCATATTCCCGTCGCAAACCGTCGCCACCGTTTCTGAACTTGTCGGCCTTGCGGCCGTTGGGAGGGGGTCATGCGCGCGAACCTGCCCGTCGTTGCGATTGCGGCGCTGCTGGCGCTGGCCGCCTGCGGCCAGACCACGCGCTGGGAGAAACCGCAGGCCAGCGCCGAGGTCGCCGCCGCCGACCTGCAGGATTGCCGCCTTCAGGCCGAACGCGAAGCCTGGCGCGATTACGGCCTTGGCGCCTGGCGTTACGGCTATCCGTTCTACGCCACCT
>JBFWZG010000100.1:0-13571 GCA_050185515.1 Reyranellaceae bacterium
TACTACGCCGCCTTCGCCGTCGATCCCGACGGCTACCGCATCGAAGCCTATTGCGGCGCCAAGGGTTGAAGCGGCCATGGCAACGATCAGGAAGGATTTGACCCTCGACGTGCCGCTGGCGCAGGCCTGGGAGGCCTTCGCCGACTTCCATGCCGTCGACCGACGCATCGCCACGGGGTTCGTGGTGGCGTGCGAGGCCAACGAGGGCGGCCGCACCGTCACCTTCGCCAACGGTCTTGTCGCCAACGAGCAGCTCGTCACCATCGATCCGCAGGCGCACCGGCTGGTCTATTCGGTCAAGGGCGGGCGGCTGTCGCATCACAACGCCAGCTTCCAGCTCGCCGCCGACGGCGATCGTACGCGGGTGGTGTGGCAGGCCGATATCCTGCCCGACAGCTATGTCGCGGCGATCGACCGCATGATGGAGGATGGCTGCCAGGCGATGCGGCGAAAATTCGAACGGAACGCGGCGTGACAACCGCGTTCCTCGATACCCTGCGGGCCGACGGCCCAGCCGCCGAGCGTGGATCCAGCATGGATCTCTACGGTCGATTCATCGGGTCGTGGGATCTGCTCGTCACGCGGTTCTTCGAAGACGGCTCGACGCGACAGCGGCCGGGCGAATGGCATTTCGGCTGGGTGCTGGAAGGCCGGGCGATCCAGGATGTCTGGATCGTGCCCGGCCGCGACGCGGGGCGCGAGAAGACGCCCGCCGCCGAGCTGTTCTACGGCACCACCCTGCGCACCTACGACCCGCGCATCGACGCCTGGCACATCCAGTACACCGATCCGGCCTCGCAGACCTATTCCACCATGATTGGCCGCGCCGACGGCGAGACGATCGTTCAGCTCGGCAGGAACGAAGCGGGCGAGCCCATACACTGGAGCTTCCGCGACATCAGCGAGGACTACTTCATGTGGCGGGGCGAGGTGTCGAGCGATGGCGGTGATACCTGGCGCAAGCTGGTCGAGTTCACCGCCCGCCGGCGCAGCACATGACGGCGCTTCTGCGTCCGTGGCGGCTGCGCTAGGCTGTTCGGATCCGGAGGGGGACGATGACGGGCACGGGCTACGCGCTGTTCGATACCGACATTGGGCGGTGCGGCATCAGCTGGGGCAGAAACGGGATAACCGGCCTGCAACTGCCCGAACGCAATGATGGCGAAACGCAGGCGAAACTGCTGCGCCGCTCGCCGGCCGCGCAATCGGAGAAGCCGCCAGCGAAGGTGCAGCGCGCCATTGACGAGATCACCGCCCTGCTGCGCGGGGAAAAGCGCGATCTTTCCATCATCACGCTGGACATGAACGGCGTGCCCGAATTCCATCGCGAAGTCTACCGGTTCGCCCGCTCCATCCCGCCCGGGGCGACGCTGAGCTACGGCGAGATCGCCGACAGGGTCGGGCGGAAGGGCGCCGCCCGCGCCGTCGGCCAGGCCATGGGCCGCAATCCCTTCCCGCTGATCGTGCCGTGCCATCGCGTACTGGCGGCGGGGCAAAAGCTGGGCGGCTTTTCCGCCAATGGCGGCATCGCCACCAAGCTCAAGTTGCTCACCATCGAGGGCGCGTGTCCCGGCGACGACGGCGAGAGTGACGAAAGTGGTGCGCCCGATTACACGGCGGCGGTGGCCTATCTGCGCTCCGCCGATCCGGCGCTGGCCCGCGTGATCGACATCATCGGTCCCTGCCGCCTGCAGATTGCCGGTACGCAGAGCCTGTTCATCGCGCTGGCCGAGGCCATCGTCTATCAGCAGCTTACCGCCAAGGCCGCCGCCACGATCTTCGCCCGGGTGCGCGGGCTGTTCCCGCACGCCCATAACGCGCCGACGCCGCAGCAATTGCTGCGTGCCTCCGAGGCGAGACTGCGCAGCGCCGGACTGTCCGGCGCCAAGGCTGCCGCGCTGCGCGATCTGGCGCGCAAGGCCTGCGACGGGCAGATACCAACACTGCGGGATTTGCGCACCATGGACGACGCGGAGATCGTCGAAAGGCTGACGCAGGTCAGGGGCATCGGCCGCTGGACGGTGGAAATGCTGCTGATGTTCCGCCTGGGACGTCCGGACGTATTGCCGTTGGACGACTATGGACTGCAGAAAGGCATCGCCGTGATCGACCGCAAGCGCAAGCTGCCAAGCAAGAAGGACATGGAAAAGCGCGGCCGGCGCTGGAGCCCTTACCGCTCGGTGGCGAGCTGGTATCTGTGGCGGGCCGCCGACATGAAGAGACTGCCGGCATGAGCGCGCCGATCGTCTTCTACTACGCATCCGGGTCGCCCTACGCCTGGCGCGTCTGGCTGGCGCTGGACGTCAGGCGTATCCCCTACGAGATGAAGCTGCTGTCGTTCGACGCCGGCGATCTGCAGAAGCCAAATTTCGTGGCGCTCAATCCGCGCCAGCGCGTGCCGGTGATCGTCGAGGGCGATCTGGTGCTGCGCGAGTCGGCGGCGATCGTCGAGTATCTCGACGAACGCGAGGGCGCCGGCAACCGGCTTTTCGCCAAGGAACCGAAGGCCCGGGCCCGTCAGCGCCAGATGATCCGCGAAGCCGACAACTATCTGGCGCGGCGCATGGAGGAACTGGCCGAATTGCTGTTCGCCGCCGAAGGCGAACGCAATGCCGCGGCGATCGCGACGGCCGCCGCCGGCCTGCAGGCCGAGCTGGATTTCTGGAACGCAGAGATCGAGCGCCAGCCGAAAACCGCGGCACTGTCGGCAGTCGACGTCACTGTGTTCCCCATTCTGGCGCTGGTCGCGCGCTTCATCGCCCGCGCCGGCCCGGCTGGCGCGACCCTGTCGTTCGGCCCCGCCCTGTCGGAATGGTTCGCCCGCATCGAGGGCAACGACCACGTGCGCAACACCCGCCCGCCGCACTGGAAGTGACGGCAGGCGGCGGCGCTACTTGATCTGCGCCTTCTTCACCGAGGCCTCGACCACCGGGATCTCGTGCTCGGCCAGCGGCTTCATGCCCTTCCTGCGCTTCAGCGCCGCCTCGATATAGGGCGCCAGCTCCTTCTCCTTGCGGGCGTCGCGCAACTCGCGCTTGGCGGCGAACTCCGGCAGCACGTCGCGGGCGAAGAGCTCAAGCGAGGCGCAAATGTCGGCGTGCTTGTTGTTGCCGGCCTGCTGCAGGAAAATCACCTGGTCGATGCCGACATCCTCGAAGTTGCGGATGTGCTGCGCCAGTTCCTGCGGCGTGCCGATGCCGGGCGCCGAATTGAGGTCGCGGCCCAGCTCGATGTTGCCCAAGGCCCGCTTTTTCTGGAAATCGGCGAAGAGCTGCGAGCGCCCGGGGCGCACGTCCTGCGCCACCAGCGCGTTGATGGCGTAGCCGAAGAACTCGAAGCCTTCCTGGCCGCGCCGGATCGCCTCCTGCCTGTCGGGATGGATCGAGAAGGCCGACACCATGGCGATGTTGGCGTTCACCCTGTGGCCGATCGGCACGCACTGGTCGCTCTTGATGATGCCGTAGTAGATGTCGGCCCAGTGTTTGGCCTCTTCCGGATCGAGGAAGGAGAAGGCCAGTGCGCCGAGCCCCAGGCTGGCCGCAACCTTGATCGTGTCGCGATTGGTGCACGCCATCCACATCGGCGGATGCGGCTTCTGCAACGGCTTGGGCAGCACGTTGCGGGCCGGCATCGAGAAGGATTTGCCCTCGTAGCCGGGATACGGCTCCATCACCATCATGTTGGCGATCTGCTCGGCCGCCTCCAGCGACATGGCGCGTTTCTCGCGCGCCGGAATCTTGAAGCCGCCCAGCTCTAGCCGCGTGGCGCCCTCGCCGATGC
Organism: Reyranellaceae bacterium; assembly: GCA_050185515.1. Lineage (GTDB taxonomy): Bacteria > Pseudomonadota > Alphaproteobacteria > Reyranellales > JAQSWP01 > JAQSWP01. The sequence goes on from JBFWZG010000100.1 coordinate 3,781, forward strand.
CGAAATCGGCGCGCCCGTTCGACACCAGGTCGAGCATGGCGACGGCCTCGGCGGTGCGGGCGGGATGGTTGTAGTTGGCGATCACCTGCCGGATGCCGTGGCCGAGGCGGATGTTCTTCGTCCGGCCTGCAGCGGCGGCGAGGAACACTTCGGAGGCCGAGCAATGCGAATACTCCTCGAGGAAGTGATGCTCGACGGCCCAGGCATGATCGATGCCAAGCCTGTCGGCCAGTTCGATCTGCTCCAGCGCCTCCTGCACCAGCCGGTGCTCGGCGTCGGCGGTCCAGGGCTTGGGCAGCTGCAATTCGTAGAACACGCCGAAACGCATGTTTCGCTCCCTGATTTCTTATGAATGCTTGTTCAGCGGGAAGTGTGGGCGAGCCGCCGCCCGCTTGGCAAGCGCCAAGCGGGCGCGATTACGGCCTGGGCTGCGGCCGGACGCCGGCGAAAGGGCCGCGGGCCAGCAGATCGCGCCACGAGGCCTTGGCTTTCTCGAAGCGCATGACGTCGGCGATGCGGCGGTCGAGAAACGCCCAGGTCGTCGCCTGTCCCTCGCTGCGGTCGTAGAGCCACACCAGCACCGTGCTGGCGAAGACGCCGGCGAGAATTGCCCGTTTGGAATAGAAGTTGAAGTCGGTCGAGCGGTCGCCGATGCCGTACCACATGGCATCGACCGTGCGGTAGAGCGCCGAGGCGGCCTGGGGCGCATTGAACGGCAGCGCCATCAGCGAGGTCGCCCGCCGCAGCGCCTCGCGATGGACGGTCATCGGTTCGAGCCGCAGGCGGATGGCGAGCGAAATCTTTTCGCGGATCTTGAGGCTGGTGAAATCGCGCGCCGCCAGGGCCTCCAGCATGCGCTCGGTAGCGCGCCGGTCGATCCAGTCCACGATCTCGACCGCCCCGCCGGGAAACAGCCGCCGCGCCTCCTCCGGGACCTTGCCGAGGTCGCGGGCGCCGGCCGCCATGGCGGTCCCGGTCCAGCCGTCGAAGGCGGCATGGGCCATCACGGCCTCGGCCATGGCGTCCTTCTCCGCTACGGCGGGGTCGGTTTGGCTTTGGTTTTCCGTGGCGCTCATGCGTTTTTCCCTGATTTCGGCCGATTTACCCGGGTCATGACAGGCCAATGCGGCATTGGGGTGACACTCATATTTCACATTCGAGAATGTGGAAAATTTCCTGCCTTGCGGGCTTCCCAAGCCCCGACCCGTATGTTACTACCCGCGCCTTGAATTCGGCCGGATTCCGGCCGGCAACCGCATTTTCCGGAAGGAGTGGCGTCCCGGTGCAAGTTCTCGTCCGTGACAACAATATCGATCAGGCGCTGCGCGTCCTGAAGAAGAAGATGCAGCGCGAGGGGATTTTCCGCGAGATGAAGCTGCGGCGCAATTACGAGAAGCCGTCCGAGCGCAAGGCGCGTGAGCGCGCCGAGGCGATCCGGCGCGCTCGCAAGCTGGCCCGCAAGCGCATGGACCGCGAGGGCTACTAGTCCCGGTCCCTGCCCTCCAGGCAAAGAAAAACCGCCGCGGCGACCGCCCGGCGGTTTTTTGTTGGCTCAGGCGCTGATGAAGCTCAGTGCCCGCTGCCGCTCAGCGCCTTGACGATGTTCTCGCACATGACCTTGGCGTCGGCGAACAGCATCATGGTGTTGTCGCGGAAGAACAGCTCGTTCTCGACGCCGGCATAGCCCGCCGCCATGCCGCGCTTGATGAACAGCACGGTCTTGGCCTTGTCGACCTCGAGGATCGGCATGCCGTAGATCGGGCTTTGCGGATCGGTCTTGGCCGCGGGGTTGGTGACGTCGTTGGCGCCGATGACGAAGGCGACGTCGGTGGCGGCGAAATCGCGGTTGATCTCGTCGAGCTCGAACACCTCGTCGTAGGGCACGTTGGCCTCGGCCAGCAGCACGTTCATGTGGCCCGGCATGCGGCCGGCCACGGGGTGGATGGCGTACTTGACGGTGACGCCCTTGCCCTTGAGCAGATCGGCCATCTCGCGCAGCGCGTGCTGCGCCTGGGCGACGGCCATGCCGTAGCCCGGCACGATGATGACGGAGGACGCATTCTCCATCAGGAAGGCCGCATCCTCGGCCGAGCCCGCCTTGACCGGCCGCGTCTCCTTGGCGCCGGCGGCGGCGGCGCCCGAGGAATCGGTGCCGAAGCCGCCCAGGATGACGTTGAAGATCGAGCGGTTCATGCCCTTGCACATGATGTAGGACAGGATTGCGCCCGAGGAGCCGACCAGCGCGCCGGTGACGATCAGTGCGGTGTTGCCCAGCGTGAAGCCGATGCCGGCCGCGGCCCAGCCGGAATAGGAATTCAACATCGACACCACGACCGGCATGTCGGCGCCGCCAATCGGCAGGATCAGCAGGAAGCCCAGCAGCAGGGCGATGGCCGTAAGCGCGTAGAAGGCCGTGTGGTCCTCGGTGATGGCGAAATAGACGATCAGCGCCACCAGCAGTATGCCGAGCAGCGCGTTGAGCAGGTGCTGGCCCTTGAAGATCAGCGGCGCACCCGAGACCAGGCCCTGCAGTTTGGCGAAGGCGACCAGGGAGCCGGTGAAGGTAATGGCGCCGATGGCGGTGCCCAGCCCCATCTCGACGAGGTTCGAGACCGGAATGGCGCCGACGGCGCCCAGCCCGAACGAAGCCGGCGCCAGCAACGCGGCGGCGGCGACGAACACGGCGGCGAGGCCGACCAGCGAATGGAAGGCGGCGACCAGCTGCGGCAGCGCCGTCATCTGGATGCGCAGCGCGATGAAGGTGCCGATGGCGCCGCCGATCAGAATCCCCGGCAGGATCACCGAGAAATCCATCACGCCCGGCGTCAGGCAGGTGACGACGATGGCGATCACCATGCCGACGATGCCGTAGCGGTTGCCGCCGCGCGAAGTGTCGGGCGAGCTCAGGCCGCGCAGGGCCATGATGAAGCAGATGGCCGCGATCAGGTAGCCGTAGGAGGCAAGTTCTTCGCTCATGGTCCCGGCGCTCCTACTTCTTCGCCTTGGCCGCGGGGGCCTTCTTCTTGAACATCGACAACATGCGGTGGGTGACGACGAAGCCGCCGAAGATATTGACCGAGGCCAGCACCACGGCAAGGAAGCCGAGGATCTTCGGCGCGCCCCAGCCGTCCAGCCCGGCGGCCAGCAGCGCGCCGACGATGATCACCGAGGACACCGCGTTGGTAACGGCCATCAGCGGCGAATGCAGCGCCGGGGTGACACGCCAGACGACGTAGTAGCCGACGAAGCAGGCCAGCGCGAAGATCGTCAGCAGCGAGATGAAGGAATGGCCGGACTCGGCGCCGGCGAGGACGGGCCGGATCACCAGATCGAAATCGAAGCGGCCCGAGGCGACGACGTCAGCTGTGGCCTCGGTGACGGTCTGGGCGGCGGAAACGGTGGTCGGTTCGCTCATCGCTGCCCTCCTCAGGCGCCGGCAGGCTGCTGCGGCGCCAGCTGCGGGTGCACGACGCGCCCGCCCTGGGTCACCAGCGTACCCTTGATGACTTCGTCTTCCATGTCGATCTTCAGCGCCCTGGTCTCCTTGTCGACCATCGGCGTGATGAAATTCAGCAGGTTGCGCGAAAACAGCGCGCTGGCGTCGGTGGCGATCGAGGCCGGCAGATTGGCCGGGCCGATGATCTTGACGCCGTATTTCTCGACGGTCTTGCCGAACTCGGAGAGCGGGCAGTTGCCGCCCTGCTCGACCGCCATGTCGAGAATGACCGAGCCGGGCTTCATCGTCTTGACCATGTCCTCGCTGACCAGCACCGGCGCCTTGCGGCCGGGGATCAGGGCGGTGGTGATGACGATGTCCTGCTTCTCGATGGTCTCGGCGATCAGCGCCGCCTGCTTGGCCTGGTATTCCTTGCTCATTTCCTTCGCGTAGCCGCCAGCGGTCTCGGCCGCCTTGAATTCCTCGTCCTCGACGGCAATGAACTTGCCCCCGAGCGACTGCACCTGTTCCTTGGTCGCCGGCCGCACGTCGGTCGCCGACACGATGGCGCCCAGCCGCTTGGCGGTGGCGATGGCCTGCAGCCCGGCGACGCCAACGCCCATGATCAGCACGCGCGCGGGCGGCACGGTGCCGGCCGGAGTCATCATCATCGGAAAGGCGCGGGTGAATGCGCCGGCGGCGTCGATCACCGCCTTGTAGCCGGCGAGGTTCGACTGCGAGGAGAGAATATCCATCGACTGGGCGCGCGTGATGCGCGGCAGCAGCTCCATGGCGAAGGCGGTCACGTTTGCCCTTGCGAGAGCGTCGACCAGATCGCGGTTCTGCAGCGCGCCAAGTCCGCACACCAGAGCCGCACCCGATTTCAGCAGCGCCACCTCGTCGAACCCTTCTGCCGCGGTCAACGGGCGCTGCACCTTGAACACCAGATCGGCCGCGCCGAGTGCGGCGGCGGCATCGGCGGCTATGGTCGCACCGGCCTGCGCGTAAGCGTCGTCGGTGTAGGACGCGGCGAGGCCGGCCCCCGATTCGACGGTCACCTGGAAACCCAGCGCCGAGAGTTTCTTGACGGTTTCGGGAGAGGCGGCGACCCGCGTTTCGTGCGCGCGTCGCTCCTTGGCGATAGCCAGTTTCATCGACGATTTCCCTCGGTCTGGGGCGGGCTGGCGAAGCGGCGGAACCATGCCTCTTCCGGCCCGGTTTGCCAAGTCTCGATTGCAGTGCAGCATGGCGGTACAACGTCGCGACATGAAGAGCATGCGCTTGATCAGGCGCGTCCGCTCGCGAACACTGCCGCCGGACAACTGGCCAGTTCGCTGGGGGGAAACATGGGCGCTTGGAACGAATTCGTCAGGGCGGTGCCGCGACGGCGCGACGGTTCGGGGCTGCTGGGGACGGCCGGCGACGGCCGCTGCGGCCCGGACGCCTGGCTTTAGCCCGTCTTCGCCTCCCATGCCCCATTCCGTTACAGAGCTTGCGCGGGTCTTCGCCCGGCAGGGTCGTGGCTGCACGGATCTCGGCTCGCCGCTGTGGGGCCGCATGCTCCAGGACGCGGCCGGCGATATCGAGGCCGGCGGGCCGCTGCTGGGCCTGCTGCGGGATTGGGAAGGCGATATCGAGCTCGGCGCACCGGCACTGCGGGTAGCCGGCGGGCTGCACTATCTCGCTCTCAGCGGGCAGGCGCCGGACCTGGCGGCGCTGCTGCCCTCCTGCGGTGGCCGCACCGACGAGGCGCTTGTATGGCCGGCGGCGCGCAAGGTCGTGGATGTCCACAGGGCGGCGCTGCGGGCCTTCCTCGCCGGCCCGCCGCAGACCAACGAGGTCGGCCGCTCCTGCGCCCTGATGCCAGGGATGCTGGAGATTTCCCGTCTGACCAGCCTGCCCCTGCGGCCGCGCGAAATCGGCTCGAGCGCCGGGCTGAACCAGTTCTGGGACCGCTACGCCTATCGCCTGGGTTCCCATGGCTGGAACGAGGGCAACAGCGCGCTCACGCTCGAGTGCCGTTGGAAGGGCGGCCCGCCACCGCTGGCCCAGCGCCCCGTCGTCGCCTCGCGCGCCGGCTGCGACATCAATCCGCTCGATCTGCGACAGGAGGAGATCCGCCTGCGCCTGCAGGCTTATGTCTGGCCCGATCAGGAGCGCCGCATGGCCAGCATGCGGGCGGCAATGGCGATCGCGCTGGAGAACGACGTGCGAATCGAGAACATGCCCGCCTCCGGCTTCGTCAAGCGCGAACTCGAGGCGCGGCCGTCCGGCGAATGCATCGTCATCTACCATTCGATCGTGCGGCAGTATTTTCCGGACGATGAAGGTCGCGCCTTCGACGGCGCCATCGTCGCCGCCGGCCAGCAGGCGAGCAAAGACCGTCCTGTCGCGTGGCTGCGGCTGGAACAGGATGCGCCGGCACAGCCCTTCGAGCTGCGCCTGACGCTATGGCCCGATGGCGCAACGCGGGTTCTGGCGATAGCACATCCGCACGGCGCATCGGTGAAGTGGCTCGCCTGAAGCGGGTATCGTTGCGCGCCACGCGCCCGATCCTGTAGCTTGCGCTCGTCGAGAAAAGGCGAGCGAGGGGGACGATGCAATCCGGTGCGGCATTGAAGGCCAAACTCAGGGCGGGGACGCCCTGCATCGGCGCCTGGATTCTCACCGCCTCGGCCGACGCCGTCGAGATACTCGGTTTCTCGGGCCTCGACTTCGTCATCATCGACCACGAGCACGGGTTGGGCAGCATCGAGACCGCCTCGAACCAGTTGCGGGCGCTGAAAGGCAGCGACTGCGCCGGCCTGCTTCGCGTGCCGAGCAATGATCGCATTTACATCAAGCGCGCGCTCGATGCCGGGGTCGGCGGCATCATGGTTCCTAATGTCGGCACGGCGACGGAAGCCGAGGAAGCGGTTGCGGCCTGCCGCTACCCGCCTCGGGGCGTACGCGGCGCCTTCGGCGGCATGCGGGCGATGGATTTCGGTTTCGACCCCGCCTATTACGGCCGCATCGAGGACGAGTTGGTGATCGCCGCGCAGATCGAGAGTTCGGCGGCGATCGACAACATCGCCGCCATCGGCGCCGTCGAAGGCATCGACGTGCTCTTCATCGGTCCGCGCGATCTGTCCGCCACTCTCGGCAAGCTCAACAGGTTCGACGATCCATCCGTCATGGCCGAGATCGCGCGCGCCGAGACGGCGATCAAGTCAAGCGGTCGCGCACTCGGCAGCACGGCGCTGAACGGCAAGGCGGCGAAGGAAATGGCCGGGCGCGGCTACCGCTTCATCGTCGCCGGCAGCGACGCGGTGCTGCTGGGCAATGGCGTGCGGGCCATGCTCGCCGATGCGCGGTAGAGGCCGTTCCTCCGGTCAGGGCGGCAACAGCAGCGGCGCCAGAAATACGGTGACGACCATGGAAAGCGCCGCCAGCGGCACCCCGACGCGGACGAAATCCGCGAACCGGTAGTTGCCGGGTCCCACAACCAGCGCATTTACCGGCGAGGCCACCGGAGTCATGAAGGCTGCGGAGGCCGCCAGCGCCACCACCATGGCGAATGGATACGGCGAGACGCCGAGATCGCGCGCGGCGGCGATCGCCACCGGCGCCATGAGAATAGCCGTCGCGGTGTTGGATATGAAAAGGCTCAGCATCGCCGTCACAATGAAAAGAGCCGCCAGCATCGCATGGATACCGGCGTCGCCGAGCGTCGCGATCAGCGCCGACGCCGCCAGTTCGATGCCTCCGGTTTTCTGCAAAGCCACCGCGAAAGGCATCATGCCGACGATCAGGATCAAGGTGTGCCACTGGATCGAACGATAGGCGCTGCCGGCGTCGATGCAGCGCAAGAGTCCCAGCAGCAGGCATCCAGCCAGCGCGGCCACCACATTCGGCACTATGCCGGAAACCATCAGCGCCACCACGAGCGCGAGCGTTGCCAGAGCATGTGGCGCTCGCGACGCCACTGGCGCGACATCGTCGATCTCGGCCGGCAGGTTGAGAACGAACAAATCCTTCCTGTCCTGCAGCCGTCGGATCGCCCGCCATGGGCCCATCAGGAGCAGCGTGTCGCCAAGCCGCAGCTTTTCGTCCAGAACGTTTCCCCGCCCCGGTTCGCTGCCACGCCGCAATCCGAGAACGTTCAGATCGAACTCGGAACGGAAGCGGGATTCCACGACCGTCTTGTCGATGAGCCGGGAACCAGGAGTCACCATCACTTCGACCATCCCAATATCCTGGCGCCGGTCGACAAAATAATCACCGGCAAGCGGCAATGGCTCGAGGTCGAAACGGCTGCACGCCTCGTCAATGTCGACGGTTGGGGACGACAAGTCGAGAAAAAGAATATCGCCTGCCCGCAGGTTTGTGGTTGGCGTCGGCAGTATCATTCGGGAAGACAGCCTTCCCGGCCTCTCCACCGCGACGATGTTGACCCCGGCGGAGCCGCGCAGGTCCAGCTCGTTCAGAGTTCGACCGGCGAGCGACGAGCGCGACGATACGCGCAGCCGGTGTTCGCGCCCGGTCAGCCCGTAATCCTCGATCCATTGCGCAAGTCGCGGTCGTGCCTGACCGGCGGAACCGGTCGAACGGGCGGAGGACAGGAACCGGCGCGCCACGAGCATGTAGAGAACAGCCAAGGCCAGCAACGGCAGCCCGAACGGCGTGAAGGTGAAAAAGTCGAAGCCTTCCAAGCCGTTTCGCACCAGTTCCCCGTGCACCACGAGATTTGGCGCGGTCGCCACCAGGGTCATCATGCCGCTGATCAGGGCGGCGACGGAAAGCGGCATCATCAGTCTGCCGGGCGAAATGCCCGTCGTGCGCACGATGCGCAGCACGACGGGGATGAACAGGGCCACCACCGCGGTCGAACTCATGAAGGAACCCACCCCGGCGACGATCACCATCAGGCGCGGAATCAGGCCCGCCTCGCTATGTCCGGCCCGCTTCAGCAGCCAGTCGCCCAGCCGTTGCGCGACGCCGGTGCGAACGAGACTCTCGCCAACGACGAACAGCGCGGCGATCAGCACGATGTTGGGATCGGCCAGACCGGCCAGCGCTTCCTGCACCGAAATGACGCCGGTCAGCGGCAGTGCCGTCATCATGATCAGCGCCACGACATCCATGCGCGGCCGGTTGCGGATGAACATTAATATGGCCGCCAGCAGTAAACCGACCACAATGAGAAGATCGTAGTTCAAGTAATTTGGCCCGCTCGCCGGATGCATCGGAATCGCATCCTAGCAGCCAGGGCACGAAATTCATCCTGTCGTCAGGCCGGCATTCGCCAGCGCCTCGGCCTGGCGCCGCGCCAGCGACTCGACGTCGAAATCGGCGATCAGCGACTGGAACAGCGTGCGCCAGTTCAGCTCGGCGCGCAGGCGTATGAACACCGAACCAAGGCCGACGGCAGCGCGATCCATGAACACGAATTCGCGCGGCGGCGTGACGCCGCCCAGGCTGCGGATCTCGCGATGCACCTTGCGCGCGGTCTCGCGCCCGTAGCTGCCCGGCATGCCTTCCGTCAGCCGGCGCGGTCGGTCGTCCATCAGCGGCCCGTAGAGAAACGCGGCCCATTGGTTGAGCACGGCGATATGGGCCTTGGTGAGGTTGCGGAAGCCCCAGTTCTCGTAGGCCTGCACCGCCAGCGCCTCGTCGCCGCGCAGCAGCGCCCAGTAGAGATCGATCGATCCCTGCACGAAGCGCGGCGGAAAGATGCGGACGCAACCGTAGTCGAGCAGATTGACGTCGCCATCGGCGCGCACCGTGTAGTTGCCCAGATGCGGGTCGCCATGGATCACGCCGTAGCGATAGAGCGGCACGTACCAGGCGCGGAACATGCGCGCGGCCAGCCCGTTGCGCTGCGCCTGATCCGCGCTCTCCAGCCAGTTCAAGAGCGGCTGGCCGTCGAGCCAGTTCATCGTCAGCAACCGATCGGTCGACAGCTCCAGCATGACCTTCGGCACATGGACGTCTGCCTCTCCCGACAGCATCGCTTCGTACAGCGCCATGTGACGAGCCTCGCGCCGGTAGTCGAGCTCCTCGCGCAGCCGGGCGGCGATCTCTTCGTGGATGTCGGCGGTACGGATGGCGCTGTCGTAGCGCTCGTAAAGCGCGAAGACCAGGCGAAGCTGGCCGAGGTCGGCCTCCAAGGCCGAGCGCATGTCGGGGTATTGCAGCTTGCAGGCCAGCGCCGTGCCGTCATGCGCCGTCGCGCGATGCACCTGGCCCAGCGAAGCGGCGGCGCTGGCGACGCGGTCGAAACCGGCGAAGCGCGACTGCCAGTCGGGCCCGAGCTCGCCAGCCATGCGCCGCCGGACGAAGGTCCAGCCCATGGAGGGCGCATTGGCCTGCAGTT
>JBFWZG010000101.1:0-13544 GCA_050185515.1 Reyranellaceae bacterium
CCGTCAGGCCTGGGCGCTGGGCCGGGCGGAGACTTCGGCGTGCCAGCGCGCCAGGTTCTTGTGCTTCTCCGGATCGATTTTCAGCCGCAGCACGCGGGCGAAGTCGACCGTGCACAGCGCGGTGATGTCGGCAACCGAAAAGCTGTCGCCGGCGATGTATTTCGTCTTGCCCAGCACCTCGTCGAGGAAATCGAACGTGGCGGGCGCTTCCTTCAGGCACTGCTCGGCATAGGCCGGAACCTGGCTGATGCGACCGGCGAAGAATGCGTTGCCGTGGCGAAAAGCGCTGGTAATGCAGTTCATCACGTTGAGCTCCATGCGCCGGTTCCACATCTCGACAACGGCGCGGTCCTTGGCATCCTTGCCCATCAGCGGCGGATTCGGGTGGGTTTCCTCGAAGTAACGGCAGATCGCCATGGTTTCCGAGATCACCGTGCCATCGTCCAGTTCGAGAATGGGAACGCCCATCATCGGGTTCTTCTTCGCGTATTCGGGCGTGCGGTTCTGTTTGCCGGCGATGTCGACCTGCTCGGTCGGGACGGTGATGCCCTTTTCGGCGAGAAAGATGCGCACGCGGCGCGGATTCGGGGCGGTCTTGCTGTCGTAGAGTTTCATGGCGTTCCCTGATCTGGCGTTGGCTCCCGGCAGCCATTATCGCCTCCGTCCTGTCAGGCGCAAGGCAAACGGCCGCAAAACGCATGCGAAACCCTTGTCCCGCCTAGGCTTTTTTGCGCTAGAATCATCGGGCTTTCGCGCATCGGAATGGATATGACCAGAAACCTGCCGACCTCCATCGACGACACCATGGCCGTTCTCGGCGAGGGGAAATATGTCGCCGACCGCAGCTTGGCAACGACGCTTTTCCTGTCGCTGAAGCTCGGGCGGCCGCTGTTCGTCGAGGGCGAGGCCGGCGTCGGCAAGACCGAGATCGCCAAGGTGCTGTCGCAGGTGCTGGGCCGTCCGCTGATCCGCCTGCAATGCTACGAGGGGCTCGACGTCTCCTCGGCGGTCTACGAGTGGAACTACGCGCGGCAGATGATCGAGATCCGGCTTGCCGAGGCGCAGGGCGTCGTCGATCGCGCCAATCTCGGCGACGAGATCTTCACCGAGCGGTTCCTGATCCGACGCCCTCTGCTGCAGGCGTTGCAGCCGTCGCCGGGCGGCGCGCCGGTGTTGCTGATCGACGAACTCGATCGCGCCGACGAGCCTTTCGAGGCCTATCTGCTGGAAGTGCTGTCGGATTTCCAGCTCACCATCCCCGAGCTTGGCACGGTGCGCGCCGAACAGCCGCCGCTGGTGATCATCACGTCCAACCGCACCCGCGAGATTCACGACGCGCTGAAGCGGCGCTGCTTCTATCACTGGGTCGACTATCCCGACGCCGAGCGCGAGATGCGCATTCTCTCCGCCAAGGTGCCGGGCGTGCGCGAGCGGCTCAGCCGGCAGATCGTGGCGGTGGTGCAGGATTTGCGCAAGCAGGACCTGTTCAAGCTGCCGGGCGTGGCCGAGACCATCGACTGGACCACGGCGCTTACCGAGCTCAACGTGCTCGAACTCGATCCCGACACGATCAACAACACGCTCGGCGTGCTGCTGAAGTACCAGGACGACATCCAGAAGATTCAGGGCAGCGAGGCAGCCGACATGCTGAACCGCGTCAATCGCGAGCTCGCCGCCGTCGGAGGCTGATCCGGCATGAGCGACATCTATACGGCGGCGACGCAGACCGGCGAGGGGCGGCTGGCCGACAACATCGCCCATTTCGCCCGTACCCTGCGCCGCGCCGGCTTGCCGATCGGCCCGGGCAGGGTGATCGAGGCGATCAGGGCCGTCGAGGCCGCCGGCGTCGCCCGCCGCGACGATTTCTACTGGACGCTGCATTCGGTGTTCGTCAATCGACAGGACCAGCGGGCGCTGTTCGACCAGGCTTTCCACATCTTCTGGCGCAATCCGCGACTGCTCGAGAAGATGCTGTCGCTGCTGCTGCCGACCATGAAGACCGACCAGGAGGAGGACCGGCGCGAGGAGATCAGCCGGCGCTTGGCCGAGGCCCTGCGTCCGGCCAACGACGATCACGGCCCGGGCGAGGAGCAGGAGCCGCCGGAAGTCGAGATCGACGCCACGCTGACGTTTTCCGACCGTGAGTTGCTGCAGAAGAAGGATTTCGAGCAGATGTCGCAGGCGGAGGCCGATGCCGCCTTGCGCGCCATCCAGCGCCTGCGCCTGCCGATCGCCGACGTGCCGACCCGTCGCTTCGCCACCGACCGGCGCGGCGCCCGCATCGACATGCGCACCACCTTGCGCCGCAGCCTGCGCAGCCCCGGATTGATCGCGCTGGCGCGCAAAAGCCGCCGCGAGCGTACGCCGCCACTGGTCGTGCTGTGCGACATTTCCGGCTCGATGAGCCAGTACAGCCGCATGTTTCTGCATTTCATGCATGCGCTGACCAATGACCGCGACCGGGTGCACTGCTTCCTGTTCGGCACGCGGCTGACCAACGTCACCCGCGCCCTGCGCTATCGCGACGTCGACGTGGCGCTGGCGAAGGCCAGCGAGCAGGCCGACGACTGGTCGGGCGGAACGCGCATCGGCCATTGCCTGCACGAATTCAATCGCAACTGGAACCGGCGCGTGCTGGGGCAGGGGGCGGTGGTGCTGCTGATCTCCGACGGGCTCGATCGAGAGGGCGGGCCGGGTCTTGCGCGCGAAATGGAGCGGCTGCACCGTTCCTGCCGCCGGCTGATCTGGCTCAATCCGCTGTTGCGCTACGACGCCTTCGCTCCCAAGTCTCAGGGCAACCGGGCGATGCTGCCGCATGTCGACGAGTTCCGCCCGGTCCACAATCTCGACAGTCTCGCGGCGCTGGCCCGCGCGCTGTCGCAACCCGCGCCCCGGCAGGACGCCGACATGTCCCGCTGGCGGCAGGCTCTCGCGGAGGCATGACATGCAGCCACCCAATCTGCAGACCTACGACGACGACGTGCTGGCCAAGGTCAGGGAATGGCGCCGGGCCGGCCACAAGGTGGCGCTGGCCACGGTCGTCACCACCTGGGGCTCCTCGCCGCGCCCGGTCGGCAGCCAGATGGCGGTCGATCCGCAGGGCGCGATGATCGGCTCGGTGTCCGGCGGCTGCATCGAGGGCGCCGTGGTCAAGGAGGCGCTCGATGCCATGCAGGACGGCAAGCCGCGCCTGCTCGATTTCGGCGTCACCGACGAACAGGCCTGGGATGTCGGGCTGGCCTGCGGCGGCAAGGTCCAGGTCTTCGTCGAGCCGGTGGAATAGATGAAGACGGCGCTGCTCGATCTGCTGCTCAAGGCCCGCGCCGCGCGCCGCCCGGCCGTGCTTGCGACCCGGCTGGAGGACGGCCAGCAGACTCTGGTGTTGGCGAATTCGGCCGAAGGACCGCTGGCGGGCGACGCGACTGTGGTCGAGGCGGCCCGCCAGGCCATGCTGGGCGAACGCTCGGGCGTGGTGGATACCGGCGTCGGCAAGTTGTTCCTGCATTGCTTCATTCCCGACCCGCGCCTGATCGTGGTCGGCGCGGTGCACATCGCCCAGGCGCTGGTGCCGATGGCGGCGATGGCCGGCTACGACGTCACCGTCATCGATCCGCGCCGCGCCTTCGCCTCCGACAGCCGCTTTCCCGACGTCACCGTGCTGACCGACTGGCCGGACGAGGCGCTGGAAGCGCTGAAACCGGATCGGTCGACGGCTGTGGTGACATTGACGCACGATCCCAAGCTGGACGACCCAGCCCTGGCCGCTGCCCTGCGCTCGGATTGCTTCTACATTGGCGCTCTGGGCAGCCGTCGTACCCACGACAAGCGCCTGGCGCGCCTGGCCGAGCTCGGCTTCACGCCCGAGCAGATGACGCGCATCCATGGGCCGGTCGGACTGAACATTGGCGCGCTTTCTCCGGCCGAGATCGCCGTTTCTATCGTCGGTCAGATCACCCAGGTCCGCCGCCGCAAGCCCGAGGCGGCATGATTTTCGGCGACACGCCACTGGATGAGGCGAAAGGCGCCATCCTGGCGCATTCCTGGCGCGCGCCGGGCAAGTCGCTTAGCAAGGGCAGGGTGCTGTCGGCCGACGATATCGCCGTATTGCGCGCCGCCGGAGTAGAATCGGTGGTCGTGGCGAGGCTGGAGCCGGACGACGTGCCGGAGGACGAGGCCGCCGCACGGCTTGCCGCGGCACTTGCCGGCGCCGGGCTGAGCGTTGGAGCCGCCTTCACCGGCCGGGTCAATCTCTTCGCAGACCATGCCGGCGTACTGGAACTGGCGCCGGAACGGGTCGACGCCCTCAATCTCGTAGACGAATCGATCACGCTCGCCACCTTGCCGGCGCACGCCACCGTCACCGAAAAGCAGATGGTGGCGACCATCAAGATCATTCCCTTCGCCACCTCGCGGGCGGCGCTGGAGAAATGCCTCACCGTCGCCGGCAATGCGCCGCTGCTGCGCGTGGCGCGGCTGCAGGCGATGAAGGCTGGGCTGGTGCAGACCCGCGTGCCGTCGACCAAGGAGTCGGTCCTCGACAAGACCGTGCGGGTGACGCGCGAGCGGCTGGAGGCGCTGGGCAGCAACCTGATCGCCGAGCGCCGCTGTCGTCACGACGCGGCCGAGGTCGCGGCCGAACTGGAAAAACTGAAGGCCGAAGGCTGCGAGCTGCTGCTGGTCGCCGGTGCTTCGGCCATCGTCGACCGGCGCGACGTGGTGCCGGCCGGCATCGAGGGCGCGGGCGGCACGATCCATCATTTCGGCATGCCGGTCGACCCGGGCAATCTGCTGCTGTTCGCCAGCATCGGTTCGCAGCCAGTGATCGGCCTTCCCGGCTGCGCCCGCTCGCCCAAGTTCAACGGCCTCGACCAGGTGCTTCAGCGTCTCCTTGCAGGCCTGCCGATCGGTCCGGAGCAGATCATGCGCATGGGTGTCGGCGGGTTGCTGGCGGAAATCCCCAGCCGGCCACTGCCGCGCGCCGAAACCGCCACACCGCAAACCGCGCCGCGCGTCGCCGCCTTGCTGCTGGCGGCCGGCATGTCGCGGCGCATGGGCGGCCCCAACAAGCTGCTGCAGGATGTCGGTGGCGAGGCGATGGTGGTGCGCAGCCTGCAGTCGATAAGGCAGGCGCCGGTCGACGACATCATCGTCGTTCTGGGCCACAACGCCGCGGAGATCCGCGCCGCAATCGACAAGGCCGCAAGCGGCGATGCGCGTCTGCGTTTCGTAGACAATCCCGCCTTTGCCGAAGGCCTCAGCACCTCCCTGCAGGCCGGCCTGTCGGTATTGCCCGAGAGGGCGGATGCCGTGCTGGTCTGCCTCGGCGACATGCCTGCCGTCACCCCTGCCCAGATCGGCCGCCTGATCTCCGCCTTCAATCCGGTCGAGCAGCGCGCCATCTGCGTGCCGACCTTCAGGGGCAAGCGCGGCAACCCCATCCTGTGGGCCCGCCGCTTCGTGCCCGAGATGCGCAAGCTGGCCGGCGACGTCGGCGCGCGGCACCTGATCGGGGAGAACGCCGAGACGGTCTGCGAGGTCGAGATGGGCGATGCCGCGGTGCTGACCGATCTCGATACGCCCGAAGCGCTGCGCGATTATCTCGGGGCGCGGCCATGAGCTTCGACGCCGCTGTCCTTCGGGCACAGTTCCCGATCTTCCTCGAGCGGATCAACGGCCGACCGTTGCACTACCTCGACAACGGCGCCACAGCCCAGATGCCGCAATCGGTAATCGACGCCGTGTCCTTCCACGACAGACACGCCCGCGCCAACGTGCTGCGCGGCGTCCACACCCTGGCCGAACGGGCTAGTGAGGCCTACGAAGGCGCGCGGGCGCGCGTCGCCTCGTTCCTCAACGTGCCCGAAACCGAGATCGTCTTTACCGGCGGCTGCACCGCCTCCATCAACCTGGTGGCGCACAGCTACGGCAGCCTGCTGCATCCGGGCGACGAAATCCTGCTGTCTGTGCTCGAACACCATTCCAACATCGTGCCGTGGCAACTGTTGGCCGAGCGTGCCGGGCTGGCGATCAGGGTGCTGCCCGTCACCGATGACGGCCGCATCGACGTTGCGGCATTGCCCAGGCTGGTCACCGAACGCACTCGCCTTGTCGCGCTGGCGCACGCCTCGAACGTCACCGGCGCGGTGCTGGAGGTCGCCGCCGTGGTCGATGCCGCAAAAGCCGTCGGCGCCCGCGTGCTGCTCGATGGCGCCCAACGCATTCCGCAGGGGCCGCTGGATCTGGCCGCATTGGGAGTCGATTTCTACGCCTTCTCAGGTCACAAGGCTTACGGCCCCACCGGCGTCGGCGTGCTGTGGGGGCGGGGAGAAATCCTCGAGGCGATGCCGCCATTTATGGGCGGCGGTTCGATGATCGGCCGCGTCAATTTCGCCGGCACCACCTACGCGCCGCCGCCGCGCCGCTTCGAGGCCGGCACGCCGCCCATCGCCCAGGCGGTCGGGCTGGGCGCGGCGATGGCGTTCATGGCCGATCTGGACTGGGCTGGCGTGGAGGCACACGAAATGGGCTTGACTCAGCGCCTGATGGACGGGCTCGGCACGCTGGGCGCGCGCATCGTCGGCCCGCGGGGGCTGCAGGGGCGGGTGCCAGTCGTGTCCTTTGTTCTCGACCGGATCCATCCGCACGATCTGGCGCAGATTCTCGACCAGCATGGCGTCGCCATCCGTGGCGGCCACCATTGCGCCCAGCCATTGATGGACCGCTTCGACCTGCCGGGCACGGCCCGCGCCAGCATCGCGCCCTACAATGTCGCGGCCGATATCGACGCGCTGCTGGATGGCGTCGAGGACGCGAAGAGACGTCTGGCATGAGCGATGATCTCTATCAGCAGGCCATCGTCGCGCTGGCGCGCGATGCCTCGCATGCCGGCAAGCTGGAACCGGCTGCCGCAACCGCGCAACGCGACAACCCGCTATGCGGCGATCGCGTCACACTCACGGCCGATTTCGCGGCCGATGGAACCTTGTCCGAAATCCGCCACAAAACCCGCGGTTGCCTGCTGTGCGAAGCCGGCGCCGCGCTCGTGGCGTCGCATGCAACAGGTCTCAATGCGGCGAAAGCGGCGCAGGCAGGCGCTGCAATGCGTGCCTGGTTGCGAGGCGAAGCGGTGCAGGGCTTGTGGCAGGGCGCCGAAGCCTTCGCACCGGTGAGGCCCAAGAAATCGCGTCATGATTGCGTCACATTGGCTTTCGATGCTCTCGCCGGGTTGTTCGAAACGCGTTCCTGACCGGAGACATTTCATGCTTTCTCGCACGCTCGCCGCCGCGGCGCTCTTCAGCGCCGTCGCGCTGCCCGCCGTCGGCCAGGAACTGGCGCTCAAGCGCGTCATGCTTTCCTCCGGCGGCATCG
Organism: Reyranellaceae bacterium; assembly: GCA_050185515.1. Taxonomy (GTDB): domain Bacteria; phylum Pseudomonadota; class Alphaproteobacteria; order Reyranellales; family JAQSWP01; genus JAQSWP01. Next base: position 7,369 of record JBFWZG010000101.1, read on the forward strand.
GCTATTTCGAGCACGAAGCCGAGATCGACGGCAATGCCGAGCTCAAGCTCAACGTCCGCCTCGACCAGGTCGACGATGTGCTGAAAAGCCTCGTCGTCTACGACGACAAGGGCGGCATTGGCGGCGTCAGCCTGCCGGGCAGGGAACCCCTTGAGGAGGCCTTCCGCGGCCTGCCATTCGACGAAGGCGCGCTGGGTTCGCTGGCCACCTTGGTGCAGGCGCTGCAGGGCGCCGAGATTTCCGTCTCCGGCCCGCGCATGCTGAGCGGCCGGGTCATCGCGGTCACGCCGGAAACCATCGTCAGCCAGAACGGCAACGAGCAGCGCCAGCGCCATCGCGTTTCGGTGCTCACGGCCGACGGGGCGATGCAGCAATTCGTTCTGGAAGAGGCCCAGGATCTGCAGTTCAACGATCCCGCTCTGCGCCGGCAGATCGGCGAGGCGCTGGCGGCCGTGCGCGAGAACCGCGCTCGCGACTCGCGCACTCTGACCGTCACCCTGCGTGGCAGCGGCAAGCGCATCGTGCGCGCGGCCTATGTCGTCTCCGTTCCTGTGTGGAAGGCCGCCTACCGCGTCACCTTGCCCTCGGACGCCAGCGCCACCAAAGCCGGCATGCAGGGCTGGGCGGTGCTGGAGAACATGACCGGCAACGACTGGAACGGCGTCGAACTGACCCTGACCTCAGGCAGCCCCGTTACCTTCCGTCAGGCGCTGTACGAAGCCTACTACGTCGACCGGCCGGAAGTGCCGGTCGAGGTCGTCGGCCGCATCCTGCCCCGCTCGGACCAGGGTGGCGTGGCGGCGGATGTTACGACCTTGGCGCAGGAGCGGCAGAAGGCCTACACGCCGCCGCCGGCGCCAGCTCCCTCGCTGGCTCGTGGCCAGATCGCCGCCACTGCGGCGCCGCCAAGCCAGGTCGCCGGCGCAGTCGACGTGGCGACATCCTCGGAGTCCTTCACCCAGGTTTCATTCAAGTTCCCGCAGCCGATCAGCATCGGCGCCGGCCGCACGCTTTCGGTGCCGATCATCGACCGCGAATTGCCGATTCGCCGGCTGGCGCTGTACCAGCCTGAGACCCATGCGCGCCACCCGCTGGCCGCCATCGAACTGCGCAACGACGGCAGCACCGGCCTGCCGCCGGGCATCCTGACGATCTACGAGCGCGGCGCGACGGCGGGGCAGGCGGCCTATGTCGGCGACGCGCGCCTGTCCGGCCTGCCGGTGGGCGACAAGCGCCTGCTGAGCTACGCCCTCGATACGCGCACCACCGTCGAGCGCGACAGCGAGCAGGCCCGCCGAATTACGCGCGGCAGTATCGTCAATGGCGTGTTTCGCTACACGGTCGCGCTGACCCAGACCACCACCTGGCGCGTCAAGACGCCGGCCAACGAGGGGCGCAACATGCTCTTCGAGCAGTTCGGCGCCGCCGGCTGGACCGTGGTCAAGCCCGATCCCAAGACCGTCGAGATCAGCGAGAACCGCTTCCGAGTGCCGGCCTCGATTCCGGCCGGCACCCAGACCAAGGTCGAGTTCGTCGTCGAACGGCCCCTGGAGGAATCGATCGTGCTGAGCAGCGCCCCGGCTGAGCGCATCGCAGCCTTCGCGCGCAATACCGAGCTCGACAAAGCGACGCGCGAAGCCTTCGCCCGTATCGTGACGCTGCAGAACGACGTTGCCCGTCACCAGCAGAGACTGTCGCAGATCCAGAATGAGCGCGGCGCCATCGTCTCCGACCAGGAGCGCCTGCGCGGCAATCTATCCTCGGTGCCGCGCGATAGCGATCTCTACAAACGCTATCTCGCAAAGCTTGAAGAGCAGGAGAACGCGCTGGAGCGGCTGGACAAGGAACAGACGAGCGTCGAGCAGGCGCTCCTGGCCGCCCGTCAGGCGCTGTCGGAGTTCATCGCCAAGCTATAGGGCTATTCGACCAGCGACCGTGGCGCGGGTCTGTTCGGATCAGCGATGCGCGGCGCCGACTGCGGCGCCGACATTGGCGAAACCGTCCCGCTTCAGCAGCAGCGCCAGGTCGTGCTTCATGCGATGGACCAGCCCCGGGCCCTGGAATACCAGAGCGCTATAAAGCTGCACGGCGCAGGCGCCCTGGCGGATCTTTTCGTAGGCGTCCGCCGCGTTGGCGATGCCGCCGACGCCGATCAGCGGCAGGCGACCCTCGGTCAGCCGGTACATTTCCGCCAGCAGCCGGGTCGACATCTCGAACACGGGACGTCCGCTCAGGCCGCCCCGTTCGCTGCGATAGCGGCTGCGCAGCGAGGCGGGTCGCGCGATCGTCGTGTTGGAGACGATCATGCCGTCTATGCCCGACTCCAGAGCCACCTGGGCGATGTCGCGCTTTTCCTGCTCCGTGAGGTCGGGCGCCGACTTGATCAGCATCGGCGGCGGCGAAACCTGCTTCTCCGCCGCCACCCGAGCCCGCGTCGCCTTCAGTCGCTCGAGCAGATCGGCCAGCGGCTGCTTCGACTGGAACACCTTGCCGTTGGGCGTGTTGGGACAGGAAATGTCGATCGTCATGTAGTCGGCCAGCGGCGTGAATTTGGCCACCAGCTGGTCGAAATCCTGGGCAGGATCGCTGCTGTCGCTATTGCTCGCCATGTTGACGCCGACCATGCCGGCGTTGTGGTCCCGGCCGTTCAGACGGGCGGCAATGACATCCATGCCGTCGTTGTTGAACCCCATGCGGTTGATCACCGCCTCGTCCTCGCTGAGGCGGAACAGGCGCGGCCGGGGATTGCCCGCTTGCGGCCTGGGCGTCACGCCGCCAATCTCGATGAAGCCAAACCCCATCGCCTGGGTGGCGTTGACCACGATCGCGTTCTTGTCGAACCCAGCCGCCAGACCGATCGGATTGTGCAGGATCCGTCCCAGCAGCGAAGTGGTCAGGACCGGGTCGTCGGGATCGGTTTCGGGCCGCAGCAGGCCGTTGCGCAATGCCCACAGGGCGATGCGATGGCCTTGTTCGGCGTCGATCAGGGGCAGGGCAGGTCGGAGCAGCGGATAGAAATCCAGCATGACGCCCGTATCAATCGTTCCAGAACCCGCCGCGGTCAAGAAGCAATCCGGGCCGGCGCGGAAAAAGTACCGCCATCAGCTGCGAAACCAGGTTCTCGAAGGCCCGGTCGTCCGGCCGGCTGGCGTCGGTGCGCGCAAAAGCCTCGGTCATCGGCTGGTAGCTGCGGCAATAGGCGGCCGCCACGTTGACGCTGCCAGGCACGGCGGTCGGCGGCGGCTTGATGCTGTCGAGATCCTCGCACAGCGTGCTGCCGAGCTGGCTGCCGGTGCCGAACACCAGAACCAGGCGGTAGGCCTTGCCCGGTGGCGTCTCGCCGGGCGTCGTGGTCCAGGTCGTCCGGGGCCCGACCGAGCGGGCCTGCAGCTTGGCCAGCAAGGTCTTTTCGAAGGCTTCCTGCGGCATGGCGAACGGATTGCCGCGGATCTGCACGAGGAATTCCTTGCCGTCGGCGGCGGCGAAGAACTCCTCCCAGGTGTAGCGGATATGGACTTCCTCATGCGTGATGACGGCCGCCGGCGCCGTGGCCGCCGCCATCGTCAGCCCGGCCGTCAGAATGGCGCAGGACAGGACATTCTTCAGGTTCATGGTCGATTCTACCTGCCGATTGGCGGCGGAAAAAAGGCTATTTCGCCAACGCCCGATCAGACGTCAAGATCCCGGGCGAACTGGGCGTTTTCCTGGATGAAAGCGAAGCGCTTCTCCGGCTTGCGGCCCATCAGGTCCTCGACCAGCCGGGCCGTGCGCATGCTTTCCCGGCGCTCGGCCTCGTCCTTTGCCTGGGGAATGCCGACCCGCAGCAGGCTGCGCTTGGCCGGGTCCATCGTCGTGTCGCGCAGCTGGTTGGGCAGCATCTCGCCCAGGCCCTTGAAGCGGCTGACCTCGACCTTGCCGTTGCCCTTGAAGGTCGTGGCCATCAGCTCCTCGCGATGCCTGTCGTCGCGGGCGTAGACCGAGTTGGCGCCGCGCACTAGGCGATAGAGCGGAGGCTGCGCCAGGTAGAGATGGCCGTTCTCGATCAGCTTCGGCATCTCGCGATAGAAGAACGTCATCAGCAGCGAGGCGATATGCGCGCCGTCGACGTCGGCGTCGGTCATGATCACCACGCGCTCGTAGCGCAGCTTCTCGTCGTTGTAGTTGGCGCCCGTGCCGCAGCCCAGCGCCAGGATGAGATCGGCGACTTCCTGGTTCTCGCGCAGCTTCTCGGCCGAGGCGGAGGCGACGTTGAGGATCTTGCCGCGCAACGGCAGCACGGCCTGGGTGTTGCGGTTGCGCGCCTGTTTGGCCGAACCGCCGGCCGAATCGCCCTCGACCAGGAAGATCTCCGTGCCCTTCGACGAGGAGGCGGTGCAGTCGGCCAGCTTGCCCGGCAGGCGCAGCTTGCGCGTCGCCGTCTTGCGCTGCTGCTCCTTGTCCTGCTTGCGCCGCAGCCGTTCCTCGAGCCGGTCGATGATGGCTTCCAGCAGCGCGTTGGCGCTTTCCGGGTCGCCGCCCAGCCAGTGGTCGAAATGGTCGCCGACCACGCCCTCGACCATCCGCGCGGCATCGACCGTAACCAGCTTCTCCTTGGTCTGGCCCTGGAACTGCGGCTCGCGAATGAACAGAGACAGCAGGCCTGCCGAGCCCTCCATCACGTCCTCGGCGGTGATCTGCGCCGCCTTGCGGTTGCCGGTCAGCTCGCCATAGCGCTTCAGTCCCTTGGTCAGGGCCGCCCGCAGCCCCGCCTCGTGCGTGCCGCCCTCCGGCGTATGCACCGTGTTGGCATAGGAGCGGATGAATCCCTCGCCATCGGTCGGCCACCACACGGCCCATTCGACCTTGCCGCCCTGGTCGGTCGCCGCCTCGCCGCTGAAGGGCGACGGAGTGATGGTCGGGCGCTCGCCGATCTCGCTCTTCAGGTAATCCGTCAGGCCGCCCTCGAAATGAAAGCTCTCCTTCGCCGGCGTCTCGTCTTTCCTGCCTAGCAGGGCCTCGTCGCATTGCCAGCGGATTTCGACGCCGCGGAACAGATAGGCTTTCGAGCGCGCCATGCTGTAGAGGCGGGCCGGCGAGAACTCGGCCTTGTCGCCGAAGATCTGCGGATCGGGGTGGAAACGGACCGATGTGCCGCGCCGATTGCGCGCCGCACCCATGTTCTTCAGCTTGGATCTGGCGCCGCCGCGGCTGTAGCGCTGTTCCCAGAGCTGCCGGTCGCGGGCGACTTCCACCACCAGCTCGTCCGACAGCGCATTGACCACCGAAACGCCGACGCCATGCAGGCCGCCGGACGTCGAATAGGCCTTGCCACCGAACTTCCCGCCCGAATGCAGCGTGGTCATGATGACTTCGAGGGCCGACTTGGTCTTGAACTTGGGGTGGGGGTCGGTCGGAATGCCGCGGCCGTTGTCGGTCACCGTCACCCAGTTGCCCTTTTCCAGCGTTACCTCGATGACGCTGGCATGGCCGGCGACGGCCTCGTCCATGGCGTTGTCCAGCACCTCGGCGACCAGATGGTGCATGGCCCGCTCGTCGGTGCCGCCGATATACATGCCCGGCCGCCGGCGCACCGGCTCCAACCCCTCCAGCACCTCGATGTCGCGCGCCGTATAGGCCGCGTTCCTGCCTTTGGGCGCGTCGGAGAACAGATCTTTCGCCTTGGCCATGTGGTCCCTGATAATCCCTGCAAACCCGCCAAAACTGGCTGAAATTCGCCTTATATGGTAGGTGTTGGCTGGTCCTATCACAAGATAAAGGCAAAGGGGAAGCCGCATGGCCCGCACCGCCCGCAAACCGGCCGCGACGAAGCCTGAGATCGAGGAGATCAAGCCCGGCCGGGATCCGGTGATCCGCACCGCCCCGTCGCCGGCCGACATGAACGGCAATGGCGACATCTTCGGCGGCTGGGTCATGGCGCAGATGGACATCGCCGGCGGCATCACCGCCGCACGGGCCGCCCAGGGCCGCGTCGCCACCGTCGCCGTGGCCGGCATGACTTTCAACAAGCCGATCAAGGTCGGCGACGTGGTCAGCATCTATTGCGACATCGAGCGGCTGGGCAATACTTCGGTGACGGTGAAGCTCGAAACGATCGTGCAGCGCCGCCTCGATCCCGAGCCGATCAAGGTCACGGAAGGAACCTTCGTGTTCGTCGCCATCGACAAGGAGGGCAGGCC
>JBFWZG010000102.1:0-2757 GCA_050185515.1 Reyranellaceae bacterium
AATCAGCAGTCAGTTTCATAGTCTGGAACCGTTCCAGACTATTGACGATAGCCCGCGCCCGCTCCTAGACTTCGACCTGAGCAAGCACCGGCGTTCTGCCGGACCCGGTGCGGCGCGTTCCTCCCGTTTTGTGGCGGGCGCGCAGACGACATTCGGCCGGATCGCCCGATCCGGCCCTGCAGAGGGAGAGGAAGACATGGCATCGCTCAAGGGTTCCAAGACCGAGAACAACCTCAAGGACGCGTTCGCCGGCGAAAGCCAGGCCAACCGCCGTTATCTCTATTTCGCGCAGAAGGCGGACGTCGAGGGCTACAACGACGTCGCCGCCGTGTTCCGTTCGACCGCCGAGGGCGAAACGGGCCATGCGCACGGCCATCTCGAGTTCCTCGAGGCGGTCGGCGATCCGGCCACCGGCCTGCCGATCGGCGAGACCGGCAGCAACCTGAAGGCCGCCATCGCCGGCGAGACGCACGAATACACCGACATGTATCCGGGCATGGCGCGGACCGCGCGCGAGGAAGGCTTCGACGAGATCGCCGACTGGTTCGAGACTCTCGCCAAGGCCGAAAAGAGCCATGCCGGCCGCTTCCAGAAGGCGCTCGACACGATGAGCTGATCCGGCATGCGGGCCCGTCCACGGACGGGCCCGCTGCACGGGTTGATTCGCAAGCCCTTCGCCCTTTCCGAAACGCGGGGGCGGAGGGCTTGTCGCATGGAGCGGAAACCAGGCGACAGGCACAAGCACGAAGCACGTCCGAACGAGCGGAGAACGGCCAATGCGCGAAGGCAGTCTGGACGCCCCGACACGGCATCCCATCGAGTGGCAGAACGAGGATTTCTACGACGCGGCGAAGATCGATGCGGAAATGCATCGCGTCTTCGACATCTGCCACGGATGTCGGCGCTGCTTCAATCTGTGCGACAGCTTCCCGCGGCTGTTCGACTTGGTCGACAATTCGCCGACCGGCGAGCTTGATTCGGTCGACAGCAAGGACTTCAAGCCGGTCGTCGACGCCTGCACGCTGTGCGACATGTGCTTCATGACCAAATGCCCCTACGTGCCGCCGCACGAGTTCAATCTCGACTTCCCGCATCTGATGCTGCGCTATCGCGCCGCCGAGGCGAAGAAGAAGGGCGTGCCGTTCTTCGATCGGCAGCTGGCCGAAACCGACCGCAACGGCAAAGTCGCAGGCGCCGTCGCGCCGCTGGCCAACTGGGCCTCCGACACCGGCAACGGTCTGACGCGACCGCTGATGGAGAAGGTCGCCGGCGTGCATCGCGAAGCCAAGCTGCCGCAGTTCCACGGCAAGACCTTCACGATGCGCGCGAAGGACGAGATTCCGCCCGTCAACCGCGAGGCGCCCGGCTTCGGCCGCAAGGCGGTGCTCTACGCCACATGCTTCGTCAACTACAACAATCCCGATATCGGGACTGCCGCGCGCAAGGTGCTGGCGCATAACGGGGTGGAGACCGAAGTGGTCTATCCCGCCTGCTGCGGCATGCCGCAGTTCGAGCAGGGCGAGATCGGCAAGGTCGCCGACAACGCGCGCAAGGTGAGCCAGGCGCTGAAGCCGTGGATCGACAAGGGCTACGACGTCATCGCCCTCGTACCGTCCTGCGCGCTGATGCTGAAGTTCGAATGGAAGCTGATCCTGCCCGACGATCCGGACGTGGCGCGGCTGGCGCAGGCGACGTTCGACGTCAGCGAGTACATCGTCGACATCGCCAAGAGGAACGGACTTGCGCCGGGCATGAAGCCGCTCGACGGCGGCATCACCGTGCATCTGGCCTGCCATGCGCGGGCGCAGAACATGGGGCCGAAGGCGGCCGAGCTGTTGCGCCTGATTCCCGAGACCAAGGTGGCGGTGATCGAGCGCTGCTCGGGCCATGGCGGTTCGTGGGGCGTCAAGAAGGAATGGTTCGAAGTGGCGCTGAAAGTCGGCAAGCCAGTGGCGCGCCAGGCGGCCAAGAACGGCCACCCGCATGTCGTCTCGGAATGCCCGCTGGCGGCCGACCACATATTGCAGGGCATGGAGCGGCTGAACGACGCCGACGCTCACGTTCCCGCCCGCACGCATCACCCGGTCGAGCTGATCGCCCGCGCCTACGGGCTGAACTAGGAGGTCGCATGCGCCCGTTTCGTTCCATCCTGCCGGCCCTGTCGCTCGCCGCCGCGCTCTCGCTGGGCGCCGCCGCCCCGGCCGGGGCCATCGACGGCGACGGCAAGTTCATGATGAAGGGCGTGGGCGGCAAGACCTGTCAGGAACTGCTGCGCAACGACGGCGTCAACTACGCCATGCTCGACGTGTTCCTCGACGGCTTCGTCTCGGCGCTCAACGCCGACCGCGACGACACCTACGACATCGTGCCGGCGGCGGAGTGGGAGAAGGCGATGGAGTGGATCGTCGCCTATTGCGGCAACAACCGAGACCACCGGCTGGCGATCGCCGCCTATCGCATGATCGAGCATTACCATCCGCGCCGCGTCAAGCGGGCGCCCCGGTCCTGAGCCGGCGTGGGACGAAACGAGGAAGACATGAACACGCGCAAGATCACCGAGGCCGACATCCTGCCGCTCGACGTCTACGTCAGGCAGCGGGCCGAAAGGCGACGTGCGATTTCGGCGCTGAAGCGCAACCGCCGCGTCGAGCTCGGGCCTTTCGTCACCTTCTATTTCGAGTCGTACGACACGATGCTGCACCAAGTGCAGGAGATGCTCTACATCGAGAAGGGCGGCGCGGAGCAGATCCCCGACGA
>JBFWZG010000102.1:2857-13443 GCA_050185515.1 Reyranellaceae bacterium
GGCGCCAGCAGGACCACCGCCTTGACCGCCTCGCCCCATTTCTCGTCCGGCACGCCGATCACCGCGCAGTCCTGCACGGCGGGGTGCCTCATCAGAACCTGCTCGATCTCGAACGGGAAGATGTTGAAGCCGCCGGACACCACCATGTCGCGGATGCGGTCGACGATATAGATATAGCCATCCCTGTCGCGATAGCCGACGTCGCCGGAATGGTGCCAGCCGAATCTGCGCGCCTCTTCCGACGCCTTCTCGTCGTTGAGGTATCCGCGCATCACGGTCGGGCCGCGCACCACCATCTCGCCCTTCTCGCCGACCGGCAGCAGATTGCCGTTCTCGTCCATGAAGTCGATGGCCTCGACGTTAAGCGTCGGCCGGCCGCAGGACAGCAGCCGGTGCTGCAGCGAGGGATCGCGGGCGGCCGCCAGCGTTTCCGCCGGCGACATCCAGGTCAGTGGAAACCCCGCTTCGGTCTGGCCGAAGGACTGCGCCATGACCGGGCCGAAAATCTCGATGCCTTCGACGATCTTCTGGGGCGCGATCGGCGCGGCGGCGGAAATCACGTAGCGCAGCGAGGAGAAATCGGTCTTCCTCGCCTCGGGATGCGCCAGCAGCATGTAGATGATGGTGGGCGGCAGGAACAGGGTGGTGACCCTGTACTTCTCGATGTTCTTCAGCAATTCGCCGAGATCGACCTTGTCCATCATCACCACGGTGCCGCCCAGCGGGAACTGGGCCATGGCGATCATGCCGGCGGCATGGGTGATCGGCGCCACGGCGAGGTTCACCGGCGGCGCGTCGAAATGCCAGGCGGCCATCCAGCCCAGCGTGTTCATGGTCAGGAAGTCGGCCGGCGAGCGGGTGATCTTGGGCAGCCCCGTAGTGCCGCCCGTCGAGCCCTGGAAGCCGTTGCCGCGCGGATCGTAGGCGATATCGAGCGGCGCATCGTCCTGGCCTTCGACGAAGCGCTGCAACGAGGGACCGAATTCGGAATCGGCGTCGAGACAGACGGCAAGCTCGATGGTTTTCACCTGGGCCAGCATCTGGCGCACCATGTCGGCGGTGCTGGAGTGGAAGAACAGCACCCGGCACAGCCCGCGGCTGAGCACGTCAATATTGGCCTCCACGCCATTGCGCAAGTTGACGTTGCACCATGCGCCGGCCGCACGAAGGCCGCCCAGCATGGCGATCATCGCCGGCCCGGTGTTCGGGCCGAACACGGCGAAGGGCGTTTCCGGCTTGAAGCCTTTGGCGATCAGCGCACGGGCGATGCGGATCGTCAGGCGGCGGCCCTGCTCGTAGGTGTAGTCGCCGCCGGCGCCGGTCAGCATCAGGCCGGAGGGATTGAGGCGCGCGCCGCGATCGAAAAGGTGGATGATATGCATCGCGTTCCCCCGAGTTCACGCCGCTCTGGCAGCGCCGCGCACGTGGCGCAACAGGCCGAAGAAGACCTCGGCATGCCCGCGCGCGTCCTCCAGCGCCAGATGCGTATGGGGCGTCGCCGGCTGGAACCGCTCCGGCATGGCGCTCTTGCGGCAGTCGCGCAGATCGCGGTTGAGCGCGGCCATGGCGAAGGTGGCGACGTCGATGCCGCCTTCGACGAACAGCCGTTCCTCGCGGCCCGGCGGCGGAAACAGGCGCAGGCCGAGGAAGCGCTCGAGGTAGTAGTCGAGCCACGGCCCGTCGAACAGCAGCGGATGGCACACGATGGTCTTGTCGCCTGGTAGTGCCTTCACCCAGTTGACGAAGCGCGCCACCACGACTTCCGGCAGCTCCTGCTCGCGCGTCGCCGCGGCCCAGGCCTCCGGCTGGGTCCACCACCACGACAGGGTGTTGGGATCGGGCGCTGCGTCAGGCAGCGGCGCCAGGTTGGCGGTGAATTCGCCCAGCCCGCCGCCGCTCTCGTCGGCGGCGACGGCCGCCAGGCTCATCATCGAATTGCGACCGGGCAGCATGCCGTCGGTCTCGATGTCGATCACAACATAGGTCAGATCCGGCCGCTTCTGCGCCAATGCCCTTCTCCCGTCCCAGCAACGTTTCCATCTGCCTTGTTTGTTCTTTTTTTCTTGTTCGTCGTCTCGGCGCCTGCCGATCATCCGCCGCGTGCCATCAGTCGGCGAGATCGAGGCCCATCTGCCAGAACCGCGCCTCCAGCCGGCTCGCCGTGGCGAAGCTCGCCGCCAGATCGGCGAAACGCGCCTCCCCGCCGCGCCTTGCGGCGCTTTCCTCGAGGGCGTCGATGGCCTGACGCGCCACCTCCTGATAGTCCGCCCCGGCATACATCCCGATCCACGCCTCGTAGGGATTGTCGGCGCGGCGAGGGTCCGCCCGCGCCTCGAGCCGGCGCGCGATCTCGGCGTAGCCGACGATGCAGGGCGCCAGCGCCACCTGCAGGTCGAGCAGATCGCCGGCCGTCCCGCGTTCGAACACGACGCGCGTATAGGCCAGCGTCGCCGAAGCTTCAGGCGTGCGCGCCATCGCCATCTCGTCCAGTCCCCAGCCGGCACAGTAGCGCACATGCAGGCCCATCTCGACATCGACGATTCCTGCCATCGCCCGCCCGGCGGCCCGCAGCTCCTCGAGGGACGCCGTCTTGTAGCCGGCCAGCGCCCAGGCCCGCGCGAACTGGATCAGAAACAGGTAATCCTGCACCAGATAGTGGCGAAAGCAGGCCTCGGGCAGGCTGCCATCGGCCAGGCGCAGGACGAACGGGTGCTCGACATAGGCGGTCCAGTCCCCGCCGGCGGCCTGCCGCAGACGGCCGAAAAACCCGTGCTCGAACGCCGACAGATCGGCCGCCGCCATCGTCGCCGCTCCCGCCGTCAGTCTATGGTTTCGTTGGGATACGTGCCCCAGATCGCCGTGCGCTCGATCCAGCCGCGCATGTCCTGCACCTCGACGCGGCACCAGGCGCCGCCGCAGCCCAGCACCTCCCCCTGCACGGCGATCTCCAGCCGCGCCATCGGCTGGGCGCCTGCTTCGGGCGTGCGCAACAGCACCGCCTCCTTGCCGACCACCACCATGCCGCGGCGGCCGGTCAGCATGCTCTGGTGCACCCAGCCCGTGGTGCCCTGCCAGTCGCGGATGCGCCGCCAGGTCTCGAACTCGGCCACGACTTCGACGGGCATGTTCTTGCGCTGGAATACCCATTCGACCGGATAGCGGGTGCCCGGCCCGGCGCGCACGTTGACCTCGTCGGAACGCATCGAGGCGAAACGCGGCACCGGCAGGCCGGAGCCCCGGCGCGCCTGCTCCTCGTGGGTCGGACGTGACGCCGCCGTATCCTTCGGTTCGGCGCTCGATGCCGGCGCGGACGGGGCGAGAAGCACCCAGCACAGCGACAGGGCGGCGATGGATCGGAGGGAGCGCATATGCCATCATAGCAAATCGTCGCCGCCCGTTCGAGGCGCAGGCGTGTGCCGCCATCATCGATCGCGACCATGCAACCAGCCATCTTCCGCCCATTGATCGCCGCGGCGCTGGCGATGGCCCTCGCAATCGCCGCGCAGCCGGCCGGCGCGGGCTACCCCGAAGGCCTCGCCGCCTATCGCAAGGGCGATGCGGCGCGAGCGGTCAAGGAACTGCTGCCGCCGGCCAAGGCCGGCAATGCCGATGCCCAGATCCTGCTGGCGCAGATCCTGATGAATGGCGGCAAGGGCGTGGCGAAGAATCAGGCAGACGCCATGGCCTGGGTGCGACGGGCCGCCGAGGGCGGCAATCGCGACGCGCAGGTTTTCCTGGCCCAGGCGCTCTACCATGGCCGCCATGGCGAGCGGCAGGATGCCGCGGCGGCCGCGCCATGGTTCGAGAAGGCCGCCACCGCCGGCGACAAGCGCGCCATGCTGGCGCTGGCGCAGATGCGCCTGCAGGGCATCGGCGGCGTCGCTGATCCGGCTGGCGCGGTTCCCTGGCTGGAGAAGGCGGCCGCGCTGGGCGATCTGCCCTCGCGCCTGCAGCTCGGCCTCATGGCGCTGCGCGGCGAGGGGATGGCGAAAGATCCGGCACTTGCAGCCCGTCATTTCGAGATCGGCCTGCGGGCCGGCGACGACAGCGCCGCCTTCATGCTGGCCCAGCTCCATGGCCGGGGGCTGGGCGTGAAGCGCGATATCGCCCAAAGCATGCGCCTGCTGCGGCTGGCCGCCAATGCGGGCAATTTCAGCGCCATGGCCATGCTGGCGACGACCCTGGCCAATGGCGGCGAGGGCGTCGAGCGCGACAGCGCGGAGGCCTATCGATGGGTCGCCATCGTGCTCAATCGGGCGCCGCGCGGCGATGTCTATTTTTCCGCCTCGGCGATCGAGCCGGCGATCCGCCAGCGCCTGTCGGACCGGCAGATCGAGGCGGCGCAGGAGGAAGCCGCCCGGTTCGTCGCCCGCCCGCTGGCGCCCGCCGGCCAGTAGTCATCGACGCCGGCCGGAAGCCGGCCGCGGCCCGGAATTTCCTTTCGCCGGCAAGGCTTGCCAAGGCGGGGCCCGCCTTGCTATCCGAACCCTGACGGGCGGTCTCCGCCCCAACCCGCAGGAGCCCGCGTCCGGGCAGAGGTCAGGTCCCGCCAATGCCCAGCAAGGACAAGCCGCTCGTCATCGTCACCCGCAAGCTGCCGGACGTGATCGAAACGCGGATGATGGAGCTGTTCCAGACGCGGCTGAACGTCGACGACAAGCCGATGAGCGCCGCCGAACTGGCCGAGGCGGTCAAGACGGCCGAGGTGCTGGTGCCGACCGTGACCGATCGCATCGACGGCAAGATCCTGGCGCAGGCGGGACCGAAACTGCGCCTGATCGCCAGCTTCGGCACCGGCGTCGACCATATCGACCTCGATTCGGCCCGCCAGCGCGGCATTACGGTGACAAACACGCCCGGTGTGCTGACCGAGGACACCGCCGACATGACCATGGCGCTGATTCTGGCGACGGCCCGCCGGCTGGCCGAGGGCGAGCGCCTGGTGCGGGCCGACAAATGGGGCGGCTGGGCGCCGACGGCGATGCTGGGCCGGCGCATCTGGGGCAAGCGGCTGGGGATCATCGGCATGGGTCGCATCGGCCAGGCGCTGGCGCGCCGCGCCCGCGGCTTCGGCCTGGCGATCCACTACCACAACCGCCGCCGCCTGCATCCGGAGATCGAGCGCGAGCTGGAGGCCACCTACTGGGAGAGCCTCGACCAGATGCTGGCGCGCATGGATGTGGTGTCGATCAACTGCCCGCATACGCCGGCGACCTACCACCTGCTGTCGGCGCGGCGACTGAAGCTGCTGCAGCCGCATGCCATCGTCGTCAACACCGCGCGCGGCGAGGTCGTGGACGAGAACGCGCTGACCCGCATGCTGCGCAACCGCGAGCTGGCCGGCGCCGGGCTCGACGTGTTCGAGCACGAACCGGCGATCAATCCCAAGCTGCGCGAACTCGACAACGTGGTTCTGCTGCCGCATATGGGCTCGGCCACGATCGAGGGCCGCATCGACATGGGCGAGAAGGTCATCATCAACATCAAGACCTTCGCCGACGGCCACAAGCCGCCCGACCGGGTGCTGGCGGCCATGTTCTGACGGGCCGGGCGATGAGCGAGCAGGACAAGAGACCCGCCGCCCGCCGCCCGAAACTGCGCGTCGCCGCCGAGCGGCGCGACTACGACGACACCTTCGCCCTCGATCCGGAAATAGCCGAGCAGCGCGCGCAGTTGATGACGCGCGTGCGTCATCATCCCGATCCGGAAGTGCGCTATCTCGCCGCCGCCTTGCTGCGCGGCGAACCGCTGCTGGCCGAGATCGCGCTGGGCGACGCCGATCCGCGCGTCCGCCGCGCCGCCATCCTGCATCTGGGCGACCAGGATCTGTGGGTGCTGGGTCCGATCCTGGCGTGCGATCCCGACGTCGACGTCGCCATGCTGGCGCTGGCCTGCGTGCGGGCGGAGACGCCGGCTGGAGAAACCCTGCTGACGCGCACGGCGCTGGAACATCCGCAGCCGGCGGTGCGACTGGAAGCGCTGCTGAAGAAGCGCTGGGACCGGGAGACGCTGGCCGTCCGCCTGCTGCAGTCGGAAACCGATCACGAGGTCGCGCTCAAGGCCTTGCGCGAAGTGCGCGACCGGGCGGCGCTGCAGGCGCTCGCCAAAACGCTGCCCAACCCCACCCTGCGCGCCGCCGCGGTCCGGCGCATCGCTCTGCTCGACCAGATGCGCGCCCGCGACAAGCCGGCCGGCGGCAAGCCGCCCCAGGACAAGGCCTAGATCGATTTCAGCCCAAATGGGCGATCGAATTGGCGTAGTAGCGCAGCAGCGCCTCTTCGTCCCGGTTGGCGGCATAGAACCCGTCCGCATCGGTCGCCAGATGGCGCAGAGTCAGCATGCGCAGGCCCACCTCGATGGCATAGTCCTCGTCGCCGCGCGGCAAATAGAGCCTGGCATTCCTGGCGCGCAGCAACTCCATCTCGCGCTGGCAGGCGGCTTTCAGCTCCAGCAGGCTGATCGGGCCAGCGGCCTGCAGCAGAACGCGCGCCACCAGCGGCACCGGCAGCACCGGCACCACCGCGGCGACGCCCTGCATCAGCTCGGCGGCCAGCGCCTGGACGGCGGCAAAACGCTCCTCGCGCTCCAGCCCGCGCAGATCGCCCATGCCGCTGCGCCGCAGCCAGGCGCGAGCCGAGACCGGTGTGCCGAAATTGACGCAGGCGTAACCGAAGCGGAACCAGCGCCCGCGCAGCATCAGCACGAACTGGCGGCCGAGAAATCGCAGCGTGGTGCGGGCGGCGAAGCCCGCGCTCCTGCGCGGCGCCTTCTGCGCCGCCAGAAGCTGCGAGCGGTCCTCGACGACGCGATCGTAGTTGATGCCGACCGGGACGAAGACGACGTCGCGCGCGCCGGCCGGATCGAAGCCCTTCAGCATGTAGTCGAGCAGCCCGGTGCGCGGGCTCGACAAGGCGCCGTCGCGGGTCAGCCCGCCTTCCGGATAGAGCGCCTGCGCCACGCCGGCCTCGGTCGCCATGTGCACGTAGCGCTCCAGCACGCGGCGATAGAGCGGATTGTTGGAGTTGCGGCGCACGAAATAGGCGCCCATCGACTTGATCAGCCCCTGCAGCGGCCAGATGCGCGCCCACTCGCCGACCGCGTAGGAGAGCGCGGTGCGGTCGGCGGCGAGAAAGGCGACCAGCACGTAGTCCATGTTCGAGCGGTGGTTCATGACGAACACCACCGTGGCGTCCTTCGGAACGCCCGACAGGCCGGCTTCGTCCATCCAGCCCAGCCGCACGCGATAGAAGCTGCGCGCCAGCAGGCGGGCCAGCGCATAGCCGATGCGAAAGTAGATCCAGGCGTTGAAGGCCGGCACGATCTCGTGCGCGTAGCGATGCACCTCCGCCATCGCCGCCTCGCGGGGAATCTTCTGCTCGGCGGCATGCTCGTTGGCGGCCTGGACGACGGCGGGATCGTAGATCAGCCGGTCGATCAGCACCTGCCGCCGGGTGAGCTGGAAAGGCTGGATGCCGATCTGCAGGCGGCGGTTGACCTCGTCGATCAGCCGGTTGACGCGCCGGCGCAGGAACCAGCGGCCGGAGGGAATCAGCAGCCGGTCGAGCAGCGACCACGCCGCGAACAGCGCGATCGGCACGAACAGCCACAGCGGCACCGATACGGGTTCTTCCACCGCCCTCCCCTGCCCGCCGCCTTCTTCGCCGGGCGGCCGGGCGCGGGAAGTCTAGCAGGTCCGGCGCGGAACGCCGATCAGGGAACGGCGCCGGCGAAGAAGGCCAGGATCAGCAGCACACCCTCGACGATCAGCACGCCCAGCGTGATCAGCGCGCCGCCGGCGCGGAACGGGTTGGGCGATCTGCGCACCATGCCGACCGGATGCATCAGCCGCGCCACCACCAGCGCGATGCCCAGCACGTGCAGCAGGTAGACGCTGTGGCGGGTGACTTCGAGAAGATAGAGGCCGATCAGCGCGATCGGCACATATTCGATGAAGTTGGCGTGCGCGCGCATGCGCTTGAGCATGTCGGCATTGCCGCCGTCGCCGACCGACACCTTGTTGCGCCAGCGGCCATCGACGACGTAAAGCGACAGCCCAACCAGGACCAGCGCCAGGATGCCGGCATAGAGTGCGGTTACCGCGATCATCTTCCCCCCTTTGGGCCGAAGGCTAAAGCACGCTGGGCTGCGCCCCCGCCGGCAGCGCGTTGTAGAACGTTACCAGACCTGCAACTTCTACGGCGATGTCGGCGCGCAGATCATTCGCCTGCAACCCGATGCTGCGCAAGCCCATTTCGCAGGCGATGAAGCGCGCGCCCAGCGCGGCGCAGGCCTCGAACAGCTCCTCGATGCCGGCAACGCCGGCGGCGCGACGGGCCGCATCCGCGGCTTCGGCGCCGCCGCCCAGACGGCGCCAGTCCTGCGGCCCGGCCAGCGCCAGCAGCGCGCCGTTGGTGAAGAACAGCACCGCGGGCCGGTTGACCGCCAGCGCCGAGGCCGCCATGGCGAGCCCGTAGTGCACCCGCTCGTAGGAACCGTCGAGCAGCAGCAGACCAAGCGGCGGCGTCTCAGTCATGTGCGGCCGCGGCCTTCGATCGGCACAGGGGACAGGCCGGATCCTTGGCGAATCCCAGCTCGCGCAGGCTGGCGTCCAGCGCGTCGAACAGCACCAGCCGTCCCGACAGGGACCGACCGATGCCGAGTATCTCTTTCACCACCTCGCCCGCCTGCCAGGCGCCCATCGTGCCGGCCAGCGCGCCCAGCACGCCGGCCGAGGCGCAGCTCGGCACCTGCCCCGGGGGCGGCGGCGCGGGAAACAGGCAGCGCAGGCACGGATGCGCCTCGCCCTGCCAGGCCTTGAGCGTCGTCAGCTGGCCCTCGAAGCGCAGTATGGCGGCGGAGACGAGGATCTTGCGGGCGGCGAAGCAGGCGTCGTTCAGCAGGTAGCGGGTGGCGAAGTTGTCGCTGCCGTCGGCCACGACGTCGTAGCCGGCGATCAGCCGCGCGGCGTTGGCGGCGTCCAGACGCTGCTTGTGCGCCACCAGCCGCACGTCGGGATTGAGATCGCCCACCGCGCGCGCAGCGCTTTCCACCTTGGCGACGCCGATGTCGCGGCTGCGATGGATCACCTGACGCTGCAGATTGGAAAGATCGACGTCATCGTCGTCGACCACGCCAAGCGTGCCGATGCCGGCGGCGGCGAGATACTGCAGCAGCGGCGCGCCCAGACCGCCGGCGCCGATCACCAGCACGCTTGCGGCCAGCAGCTTCTCCTGCCCCTCGCCGCCGATTTCGCCCAGGATGATGTGGCGGGCGTAGCGCTGGATCTGGCTTTCGCTCAGGCTCGACATGCCGCCCTTATAGCACGAAGCCCCGGCGCGGAGCGGGCCGGGGCTTCGCCAGGTCGATGGTGCCTCACAGACCTTCGAACAGCGCCGTCGACAGATAGCGCTCGGCGAAGGACGGGATGATCGCCACGATTCGCTTGCCCTCCATGCCCGGCCGCTTGCCGATTTCCAGCGCCGCCGCCAGCGCCGCGCCCGAGGAGATGCCGACCGGCACGCCCTCGCTCGACGCCAGCTTGCGCGCGGTGGCGAAGGCGGTGTCGTTGGAGACGCGCACCACTTCGTCGATCAGGGATTTGTTGAGAATATCGGGCACGAAGCCCGCGCCGATGCCCTGAATCTTGTGCGGGCCGGGCTGGCCGCCCGACAGCACCGGCGAATCCTCCGGCTCGACCGCGATGATCTTCAGATCCGGCAGGCGCGGCTTCAGCACCTCGCCGACGCCGGTGATGGTGCCGCCGGTGCCGATGCCGGAAACGAAGACGTCGAGCCTGCCGCCGGTGTCGCGCCAGATCTCCTCGGCGGTGGTGCGGCGGTGGATGGCTGGATTGGCGGTGTTCTTGAACTGCTGCGGCATGAAGGCGTTGGCTTCGTTCTTCACGATTTCCTCGGCCCTGGCGATGGCGCCCTTCATGCCCTGCGCCGCCGGCGTCAGCTCGAGCTCGGCGCCCAACAGCTTCAGCATCTTGCGGCGCTCGATCGACATGCTTTCCGGCATGGTCAGGATCAGCCGATAGCCCTTGGCGGCGGCGACGAAGGCCAGCGCGATGCCGGTATTGCCCGAAGTCGGCTCGACCAGCACGCTCTTGCCGGGCGTGATCTTGCCGGCCTGCTCGGCGGCTTCGATCATCGCCAGCCCGATACGGTCCTTGACCGAGGCCAGCGGATTGAAGAACTCCAGCTTGCCGATGATCTCCGCCTTCACGCCATGGGCATCCGCCAGCTTGCGGAAGCGCACCAGCGGCGTGGCGCCGATGGTCTCGACGATGTTCTCGTAGATCCGGCCGCGGAATTCCACCGGCGCGATGTCGGCGGCTCCCGCTGTCTTGGCGGCCATGCTCATGGCGTCCTCCTATTTCACTGGCGCAGTTGTTGATTGCCGTCGATTCACGACATCAGCCAGACAATAGGCCGGAACGGCGGCGATTCAAGGCCGCCGCGATGGGCCGCCGATCAGGCCGCCGCTTCGCCGAACTGCCAGTCGCGTCCGGGCGCGGCGGCGAAGAGGGCCTTGGTGTAGTCGTGCTGCGGATCGCCGAAGACGGCGGTGGCGGGTCCGTATTC
>JBFWZG010000103.1:0-2865 GCA_050185515.1 Reyranellaceae bacterium
GCGCCATCGCCTGATCGGGCGGCAGCGGCAGCACCAGCGGCGCGAGGTCGGGATAATGCTGCCCTTGCAGTTCCGCGTTGCCGGACCAGCGCGCGCCGTTGGGCGCGCCGTTGCGGGCGGCGGCGAGAGCGACGAAGGCCGGCGGATCCTGGGGATCGGTGGCGATGTCGTGCAGCGGCGGCGTCGCCTGCGCCTGCTCGGCCATCTTCCACGGCGCGTAGAGCGCCACGCCGGCCACGATCAGCGCGGCGATCGCCGGCACGACGGCGACGAAGCGCCGGCGCGCGACCAGCCACAGCAGGCCAAGCACGGACAGAGCGACGACGCCGGCGCTGGCCCAGGCGCCGATCCGCAGCATGTCGAAGGCCTGCGCCGTGCCCCACAGGCCGAAGCGGTGGCCGAACCCCGCGGCCGCGACGAGAAGGGCGACCAGCAGCGCCAGGAACAGCAGCACGCGCGCGATCCGCATGGCTCAGGCCGCCGGCCTGATGGCGCGCGCCACCATGAAGAGGGCGGCGCCGAAAAACACCAGTTCGATACCCAGGAAGGTGCCGGGCACCAGCAGGCCGGTGCCCGGCAGGCCGGCCAGCACCAGCACGCCCAGCAGCAGCGACAGGGCGGCGCTGAATGCCATCCAGCCCCAGCCGGTCGCCGGCCGCAGCCGCCACGCGATGACGGCCTGCATGGCGCCGGCCGCCAGCAGGAAGATGCCCAGCACCAGCGTCAGCGACACCGCGCCGGCGAAGGGATCGAACAGCATTAGCGCCCCGGCGACGACGGCGACGACCGCCTGGAACAGCGCCCAGCCCAGTCCCTCGTGCCAGCCGCCGCCGACGCGTCGCCAGGCGCGCACGCAGCGCACCAGTTCGAACACGCCGAACACCAGAAGCAGGGCGCCGATCAGGATCGCCACCGCCAGGGTTGCCACCACCGGCAGCAGAATGGCGAGAACGCCGAGCGCCACGACCAGAACTGCCTGGATCGTCAGGCTGTTGGCGTGGCGGCGACGGGTTTCGGCGTCGAACGAAACGGGATCGGGATAGGGAACCGGGTCCGACATCGCGGTCTCCATCTGGGGTTTCGTCTCGTTTATTCTACACCGCCGGCGACGGACTGTCCGTGCCGGGGCGACGTCAGTTCGCCGTTCGCGCGTGGCCTGCGATCAGTTCCGCCAATCGCGGCAGCAGCGCGCGAGGCAGGTCGTGGCCCATGCCCGGCATCACCTCGAGCCGAGCGCCGGGCACCAGCGAGGCCGTGTCCTTGCCGGCCTCGACCGGCACCACGGGATCGTCGGCGCCGTGGATCACCAGCGTCGGCGCCTTGACCTGCTGCAGCAGCCTGACGCGATTGCCCGAGGCGAGAATGGCGTTGTACTGACGCGCGCTGCCCTGCGGATAGAAGCTGCGATCGACGTTGCGCTCGACCAGGGCCCTCAGTTCGGGCTCCGGCGTCGGATAGGCGGGGCTGCCGATGACCTGGCGCAGATTGATGCCGTGCGCGATCACCACGTCGCGATCCTCGCTGGCCGGCGGGGTCAGCAGCGCCTTCATGGCCTCGGGCTTGCCGACCGGCAGACCGCGGCGGCCCGAACTCGACATGATCGACGTCATCGACGCCACCTTGCCCGGGAAGTCGCCGGCCATCTGCTGCACGATCATGCCGCCCATCGAGACGCCGACCACATGCGGCCGGTCGATGCCCAGAGCGCCGGCCAGAGCCATGGCGTCGGCGGCCATGTCGGAGAGCAGGTAGGGCGCGTCGATCTTCCCGCCGCCCATCACCTTCATGACCAGCGACGGCAGGTCGGGCACGCCATAGTGTTCGAATTTCTGCGACAGACCGATATCGCGATTGTCGAAGCGCACGACGCGGAAACCCTGCGCGACCAGGCGTTCGACCAGCTCTTCCGGCCATAGCGTCAGTTGCGCGCCCAGACCATGGACCAGCAGTATCGCAGGCGCGTCATGGGCGCCATGCGTCTCGTATTCCAGTTCGATGCCATTCGCCGAGATCTTAGCCATAAGCTTCTGCCTCACTTTGTCCGCCAGCGACTGGCGAGCTTAGAGCGATTCGGGAGGCGTTTGGGATGGATTTCGAGCTCAGCGAAGAACACCGCATGCTGAAGGAGCTGGTGCGCCGGTTCGTGCGCGAGCAGCTTCTGCCGCTGGAACCGGAAGTGCTGCGGCGCGACGCCGAAGGCAGGGGTGTGGGACTGACCGACGAGGAGCGCGCCAAGGTCAATGCGCGCGCCCGCGAACTTGGCCTGTGGGGACTGGACGCGCCGCCGCGGTTCGGCGGCCACGACCTGCCGCTGGAGGCCATGGTGGGCGTCGCCGAGGAGATCGGCCGCACCATCATCAACTACGCCATCCCGCCCGACTCGCCCAACCTGCACATGCTCATGGCCGTGGCGACGCCGGAGCAGATGCAGCGCTACGTCGAACCCTATGCGCGCGGGGAGATGACGGCGGCGATCGCCATCACCGAGCCCGGCGCCGGCGCCGATCCGTCCGGCATGGCGACGCGCGCCGTAAAAGAGGGCGGTGGCTGGGTGCTGAACGGCCGCAAGATCTGGATCGGACGGGTCGCGGAGGCGGACTTCACCATCGTCATGGCCGTCACCAACAAGGAGAAGGGCGCGCGCGGCGGCATCTCGGCGTTCCTGGTGGACCGCGACACGCCGGGCTTCAACGTGCTGCGCCGGATTCCCATGATCGGCGGCCGCTTCACCTACGAGATCGCCATCGAGGATTGCCGCCTGCCGGAGGCGGCATTGCTGGGCCGCGAGGGCGAGGGCTTCGCGCCGATGCAGAAGCGGCTCTCGGTGCGCCGCCTGCAGATGGGCGCCTGGTGCATCGGCATGGC
>JBFWZG010000103.1:2965-6745 GCA_050185515.1 Reyranellaceae bacterium
GTGAACTATCTGTGGCCGCTCTGCATCGTGCTGTTCGCCGTGCCGCTGGCCGGCGAGACGCTGCGCTGGTGGCATCTGCTGGGCGTCGCGCTGGGGCTCGCGGGCACCGCGCTGGTGCTGCTGGCAGGATCGGACGTGGCGTATGAACCGTCGCATCTGGTCGGCTACCTCGCGGCGCTGGGCTGCGCCGTGGTGTGGGGGCTCTATTCGGTGCTGAGCCGCCGCTTCGGGGCGGTGCCGACGGATGCGGTGGGCGCCTTCTGCGGCGCTGCGGCGCTGCTTGCCCTGGTCTGCCACTGGCTATTCGAGACGACGGTATTGCCCGACGGCGTCGGACAGTGGCTGGCGGTGCTGGCGCTCGGCATCGGCCCGGCCGGCGGCGCCTTTTTCCTGTGGGACATTGGCGTCAAGCGCGGCGACATCAAGGCGCTGGGCGCGCTGTCCTATGCCGCGCCGGTGCTGTCGACCGTGCTGCTCGTGGCCTTCGGCCGCGCCGCGCCGAGCCTGGCGCTGGCGCTGGCCTGCGTGCTGGTGACGGCGGGCGCGGTGATGGCGGCGCGCGATCTGTGGGCCGCGCCGCGCGGGCAGTAGCTGCGCAAAAGAACAGGGGCCGGTTTCCCGACCCCTGTCGCACTGACTTTCCGAACCTGACGTGTGGGGCTGTCAGATCCAGTAGGTCGGCACCTTGTAGTATTCATCGACCTTGCGGCCGTAGTCCGGGGTCCAGGAGAAATCCTTGTTGCGGTCGTAGGACGGCGCATTCTCCAGAACCTTCTTGTCGAGGTTGACGACGTAGCCTTCGAGCTTGGTGTCGTAGTTCAGCGTCTGCCACGGCAGCGGGTGATGCTTCTCGCCCATGCCGAGAAAGCCGCCGAACGACATGATGGCGTAAACCGCCTTGCCGCTGACCTTGTCGATCATCACGTCCTCGACATTGCCCAGCTTGTCGCCCGAGGGATTGTAGACGGTGGTGCCGTTCACCTTCTCCGCGGCGATCAGGCTGCCGGACGTGTTCTTCTGCATCTGCGTGGACATCGATGACTCCTTGGCGTTTCGGGTTCGGTTCGCTCGTCTGCGGCGCAGCGCGAACCTGTGCTTTCCAAACGGGAGGCATGGCGGGCGCGTTCCAGCGCCTGCCGAAACTTTCGCGGCAGTGTCGCGGTATCGCAGGAGGGAATTAGCCCGGGTGCCAGCCCGGCGGCGCCAGCTCGAAGCCGGCGAATTCGAACCCCGGCGCCACGGTGCAGCCGATCAGAGAGAAGGCGCCGAGGCTGCGGGCACTCTGCCAGGCATGCTCCGGCACGGCGATCTGCGGCCGGGCGCCTTCTCCCAGCGCCATGCCCAGCACGTGCCGCTCGATCCTGCGCCCGTCGGCGCTGATCGACAGTTCGAGACTCGCGCCCGCATGCCAGTGCCATATTTCGACGGCGTCGACCCGGTGCCAGTGCGAGCGTTCGCCTTGTTTCAGCAGATAGTAGATGGAAGTGACCGGCGAGCGCCCGCCATCCGGCGCACTCGACCGGTGGATCTCGCGGTACCAGCCGCCCTCGGGATGCGCCTGCAGCCCGAGAGCGGCGATGATCGCGTCGGCGTCCATCCCGCGCCGGATTCGGCCTGTCAGGTCGGCGGCACCGTCGCCTGCATCGACTTTCGGCGGGCGAACTTGTCGTACCAGGCGGCGAGTTTCGGCCGCCCCTTGCGCCACTTCATGTCGCCGTAGCGGAAGTCGAGATAGCCCAGCGCGCAGGCGACCGTGATCTGGCCGATGTTCAGCGCGCCGCCCAGATCCTTCGCCTCCTTCTCCAGCAGGTCGAGCGACTGGGTGAATTTCTTCTTCTGGCCGGTGAGCCAGTCGGGCCAGCGCAGATTCTCGGGGCGCAGCGCCGTCTCGTAGCGGGCGAGGATGGCGGCGTCGAGAATGCCGTCGCCGATCGCCTGCTGGCGCAGCGCCTTCCAGCGCCGGGCGCCGGAGGCCGGGAACAGCTTGGCGCCGCGATGCTTGCTGTCGAGGTACTCGCAGATCACCGGCGAATCGAACAGCGACAGGCCGTTATCGAGAATAAGCGCCGGCACCTTGGCCAGCGGATTTGCCTTGTCGAGTTCCTTGACCACGGCGACCGGCGAAGCCGCAACCGGCACCTTCTCGATCTTGCGATCGAGACCGCGCTCGATTGCGATGACCATGACCTTGCGCACATAGGGCGAGGTCGGCGAGTACATGAGTTTCATCTGGTTTCCCCCACTGGAATGACGGCGTCAGGCTGACGGCGCGCTCGGACGCGTGCGCGCGACGGACGGTCGTTTGTGCATCCGAGCCAGCCATTCGGCAAGCGCCTCGTGGCCCGGCTGCCAGTCGACCACATTGGCGACGTTCAGGAAGTCCAGCGCGCAGACCAGCGCGATATGGCCGAGATTGAAACCGTCATGCAGCTCGGCGGCGTCGCGCTCGAGGCAGGCCAGGGCGCGGCCGATCGACTGTTCCTGGCGCGCCACGTAGCCGCGATGCACGCGCTCGGGCTTCTGGGCGCGGTTGAGCAGGATGACGACGGCGCTGTCGAGCATGCCGTCGGCCAGCGCCTGGCGGCGCAACGCCCGCAGGCGGGCGGCGGGATCGGCCGGCAGCAGGCGGTGATGGCCGTCCAGCGCGTCGATGTAGTCGCACACCGCCGACGAATTGAAGATCGCGTCGCCCTCGTCGGTCACCAGCACCGGAATCTTCGACAGCGGATTGAGGCGCAGCAGTTCGGGCGTGGATTCCCAGGGATTCACGCTGACGCTTTCGATGCGCGCGTCGAGCCCGGTTTCGATGGCGCAGATCGACGCCTTGCGCCCGAACGGCGAACTGGCATTGGTGTAGAGCTTCATGGCCCCTCCCGGGCGTCTAGCGGAAGCTGTCCTTGCGCGCGCGCACTTCGGCGAAGACGCGCACCGGATCGGCGCCTTCGAGGCCCACCGCTTTCGCCACCGCCGGATCGTCGGCGCGCAGGAAGGGGTTGGTGCGTTTTTCTTCGCCAAGCGTCGACGGCACCGTCGGTATGTCGCGCGCGCGCTTGTCGTCGATCTCCGCCGCGCGAGCCTTCAACGCCGCATTGTCCGGATCGACGGTGACGGCGAAGCGGGCATTGCTCTGGGTGTACTCGTGAGCGCAATAGACTTCCGTCTCCGGCGGCAGCGCCCGCAGGGCCGACAACGAACGCCACATCTGCTCGGGCGTGCCTTCGAACAGCCGGCCGCAACCCAGCGCGAACAGAGTGTCGCCGCAGAACAGCGCGGCATGATCCTTGAACCAGTAGGCGATGTGGCCGCGCGTGTGGCCCGGCACGAAGAACACCTTCGCTTCCGCCTCGCCGAAGCGATAGGTGTCGCCGTCGCCGACCTTGACGTCGATGCCCGGAATGCGCGCGGCATCCGGCGCCGGACCGACGACGGTGCAGCCGAACTCCTGCTTCAGCGCCAGATTGCCGCCGACATGGTCGGGATGGTGGTGCGTGTTGAGGATGTGGGTGAGCGTCCAGCCCTTGCGCTTCAGCGCGGCGCGCACGGGCACGGGGTCGGCGGGGTCGACGATGGCGACCAGCCCGCTTCGAGGTTCGCGCACCAGCCACAGGTAATTGTCCTGCAGCGCCGGCACGCGTTCGATCTGCAAGCGTTCGGTCATGGCCGCATCCTGTTGTCTTTCCGGCGAAAACCGTAGCATCGGCAAGTGGCGGCGTCACCCGCCGGCTGGTATCCTTCCGGCATGTGGAACGATGTCGTCGATCTGCGCGATTTCTACGGCCA
>JBFWZG010000103.1:6845-8021 GCA_050185515.1 Reyranellaceae bacterium
ATCGGCCAGCCCGCCGCGCGCGGGGCGGTTAAGCCGGACTCAGCTGTTAATGGATAATAAAATCGTAAGTCTGGAGTTTGAACTAGGTAAACATTTTGCGTTACGTGGAACAGATCTTTCAGTCACGTGAATTGACATCGGATGAATTGAGCGTCCTTCATATTTGCATCGGAAAAGTTGACGTTTGACAAATTTGTTTCTGTGAATACCGCGCCGTCGAAGCGTGTTCCCAAAAGTTGCGCCCCCTTGAGCGTCGTCCGATAAATTTTAGCGTTTCTTAGATCGCTGCCTTTCATGTTTGCCCCGGTAAGATTTACTCCTCCGAGTTCCACTCCGGTCATGCAGACACCAGACAAATCACTGTTTGAGAAATCTAGTTGGTAGAGGCCGGAATTTTCAAATGTTGCACCACAAATTCTGGCTTCAGAGAATCCTCCTTTATGAATGGTAACCTGCTCGAAGTCTGCTCCTACTAAAACTGATTGCCGAAATAGCGCTCCATCCAGTGATGCAGACTGAAAGGTTGCACCAGAGAGGTTAGACTTCACGAAATTTGCATTGAAAAGTGTCGAATTATAGAAATTGCATCCGGTCAAATCGGCTCCAGCAAATATCGTCTCAGTGCAAGACGCGAAGATCAGCAAAGCTCCAGCAAGAACGGCGTCGCTAAGGTCGGCCTTCGAAAGCTCTGCTCCATCTAGATTTGCACCCAAGAAATTTGTATTACGCAAGTTTGCGCCAAGTAATTGAACTCTGCTGAGTTCAGCGTGCGCAAATCGACGGCCTGCGCATTGATCTTGGCGGGCTAGCTCCTCAATTTCAGCAGTTTTCATGGTCTGGAATCCCTAAATGCGACCTTTAGCAGAGTCCTTGGAGCAACATTTAGTTGTTAGCAGAACAAATATTTAGTTGACATCTCCCTACCAGTAGGTAGGCTAGAATTATGTCGAAAGCCGCCATAACCGCCGCTGCCGCGCCCGCTTCGGGCGAGGGCGATACGCGCGCGCGCATTCTCGACGTCGGGGAACAGCTGCTGCTGGAGCGCGGCTATGCCGGATTTTCCTACCAGGACATCGCCGATGCCGTGGGCATCCGCAAGGCGTCGATCCACCATCATTTTCCGGCCAAGGAAGATCTCGGCCGCGCCATTCTCGAGCGCACCAGCCTGCGGCTGGG
>JBFWZG010000103.1:8121-10866 GCA_050185515.1 Reyranellaceae bacterium
TGCTCAACGCCGCAACGCTGACGCTCGAACTGCAGGGCCTGTCGCTGGCGGGGTACGAATGGCGGCCGACGGTGGAGGAACTCGACCTGCCGCCGGTGCTGCTGATGCATGGCTGGGACAGCCGCGCCAGCCAGCTGGCGCCGATCGTGAAGGCGCTGCTGGCGCAAGGACACCGCGTACTGGCGTTCGACGCGCCGGGCCATGGCGATTCGCCGGATGCGCGCGTGACCGTTTCGACCTTTGCCGATCTGGTTCTGCGGGCCGACCGCCGGTTCGGCCCGTTCCATGCGGCGATCGGCCATTCGGTCGGGGGCGCCGCCGTCGCTTTGGCGGCGACGAGAAGGTTGCGGACCAAGCGCATCGCGACGCTGGCGGCGCCCGCTTCGCTGCGCCGCGCCAGCCTGCGCGTCGCCGGCATGATCGGTCTGCCGCCGCGCGCGACTGACGCCATGCTGCAGGCGGCCGCGATCGCCAATGGCCGCTCGCTCGATTCGCTGGAATCGACCGGGCTGGCGCTGCCGCGAGATGTGTCCGCTCTGCTGCTGCACGATCCGCTCGACCGGCAGGTGCCGGCAAGCGAATCCGCCATCGTTGCCGATGCCTGGCCCAACGCGCGACTGCATCAGATCGCGGGCGTCGGCCATAACGGCATCCTCGCGGCGGACAGCGTGCATCGTCTGCTGCTCGACTTCGTCGCGCCCGGCGCTTCGCGCGCCGATCAGACACTGGCATTGGCGAGCTGATCGTGAGCCAGTCCGCCGCCACCGTTCTCGCCGCTCCGGCCCAGCCGACGCGCCTGCCGACCCTGATGGCGGCGGGCCTCGGCGGCTTCATGCTCTCGATCGACATGTTCCTGGTGACGGTGGCGCTGCCGCGGATCGGCGCCGATTTCGGCGCCAGCTCCGAACAGGTCGGCTGGGTGGTGTCGGCCAACGCGCTGATGATGGGCGTCTTCACCATCGCCGCCGGCCGGCTGGGCGACATACTCGGCCGCAAGCGCGTCTACATGGTCGGGCTGGCGCTGTTCACCCTGGCGTCGATCGCGTGCGGGCTGTCCGACGCGCTGTGGCAGCTCATCGCCGCGCGCGCCGTTCAGGGCATCGGCGCCGCCGCCATGTGGCCCGGCACTCTGGCATTGCTGGTGCAGGCCTTTCCCGTCAGCCAGCGCGGCAAGGCGATCGGAATTTCCGGCGGCATCGCGGGTCTCGGCCTGCTGCTGGGCCCGGTTCTCGGCGGCCTGCTGGCCGGCGCCGATTCGTGGCGCTGGGTGTTCTTCATCAATGCGCCGGTCGGCCTGCTGGCTCTGGTCTTCTGCGCCGCCGGCGTGCGCGAGAGCCGCGACGACACCGTCACGCGCCAGGTCGACTGGCTCGGCGTGGCATTGATCTCGTTGGCGCTGCTGCTGCTGCTGGTCGGCATTCGCCAGGGCGCCGTGCTCGGCTGGGGCGCCTCGGCGACCTGGTCGCTGCTGCTGTCCGGCGCCTTCCTCACCTATGCCTGCGTCGTCTGGCAGAAGCGCGCCCGCGTGCCGTTGTTCGACCTGTCGCTATTCGCCAATCGCACCTTCGCCATCGTCTGCGCCTGCTCTTTCCTGTTCTTCGTCGGAAATTTCGGCTCGCTGCCGTTCCTCAGCCTGTTCATGCAGAACTATCTGGGTTTCGGACCGCTCGAAGCCGGCATCGCCTTCCTGCCGTCGACGCTGCCGGTCGCGATTACGATGCTGATCGGCGGATCGATCGCGCAGAAGCACGCCGCGCGCATCGGCGCGGTGTTCGCGGTCGCCGGCGCCTGCCTGATCGCGGCCGGCCTGCTGCTGATCTTCATGCTGACCCCGGAGTCGGGCTACTGGATCGGCCTGCTCCCGTCCATGGTCGTGCGCGGCTTCGGCATCGGCCTGATGGTTTCCGCGACTTCCTTCGCTGCGGTGAGCGCCCTGCCGCCGCAGAAATCGGGTTTTGCCTCCGGCACGCTTTCCATGGCGCGCCAGGTCGGCACAGCCTTTGGTGTGGCTCTCTGCGCAGCCGTGTACGTGGATGCGCTGGGGGCCGCACTGCCGCCGGCGGCGGCAGGCAACGCTCCCACGCTTGCCGCCGCCGAGCGGTTCCTCGTCCGCGCCCCGGAAGCCCTGCAGCCGCTGGTCGGCCAGGCGATCGTCGACGGGATGATCTGGATGACGGTGGTGACGACGGCGATCTTCGCCGTCACCGTGGCGCTGACCCTGCTGATTCGCCGCCCGCGCTAGGCCTTGTTGCGCAGCAGAAAGACGGCCTGCTCGGCGCGCAGATTGATCAGCGCCGGCAGGTCGCCGCCATTGCCGACGCGCCGGCCGTCGGGCCCCAGCGCGATCATGCGTTCGATCTCGACGCCCAGCTCGGCGCACAGATCGAGGAAATCGCGGATCGTGCACAAATGAATGTTGGGCGTGTCGTACCAGGAATAGGGCAGGGTGCGCGTGGTCGGCATGCGGCCGCGCAGCAGCAGGCCGAGTCGCACGCGCCAGTAGCCGAAATTGGGGAACGACACCACGGCGCGGCGGCCGACCCGCAGCATCTGGCGCAGCACCTCGCGCGGATCGCGCGTCGCCTGCAGGGTCTGGCTCAGGATCACGTAGTCGAAAGCGTCGGCCGGATAGGCGCCGAGATCGGTGTCGGCATCGCCCTGGATCACCGACAGCCCGTTGCCGACGCAGGCGTTGACGCCCTGCTGGCTGAGTTCGATGCCGCGCCCGTCGACCTGCTTGAAGTT
>JBFWZG010000103.1:10966-13394 GCA_050185515.1 Reyranellaceae bacterium
GCCGAATGGCGCGCCGCCGTGGCGATGGGAATGGCCGAGAACACCCGTTCGGGATAGGCGCTGGCCCATTGCAGCACCTGCATGCCGCCCATCGAGCCGCCCAGCACGCAGAACAGGGTTTCGATGCCGAGATGGTCGAGCAGCATGGCCTGGGCGCGCACCATGTCGGCGATGGTGACGACCGGGAAGCCCAGCCCGTACGGCGCGCCGGTGGCCGGGTCTGTCTCGCTCGGGCCGACGCTGCCCATGCAGCCGCCGATGACGTTGGCGCAGATGATGAAGTAGTTGGCCGGATCGAGCGGTTTGCCGGGCGCCACCAGGCTGGTCCACCAGCCCGGCTTGCCGGTCACCGGATGCACGTCGGCGACGAACTGGTCGAGCGTCAGCGCATGGCAGATCAGCACCGCGTTGCTGCGCTCTGCATTGAGCGTTCCGTAGGTCTGGTAGGCGACGGTGAAGGGGCCGAGTTCCGCACCGCAATCGAGCCGCAACGGGCGTTCCGCGCCCAGCACGGCGGACTTGCCGGCGCGCAGCGCCAGCGCGCTCGGCGGCATGGGATCGGGGGCGGCGGTCATGACTGAAAACCGGTCGTTTCGGCCTTGTTTGCAAAGGGTTTGCTAGCTAGGGACCGACGCCTCCCGGTGTCAATGTTTTCTTTGCTTTTGCGGCCTTCTGCCCCTACTACTATCGCCCTTCGCCCGATCCGGGCCGAGCCACCGCAATCCCATGTCCAGCGAACTCGAGAAACTCCGCCGCCAGATCGACGAGATCGACAATGCGCTGCACGATCTGGTGCGCCAGCGCACCGAAATCGTCGAGCGTATCGGCCGCGCCAAAGGCGCCGACGGCCGGCTGGCCCTGCGCCCCGGCCGCGAGGCGCTGGTGCTGCGCCGGCTGCTCGATCGCCACGACGGCAGTTTCCCGCTGGCCGCCCTGGTGCGCATGTGGCGCGAGATGATTTCGGCCGTCACCGGCCTGCAGGGGCCGTTCGCGGTCGCCGTCTGCGTGCCGGAAGAGCAGCGCGGCTTTTGGGACATGGCGCGCGACCATTTCGGCATCCAGGTTCCCATGCGCCGCCACACCACGCCGGCGCGCGTGCTGGCGGATATCGCAGAGGACGCCAACGTCGTCGGCATGCTGCCGCTGCCGGTCGAGGGCGATCCGCAGCCCTGGTGGCCGGCCATGAACAGCAACGAACCGACCACGCCCTGCATCGTGGCGCGCGCGCCGTTCTACCGCACCGGCAATCCGCGCACCGAGGGGCTGTCAGCTCTGATACTGGCGCGGCTGCAGCCCGAACCGAGCGCGCCTGAGGAAGCCGGGCTCGACCGTTCGCTGCTGATCCTCGATTCGCCGTCCGATCTCAGCCGCTCGCGCATTTCCCAGGCGCTGGCGGCGGTCGGCCTGCCGGGTTTCACCTCGGCGATCCGCCACGACATCGCCGGCGGCGGCACGCTCTACCTCGTCGAGCTGCCGGCCTTTATCATTGCGGGCGACCCCCGGCTGGCCGCCATCGAGCAGGCCCTGGCGACGCCTAATCTGCGGCTGACGCCGGTCGGCGCCTACGCCGTGCCGGTCGATCTGGCCGGCTGATCCGTACGGAGAGAAGGATGAGCACGCTGAAGCCGCGTCCGGGCATTCTCGACATCGCCCCCTATGTCGGCGGCAAGGATTCGATCCCCGGCTTCGAGAAACCGACCAAGCTGTCGTCCAACGAGGGCGCGCTGGGTCCAAGCCCGAAGGCGATGGAGGCGTATCGCAAGGCGGCGGCGGAGCTGCATCGCTATCCCGAAGGTGGATCGACCGATCTGCGCGCCGCCATCGGCCGGCATTACGGGCTCGATCCGGCGCGCATCGTCTGCGGCGCCGGTTCCGACGAGCTGCTGAACCTGCTGGTGCGCGCCTATCTCGGGCCCGGCGAGGAGCTGCTTTACAGCGCCCACGGATTCCTGATGTACGCGATCAACGCCAAGGGCGTCGGCGCCACGCCGGTCGCGGCGCCGGAGAAGGATCTGCGTGGCGACGTCGACGCCATGCTGGCGAAGGTGACGCCCAGGACGCGCATCGTCTGCGTCGCCAATCCCAACAATCCGACCGGCAGCTATCTGACCCGCGAGGAACTGAAGAAGCTCCATGACGGGCTGCCGGCCAACGTGCTGCTGGTGATCGACGCGGCCTATGCCGAATATGTTTCGCGCAACGACTATTCGGCCGGGCTCGAGCTGGTCGATGCGGCGGATAACGTGGTGATGACCCGCACCTTCTCGAAGATCTACGGGCTAGGCGGGCTGCGGCTGGGCTGGATGTACGCCTCCGAAACCGTGACCGACACCATCAACCGCCTGCGTCAGCCCTTCAACGTCAACCTGGCGGCGCAGGCCGCGGGCATCGCCGCGCTCGAGGACGTGGCGCATACCGATGCGCAGCG
>JBFWZG010000104.1:0-13315 GCA_050185515.1 Reyranellaceae bacterium
CGGGTTCCCTCAGCGCCAGCTTGCAGTCCTATCTCAGGAATGCCCCGGCGCCGGTCTTCCATGCCGGTGTCGATCGCGACGGCAAGCGCGTCGTGCTGCATCTGACCGGCGACGCGCCGATCGCCGCTCTCAAGGAAGGGGCAGCGAAGGCTCTGGCGGCGTCCGGCCTCGATGCCGAGATCGTCGTTCGCCAGCATGACGCCCGCCGCATCGCCGGCAGCCGGACGCTGGAAGAACTGGTCAGGCCGTTCGAACATCAGGCCAATCTGTTCGATCCGACGGCCATCGTCGGTCGCGCCATGGTCGTGGTCGGTGCCGTGCGCGAAGCGCGTGCCGAGCTTGGCGCCGGGCTGCGCGGCGTGTTCCTAGATCCCGTCGCGCGCATTCTCTACGTCGTCGCCAAACCGGGTATGGAGGCCGAGCGCGCCGCAGCCGCCGTTCTCGCTGCGGTCGATCGGGCAACCGAGCGCACCGGCAGCCGCTTCAACCGTCCACCGCTCAGCGTGCTGATCGTGGACGCCCTGCCGCTGCGCCCACTGGTCGCCGTCGATCGCGCCTCACGGCGCCTGGTGCCGGTTCAGGGGAGCGCGAAGACGGTCCGCAATGTGCTCGCCGGCGTCGCCGCGGCGCTCGGCGTTGGCGGTATCGCGACCGTTGCCGTTGCCCAGCAGGGCGGTCCGGCCGTTTCGGGCGTCAACGCCAAGGTCGACGCCCGCGGCGGCTTCGTGAAGACAGAGGGTGGCGGAATCGATGGGGCCGCCGGTTTTGCAGGTGCGGCGCTGACGGCGCCGATCGGTCAGCAGTTCGGTATCCAGGTCGACGGCGCCGCCGGATCAGCCGACGGACGCTTCTATTGGGGCGCCGGTGCGCATCTGTTCTGGCGCGATCCGACGAAAGGCCTGCTGGGCATATATGGCCAGCACGGCGAGATGAAGGATGCAGGCGTTTCGCGGCTCGGCATCGAGGGCGACGCCTATTTCGGCCGCTTCACCCTTGGTGGCAACGTCGCCTACCAGTGGGGCAACCGCAGCAGCAGGATCGAGGTCGACGACGGCATCGTCGCCGGCGTCAACCTGAAGTTCTACATCAGCGACAACTTCATGGTCCGGGCCGGTGGCGGCATCGAGGCTGGCAGCGGCTTCGGCCGCGGCGGCTTCGAGTTCCAGCCCGGCTTCGCAGCTCTGCCGGGCCTGTCGATTTTCGCCGATGCAGGCGGCGGCTCGAACAGCAACGTCTACGCCCTGGCCGGTATCCGTTACTACTTCGGCGACAACAAGACGCTGATCCGCCGTCATCGCGAGGACGATCCGGACACCGTGCCGCTCACCGAACTTAACGTGTTCGAGAAGCGCAAGACCGGATCGGCCGTCGGTGGATCGGGCGGCGGTCCCGGCGGCGGGCAGACCGAGTAGCAGACGCCTCAAGACAGTCTTGGTTCGAGGGCCGGTGGTTTCCGCCGGCCTTCGCCGTTTCGGGCTTATTCGCGCCTATCTCACAGCAGAGGTCGAACTTCCCGCATGGCACGCGTTCTGATCGGCTGGGAACTGGCATCGAGCCCAGACCTACTTCTGGACATGGCCGACATGGCTTATGAACTGGTTCGGCGCGGCCACGATGTCCAGCTGGCGGCGGGCGATCCGGTCACGCTGGCGACCGTGCTCGACGTCCGCCTGGCCGACAGAATCCTGCCCGCCCCGGTACCGTCGCTGCGCGCCGATCTGGTGATGAAGCCGCCCAGGGAAGGGGGGCTCGCCGACAAACTCGCCCTACAGGGATTTGCCGCGCCGCCGCTGCTGGCGGCGCTGGCCGTGGCCTGGCGTAACCTGGCGCGTGCGGTACCGACCGACGTCGCCGTCGCCGTGGGCGCCCCCGTACTCGCCTTCGCCATGCGTGGCCAACGCCCTCTGATCATCGCCGGCTCGGCCGAAACCCTTCCCCCGGTGACGGGCGGGCCGCTGCCTAGGCTGCACGCCAATATCGCGCCGGTGCTGAGCGAGGTGCAGATCGTGCAGAACGCCAATGCCGCCGCAGAGATGATCGGCGCAAGCGCGATTGCCGCCAGCGGTCAACTGCTGGCGGCTGACCGCGCCGTGTCCTACGGCCTGGCGTTGTGCGATCCCTATGCCAGCCTCCGGCGCGAGCGTACGGCCGGCCCCTTGCTGAGGCCGCCCTCGCCTGTGACGCCGGCCGACCGCCCGGCGATGACGGCCGTGCTCGACATCCAGTTCCCCAATGTCGAGACGCTGGTCATGGCGCTGACGGATTTCGGCCAGACGCCGGTGCATGTCCACGTTCGGGGAATGACCCAGCCGATGCACGCCTATCTGCTCGAGAACCCCGCCATCACCGTCCACCCCTCGGCAGGCGAGGCCCTGGCCATGGCCCCGCAATCGAGCTTTGTGCTGCACCATGCGGGCGCCCGCGTCGCCACACACTGTCTGGGTCTGGGGGTGCCGCAGATTCTGCTGCCGTTCACCGTCGAGCAGAATGCGGTGGCCGACATGCTGCAGCGCGCCAACGCCGGCTTTCGTATCGGCGCCGCCAGCGATCCCGCCGCCATTGCCGATACGCTGGCGCGCCTGTTCCGCAATCTCGACATGGTGCAGAACGCCCAGCATGCGGCGCGTCAGATTGCGCTCGATCCGCCGGCTCCCGCGTTGCCGTCGATCGTCGCGGCGGTCGAGGAACTGGCTGGCGCCGCCTGAAGTCTCTCAGTCGGAGTCGGAGACGGCGTTGCCCGGCAGGGTACCGAGCGCCCAGCGCAGACGCTTGATGCGCTGCCGCAATCCATGCTCGCGATTTCCGAGGCTGGCGCGCATCACCTGGGTGCGGCTGGCGCGTCCCAGCAGGTAGAGGTTGATCATCCGCCACTCGTTGCGGTCGAGATCGACGTCGAACTCGATGCCGTTGCGGCGCAGGATCTGGCGGACGCAGAAGGCACGCCACTCGATGCGCCTGATGTCGCCTTCGCGTATGTCGCGGGTGCGTTTATGGGTCTCCCGTCCAGCGGCGTAGAAATTGGCGCCATGGATGCGTCGATAGGCGAGGCCTTCGGGATGGGCGGCGAGGCGCGTCATCATGATGCTGCAGTCGGCCAGGATCGAGTCGGCGCCTTCGCGATTGGGATAGGTCTGGATCGGCACGATGCGGCGCACGAGATCGGTGCGCATGAAGATCGTCGACATCACCGTATGCCAGTAGGAGCCACCGCTCTTCAAGTAGCCCCTGCGAAAATCTGCAGGCAGCAACGTCACCGGTTCGGCGCCGCTGAGCGCGTTGCCGTGAAGATCGGTGTTGACGTAGCGATGGTAAAGAAAGCCGGCGTCCGGCCGCTGTGCGGCCAGCGCCACCATCTTTTCGATTTTCGACGGCACCCAGAAATCGTCGGAATCGAGAAACGCCATGTAGTCGCCGCGTGCGGCCGCAGCGGCAAGATTGACGGCGTTGGCCTGGCCGCCATTGGCGCTGAGGATCGGCCTGACGCGGTCGCCGTATGAGGCGATGATCTCGCGCGAATGGTCGGTCGAGCCGTCGTCGACCACGATCAGTTCCATGCGGGGGTAGGTCTGGCGCAGCACGCTGCCAATGGCGTTGTGCAGATAGCGTCCGTAATTGTAGTTGTTGACGACCGCCGTGATCAGCGGCTCGTCCGCAGCGCCCGCGCGGTCGCCGGCCGGCATCTTTCTCAGCCGGCGCTGAATGCCTGCAGGCCGGTCATGGCGCGCCCCAGAATCAGCGCATGCACGTCGTGCGTGCCCTCGTAGGTGTTTACGGCCTCGAGGTTCATGACGTGCCGGATGACGTGGTACTCGTCGGAAATTCCGTTGCCTCCGTGCATGTCGCGGGCGGTGCGGGCAATGTCCAGCGCCTTGCCGCAGTTATTGCGCTTGATCAGCGAAATCATTTCCGGCTGCTCGCGATGCTCGTCGCGCAGCCGGCCGACGCGCAGGCAGGCCTGCAGGCCAAGCGCGATTTCGGTCTGCATGTCGGCCAGCTTCTTCTGGATCAGCTGGTTGGCGGCCAGCGGCCGGTTGAATTGCTTGCGGTCGAGCGTGTACTGGCGCGCCTGCATCCAGCAGAATTCCGCCGCACCCATGGCGCCCCAGGCGATGCCGTAACGGGCGGAATTTAGGCAGGAGAAGGGGCCGCGGAGGCCCGAGACGTTGGGCAGGATGTTCTCGGCTGGCACGAACACATTGTCCATGGCGATCTCGCCGGTGATCGAGGCCCGCAGGCTGAACTTGCCTTCGATCTTCGGCGTCGTCAGGCCCTTCATGCCGCGTTCCAGTATGAAGCCGCGAATGGCGCCGCCGTCGAGCTTGGCCCACACCACCAGCACGTCGGCGATCGGCGAGTTGGTGATCCACATCTTGGCGCCGCTGAGTTCAAAGCCGCCGGGCACCGTCGTGGCGCGTGTCTTCATGCCACCGGGATCGGATCCGTGGTCGGGCTCGGTCAGGCCGAAGCAGCCGACCCATTCTCCGGTCGCCAGCTTCGGCAGATACTTCATGCGCTGCTCTTCGGTGCCGAACTCGTAGATCGGATACATCACCAGGGACGATTGCACGCTCATCGCCGAACGGTAGCCGCTGTCGACACGCTCGACTTCGCGGGCGATCAGCCCGTAGGAGACGTAGTTGACTTCCGAGCAGCCGTACTTGGCCGGCAAAACGGCTCCCAGCAGGCCGAGCGCGCCCATTTCGTTGATGATCTCGCGGTCGAACTTCTCGTGGCGATTGGCCTCGAGCACGCGGCTCATCAGCCGCTCCTGGCAATAGTCGCGCGCGGTGTCGCGGATGGCGCGCTCCTCTTCGCTCAACTGCTCGTCGAGCAGGAACGGATCCTCCCACGCGAAGCCCCGCGCGGCATGGCTTCTGGCGTCGGTCTTGGCAGCAGCTGATTTCGGCGGCGTCATGGCGCGGTCTCCCGGATGCGGACGGTCTTCGCCGCCAAGGCGACGGCGGCGCTGGTTTAACGTGCTTCGCGGTCCCGGCCAAGGCGGTTTGCCGCCTTTTTCCAAGGTTTTAGCCCTTGCCCGGAACTGACGCCTTCTAGCATATTGCAGAAAAGCCGTCGCGGCACGTACCGCGGCCGGCATTCACAGGCAGGGGTGTCGCGACGCGGACCGCGGGTCCGGGCAGGGGGCGTATGGAGTATTTTCTCCAGCAGTTGATCAACGGGGTCACGCTGGGCGCGATCTACGGCCTGATCGCCATCGGCTACACGATGGTCTACGGCATCATCGGCATGATCAATTTCGCCCATGGCGAGATCTACATGATCGGCGCTTTCATCGCGGTCATCTGCTTCGCCATCCTCGGGCTGCTCGGCATCACCTGGCTGCCGCTGGCGCTGATGATCGTGCTGCTGGTGTCGATGACGATAACCTCGCTGTACGGGTGGACGGTCGAGCGCATCGCCTATCGGCCGCTGCGCGGTTCGCCGCGACTGGCGCCGCTGATCTCCGCTATCGGCATGTCGATCTTCCTGCAGAACTACGTGCAGATCAGCCAGGGCGCCAAGATCAAGCCGCTGCCGCCGATGATCCGTGGCGGCTTCGAACTGATGGAGGGTGCGAACTTCACCGTCAACATCTCCTACCTCCAGATCATCATCATCCTGCTGACCGTAGCGCTGATGGCCGGCTTTTCATGGGTGATCGCAACCACGCCGTTGGGTCGCGCCCAGCGCGCCTGCGAGCAGGACCGGGTAATGGCCTCGCTGCTGGGCGTCCACACCGACCGCACGATCTCGCTTACCTTCGTTATGGGCGCGCTGCTGGCGGCGGTCGCCGGCGTCATGGTGACGCTCTACTACGGCGTGGTCGATTTCTACATCGGCTTTCTCGCCGGGCTGAAGGCCTTCACCGCCGCGGTGCTCGGCGGGATCGGCAGCCTGCCGGGCGCCATGCTGGGCGGTTTGCTGATCGGCCTCATCGAGGCGTTCTGGTCGGCCTATTTCAGCATCGAGTACAAGGACGTGGCGGTGTTCGCCATCCTCGTCATCGTGCTGATCTTCCGGCCTACCGGGCTGCTCGGCTCGCCCGACGTCGAGAAGGTCTGACATGACCCCGGCGCAACGGCTCAAGGACGCGGCCATTGCCGCACTGGTCGCCGCGGTGCTGGCGTTGCCGCTGCTAGGTTTCGAGACCATCGACACCGGGGGGCCGCTCGGCGTGCGCGCCCGTTTCGAATACGTCGCGTACGCCGCGGCAGCAGTGTTCGTCGGCCGACTGGTGTTCATGGCGTTGATGGATCTGTGGCGCGAGCGTCAGATGCGCCACAG
Source organism: Reyranellaceae bacterium (assembly GCA_050185515.1). Classification (GTDB taxonomy): domain Bacteria; phylum Pseudomonadota; class Alphaproteobacteria; order Reyranellales; family JAQSWP01; genus JAQSWP01. The sequence goes on from JBFWZG010000104.1 coordinate 6,286, forward strand.
CCAGGCGTCGACGCAGCCTGGCGCCATTGGCAAGCCCGATCGCATGGCGCAGCTCGGCAAGCTGGCCGATCGCTGGCTGCTGCCGCTGATGATCGGCTTCGCCATCGTCATGCCGTTCCTGCCCTTCGCCAACCGCACGGTCGTCGATCTGGCGACGGTGGTGCTGATCTACGTCATGCTGGGCTGGGGACTGAACATAGTGGTCGGCCTGGCCGGCCTGCTCGATCTCGGCTATGTCGCCTTCTACGCCGTCGGAGCCTACAGTTACGCCCTGCTGTCGCTGCATTTCGGCTTCGGCTTCTGGGAGAGCCTGCCGCTGGCCGGCGCCTTCGCAGCCACTTTCGGCATTCTGCTCGGCTTTCCCGTCCTGCGACTGCGCGGTGACTATCTCGCCATCGTGACGCTGGGATTCGGCGAGATCATCCGCATCATCCTGCTCAATTGGCAGCCGGTGACCGGCGGGCCCAACGGCATTTCCGGCATCCAGCGCCCGTCTTTCTTCGGCTTCCCCTTCACCGCCGATCCGCCGGAAGGGCAGACGGCCTTTCACGAACTGATTGGCGTCGAATATTCCTCGCTCCACCGCATCATCTTCCTCTATTACCTGATCCTGCTGCTGGCGCTGATCACCAGCCTGTTCACCGCCCGCATCCGTCGCCTGCCGGTAGGCCGCGCCTGGGAGGCGCTGCGCGAGGACGAGATCGCCTGCAAGGCGCTGGGCATCAACCCCACCAACACCAAGCTGACCGCCTTCGCCATCGGCGCCATGTTCGGCGGCTTCGCCGGCTGCTTCTTCGCCACTCGCCAGGGCTTTATCAGCCCCGAGAGCTTTACCTTCATCGAATCGGCGGTGATTCTGGCGATCGTCGTGCTGGGCGGCATGGGCAGCCAGGCGGGCATCGTGCTGGCGGCGCTGCTGCTGACGCTGCTGCCGGAGATCGCGCGCGAGTTCGCACTGTTCCGCATGCTCGCCTTCGGGCTTGCCATGGTGCTGATCATGGTATGGCGGCCGCAGGGCCTGTTGGCGCATCGCGAGCCGACGATAAAGCTGAAGCCCAAACCGGAGGCCGCGCCGTGACGGCGCCGCTGCTGCAGGTCGAGCATCTGACCATGCGCTTCGGCGGGCTCGTGGCGGTCGACGACGTTTCGTTCGCCGCCGCGCCGGACCACATCACCGCCATCATCGGTCCCAACGGCGCGGGCAAGACGACCGTGTTCAATTGCATCGCCGGCTTCTACAAGCCCAGCGTCGGGCGGCTGACGTTGCGGCGGGAAGGCCGCGAGTACCTGCTGGAGCGCATGCAGGGCCATCACATCGCCCAGCACGCGAGAGTCGCGCGCACGTTCCAGAACATTCGCCTGTTCGGCAAGATGACCGTTCTCGAGAATCTGATCGTCGCCCAGCACAACAAGCTGATGCTGGCCTCGGGGTACACGGCGCTTGGGCTGTTCGGCTGGCCGGCGTACCGCCGCGCGGAGAAGGACGCGGTCGACAAGGCCCGCTACTGGCTGGAGCGAATCAACCTGGCCGGCATGGCGGATATCGCCGCCGCCGGGCTGCCCTATGGCGGGCAGAGGCGGCTGGAGATCGCGCGCGCCATGTGCACCGAGCCGGCACTGCTCTGCCTCGACGAGCCGGCTGCCGGCCTTAATCCGCGCGAATCGCACGAACTCAACGAACTGCTCATCTTCATACGCGACAACCACGATTGCGGCGTGCTGCTGATCGAGCACGACATGAGCGTCGTGATGCAGATTTCCGATCGCATCGTGGTGCTCGACTACGGCCGCAAGATCGCCGACGGTGCGCCCGCCGCGGTGCGGGCCGATCCCGCTGTCATCCGCGCCTATCTCGGCGACGAGGAGGATGCGGTGGAGCGCGAGCTGGCGGGGCAGGCCTGATGCTGAAGATCGAGGGCGTTCAAACCTTCTACGGCGCGGTGCACGCGCTGAAAGGCGTCGACGTCGAGGTGGCGACCGGCGAAATCGTGTCGCTGATCGGCGCCAACGGCGCGGGCAAGTCGACCCTGCTGATGACGATCTGCGGCAATCCCAGGCCGCGGTATGGGCGGATCCTGCTCGACGGCGAGAACATCGTCGGCGTGCCGACGCACCAGCTGGTGCGTCGCGGCCTGGCACATGCGCCCGAAGGCCGTCGCATCTTTCCGCGCATGAGCGTGCTGGAGAACCTGCGGCTGGGCGCGGTGGCGGCCGATCCGGCCCATTTCGACGACGACCTCGAGCGCGTCTTCGGCCTGTTCCCGCGGCTCAAGGAGAGGCGCGAGCAGCGTGGTGGCACGCTGTCTGGCGGCGAACAGCAGATGCTGGCGATCGCCCGCGCCCTGATGAGCCGGCCGCGCCTGCTGCTGCTCGACGAACCGTCGCTTGGCCTGGCGCCGCTCGTCGTTCGGCAGATCTTCTCGATCATCGAGGAAATCAACCGGCGCGACGGCGTGACAGTTCTGCTGGTGGAGCAGAACGCCTTCCACGCGCTGCGGTTGGCGCATCGCGGCTACGTGCTGGTCAACGGCCAGATCGCCATGACGGGAACGGGCCAGGACCTGCTGGCCAACGAACAGATCCGCGCCGCCTACCTGGAAGGGGGGCACGGCTGATGAACGAGATACTCGGCGCCGAAATTCCGGTCTTCATCGGCGTCATGGTGGTGCTGGCCGGCGGCTGCGGCTTTCTCATGGGCCAGGCGATTGCCGGCACGTGGCGGCCGTACTGGCAGGTGGCGTTCTATTCGCTGTTGCTGGCTGCCAGCGGGCGATTCCTCGAGTTCGCCCTGTTCGAGGGCGAATTGCTGGCGCCTGTGCCATTCGTGGCCGGCTACGTCGCCGTGCTGGCGCTGTCGTCGCTCGGTTATCGGCTGACCCTGGCGGACCTGATGGTGCGTCAGTATCCATGGCTATACGAACGCGCCGATCCGTTTCGCTGGCGCGAGAAAGCCGGTTCGGCCGACAACCTTGCCGACCACGGTTCCAGCCACTAGAGTCCGTTTCCAGTCGCATCAACAGGGAGATGCAAAATGCGCAAACTTGCCATCGGTCTTGCCGTCCTCACGGCGGCGGGCCTCTATGCCGGCGTCGCCTCGGCGCAGATCAAGGTCGCCCTCAACGGGCCGATCACCGGCCAGCTCGCCAGTTTCGGCGAGCAGATGAAGCGCGGCGCCGAAATGGCGATCGCTGACCTCAACGCCAAGGGTGGCGTCAACGGGCAGAAGCTGCAGCTCGTGATCGGCGACGACCAGTGCGACGCCAAGCAGGCGGTGTCGGTCGCCAACCGCGCCGTGCAGGACAAGGTTGCCGTCGTCATCGGCCATTTCTGCTCGGGTTCGTCGATCCCGGCTTCCGACGTCTACAAGGAAGAGAACATCCTGCAGATCTCGCCGGCTTCGACCAACCCGACCTTCACCGAGCGTGGCTATAACAACGTGTTCCGCGTCTGCGGCCGCGACGACCAGCAGGGCATCATTGCCGCCGGCTATATCGCCGACAAGTTCAAGGGCAAGAAGGTCGCGATCATTCACGACAAGACCGCCTACGGACAGGGCCTGGCCGACGAGACCCGCAAGGCGCTCGCCGCCAAGGGCATGAAGGAGACGATGTACGAGGCGATCACCGCCGGCGAGAAGGACTACTCGGCGCTGATCTCCAAGATGAAGCAGGCCGGCATCGAACTGATCTATCTCGGCGGCTACCACCCCGAGGCCGGGCTTATCGTGCGCCAGGCCAAGGAAGCGGGCCTCAACGCGCCGCTGATGGGCGGCGACGCGCTGGTCGATAAGCAGTTCTGGGCCATCGCAGGCGACGCGGGCGCCGGCACGCTGATGACCTTCTCGCCCGATCCGCGCAAGAACGCGGCCGCCAAGCCGGTGGTCGACAAGTTCAAGGCTGGCGGGTACGACCCCGAGGGCTACACGCTCTATACCTACGCAGCCATCCAGGCCTGGGCTCAGGCGGCGACGATTGCCAAGTCGGTAAAGACCGCCGACGTCATCAAGGCGTTGCGCTCGGGCACCTTCGACACGGTGATGAACAAGTTCTCCTTCGACAAGAAGGGCGACGTCAGCGCACCGGGCTATGTGGTCTATGTCTGGAAGGGCGGCGCGTACGACTACGTCAACTAGCCGTTTTCCGGCCAAAACAGGCATCGGGGGCCCGGTTACGACCGGGCCCTTTTTCTATGCCGGTCATGCGTCAGGGTACGGGGATGACGGCAGCGGCCCGCCGCCATTTCTGGTAGGGCTGTAGCGGGGGCCGCCGAGATATGGTATTCGATTGTCGTCGGGGGCGCGTGGGACACAAGGGCTTGAAATGGCGGCTGAAATCATCGCTGTCGCGGCTGATCATGCCGGTTTCGAGTACAAGGAACTGCTGAAGGGCGAGTTGTCGGCGCTGGGATTCGAGGTGCTCGACCTTGGCACGGACTCCACCGCATCCGTCGACTATCCGGATTTCGGCCGACGGCTGGCGCAGGCCGTCGCCGAAGGAAAGGTGCGGCGAGGCGTCATCGTGTGCGGCACGGGCATCGGCATTTCCATCGCGGCCAATCGCGAAAGGGCCGTGCGCGCCGCCCTTTGTCACGACGTGACCAGCGCCCGCCTGGCGCGTCAGCACAACGACGCGAATGTCCTGGCGATGGGCGCGCGCGTTATAGGCATCGAAGTGGCGCGACAAACCTTGCGCGCCTTTCTGGAAACCGAATTCGAAGGCGGCCGGCACCAGAACCGCGTCGCCAAGCTTGGCGCCTGAGAGGCGCGACGAGGAGAGCAGAAACATGTCGAGCACTGGCGCCGCCAAACCGGTCGTAACCCATGCCGGTTTCTTCGAGCGCAGCCTTGAGCAGGCCGATCGCGAGATTTTCGACGCCATCGCGCACGAACTCGACCGGCAGCAGAACCAGATCGAATTGATCGCCTCGGAGAACATCGTCAGCCGCGCCGTGCTCGAAGCGCAAGGCTCGGTGATGACCAACAAGTACGCCGAGGGCTATCCCGGCCGCCGGTACTACAATGGCTGCGAATTCGTCGACGTCGCCGAGGCGCTGGCGATCGAACGGGCCAGGAAGCTGTTCGGCTGCGGCTTTGCCAACGTGCAGCCACATTCCGGCGCGCAGGCCAATCAGGCAGTTTTCATGGCCTGCCTCAAGCCGGGCGACACTTTCATGGGACTGGACCTGGCCGCGGGCGGCCACCTGACGCATGGCTCGCCGGCCAACCAGTCCGGCAAGTGGTTCAACGTCGTGCCCTACACCGTGCGCAAGGACGACCAGCGAATTGACATGGATCAGGTGGCGAAGCTCGCCGAGCAGCACAAGCCGAAGCTCATCATCGCCGGCGGTTCGGCCTATCCGCGCTTCTGGGATTTCGCCCGCTTCCGCCAGATCGCCGACTCGATCGGCGCCATTTTCATGGTCGACATGGCGCATTTCGCCGGGCTCGTGGCCGGCGGCGCCCATCCCAGCCCGTTTCCGCATGCCCATATCGCCACGACGACCACGCACAAGACGCTGCGCGGTCCCCGCGGTGGCATGGTGCTGACGAACGACGAGGCGCTGGCGAAGAAGATCAACTCGGCCGTTTTCCCCGGCATGCAGGGCGGGCCGCTGATGCACGTGATCGCCGCCAAGGCGGTGGCCTTCGGCGAGGCGCTGACGCCGGAGTTCCGCGCCTACGCCGCAGCCGTGGTCGAGAACGCCAAGGCCATGGCGGCCGCGCTGCAGGAGCGCGGCTACGATCTGGTGTCGGGCGGCACCGACAACCATCTAATGCTGGTCGACCTGCGCTCGAAGAAGCTGACGGGCAATGTCTGCGTCGAGAGCCTCGAGCGGGCGCGCATCACCACCAACAAGAATGGCGTGCCGTTCGATCCGGAGAAGCCGACGGTAACGTCCGGCGTGCGACTGGGTAGCCCTGCGGGAACCACGCGCGGTTTCGGCGTCGCCGAGTTCCGACAGGTCGGCGGTCTGATTGCCGACGTGCTCGACGGTCTGGTGAACAAGAACAACGACAATTCGGGGAACGAGAAGGCGGTGGCGGACAAGGTCCTGACCTTGTGCGCGCGCTTTCCGATTTATGGCGGGCGTTGACCGCTAGGGGATTGGGGGACTGAACCATGCGCTGTCCGTTTTGCGGCAATGAAGATACCCAGGTGAAGGACTCGCGTCCCACCGAGGACAATTCGGCGATCCGCCGCCGGCGCTTCTGCCCGGCCTGCGGCTCGCGCTTCACCACCTTTGAGCGCGTGCAGCTGCGCGAACTGACCGTGGTCAAGAAGAACAACCAGCGCGTCCCGTTCGATCGCGACAAGCTGGCGCGCTCGATCATCACCGCCTGCCGCAAGCGCCCCGTGGATCCCGAACGCATCGAGCGGATCGTCAACGGCATCGTGCGTCGGCTCGAGAGCTCCGGCGAAAGCGAAATTCCCTCGACCCATATCGGCGAGCTGGTGATGGACGCGCTGTCGGCGCTCGATCCCGTCGCCTATGTCCGCTTCGCCTCGGTCTACCGCAATTTCCGCGAAGCCAAGGATTTCGAGGATTTCCTCGGCAAGCTGGGCGGCGACGCAATCGAGGAGTGACGCGGGCCGCCATGCAAGCGCGCCGCCATGCCTGACGACAATCACTGGATGACGGCTGCGCTGGCACTGGCGCGGCGCAATCTCGGCCGCACCTGGCCCAACCCCTCGGTCGGCTGCGTGCTGGTGCGCGACGGGCGCCTGCTGGCCAATGGCTGGACCCAGGAGGGTGGCCGCCCGCATGCCGAGGCGCATGCCCTGACGCGCGCCGCCGAGGCGGGGATATCCCTGCAGGGCGCTACCGCCTATGTCACTCTGGAGCCATGCAGTCACCATGGGCGCACGCCGCCCTGCGCCGAGGCATTGATCGCCGCCGGTATAGGCCGCGTCGTGGTGGCGATATCGGATCCCGATCGCCGCGTCGCCGGTCGCGGCATCGAAGCGCTGCGCCGGGCCGGCATCGGGGTGACGATCGGGGTTGAGGCGGCGGCGGCCGAAGAGGTCACCGC
>JBFWZG010000105.1:0-13312 GCA_050185515.1 Reyranellaceae bacterium
TCTCGGCCAGCTCAGGGACGCGCGCCGGATAGACGTCGACCACGCGGAAGACGAAGAAGTCGCCGTTACCGAGTTCGGTCAAGCCGCTCTCGTCGCCCTTGCGCAGATTGAAGGCGCGGCGCGTCAGTTCGCGCACGTTGTCTATATCGGTCGCCGGCAGTCCGTCGCGGCCGCCGCCCTGGGCGTCGATCGCCTCGACCGTCTCCACCTTGGCGCCGATGCTGCGGGCGGCCTCCTCGAGCGGGGTGCCGCGGTTGATCTGGCGCTCCAGGTCGGTGGCGCGCGAGAGCAGCAGGTCCGGCGCCTGCGCGCGGCGCACGGCCTCGACGACCTCGTCGCGGACTTCGTCGAGCGTCTTGACCGTCTGCGGCATAACCTTGACGGCGCGAACGATATGCCAGCCGAAACCGGTGCGAATCGGGACGCTGACCGCACCTTCGGCCAGTTCGAAGGCCGGATCGGCGATCTCCGCCGGCAGTTCGCCCTTGCCGACCTCGCCCAGCGAGATCACGCGGCCCGCGTCGCCCAGCACCTGCTTCGCAGCATCCGCCAGCGTCGCGCCCTTGGCGACCAGGTCGGATATCTGCCGCGCCTTTTCCTCGCTGTCGACGATGACCTGCTCGAGTTCGCGGGTTTCGGGCTTGGTGAATTCGTTGCGACGGATCTCGTACTCCTCGCGGATCTTCTGATCGCTGACCTTGATCTCGTTGAGCACGTCGTCGGCCTTGACGTAGATGTAATCCAGCTTGCGGTACTCGGGCTGGGCGAAACGCGTCTTGTTGGCCTCGTAATAGGTCTTCAGCGCCTCGTCGGTCGGCACCGGCGTCTCCTTGACCGCCGACAGCGGCAGCAGGGCGGTCTGGGCCACGCGGCGTTCGAAGCGGATGCGGTAAACGAGATCGCGGTAGGCGTCGGGTACGCGGATGTTCTGCTCCAGCGCGCCGTAGAACTGGTTGGCGCCGAAGTCGCGCCGCAGCTGGGCGAGGTGCATGGCTTCGTTCATGCGTTCGCGCTGCAGGAAATACTGGTAGATCTGCCGATCGAACTGGCCGAGCTGGTTGCGGAAAGCCGGCTCGGCGACGATCAGCGCGCGCAGCCGGTCGTCGCTGACGGTCAGCCCCTTGTCCTGCACGAGTTTCTGGCGCAGCGCCTCGCCGATCAGCCCTTCAAGCACGATGTTGGGCAGGCCGAGCTGCACCGCCTGCTCGAAGCCGATCGGCCGGCCGCTCTGCTGCAGCGCCTGGAGCTGCACGTTGAATCCCTCGCGCACTTCGCGGGCGTAGATCTTGACGTCGTCGACCTCGGCGGCCACCGGATCGCGCCCGCTGTCCCGGAATATGTCGCCCACGCCCCACAGGCCGAACGACACGATCAGGATGACGAACATGATGACCGCAACCACCGATTTCGATGAACTGCGCATCGCTTGCAGCATTAGACCACTCCGCCTGTGACGCCTCCGGAACTCTGGCGTTCCGGGCCGCACTAAGTACCACCCGCGCGAAGGCGGCGGCAACCCGCGTTTGGCCGCGATTCCGGGCGCGTCCCGGGTGGTGGCGGCGGGCCCAAGATGCTAGGGGAAAAGCGGAAATCGGCATTTCGGGAGTGAGGACGGATGGCATCGCAGCGGCGCAGCCTGATCGCGGGCAACTGGAAGATGAACGGGCTGCGCGCCGACGGGCTGGCGCTGGCCCGCGAACTGACCGGCCTGCTGGCGAAGGGGACGCCGGGCTTCGACATGCTGGTGTGCCCGCCGGCGACGATCCTCTCCGCCGTGGCCGAGGCGGCGCGAGGCAGCGCGCTGATAGTGGGCGGCCAGGACTGCCGCGCCGAGGAAAAGGGCGCCTATACCGGCGATCTCAGCGCCGAGATGCTGAAGGATGCGGGCGCTTCCGCCGTGATCGTCGGGCATTCCGAGCGCCGCACCCTGCACGGCGAAACAGACGACACGGTGCGCGCCAAGGCGCAGGCCGCCGCCCGCGCCGGTCTGACCGCGATTATCTGCATCGGCGAAACGCTGGAAGAGCGCGACGCGGGCCGGACGCTCGCGGTGCTGGAGCGGCAAGTGCTGGGGAGCGTGCCCGCTGCATCGAAGGCGGCGACGACGGTAGTCGCCTACGAACCGGTCTGGGCGATCGGCACCGGCCGCACCCCCTCGACGGACGATGTCGCGGTCGCCCATGCCCATATCCGCAAAACGCTGGCGCAGCGCATGGACGATGCCGCCGCCACGCGCATCCTCTACGGCGGTTCGGTCAAACCGGACAACGCCGCCGCCCTGCTGGGGCTCGCGGATGTCGATGGCGCACTGGTCGGCGGCGCGAGCCTGAAATCGGCGGATTTCTGGGCGATTGCGCGGGCAGCGGGCTAAGGTGTCAGCAGCACTAGCCAAAGCGGCGCAAAAGGACTAAATACCCGGCGGCCGCAACGGTTTGGCCGGTTTTCCGCCGGCCGGCGGCCAAGGCGCACGAGGAAGCATGCAGAACGTCCTGCTCATCATTCACGTCATTCTGGCGATCGCCATGATCGGCTCGATCCTGCTCCAGCGCAGCGAGGGCGGCGGGCTGGGCATGGCGCGCAGCGAAGCCAGCCTGATGACGACGCGCGGCACGGCCAATCTGCTGACCCGGCTCACGGCGATCCTGGCGACGCTGTTCTTCCTCACCAGCCTGGCGCTGGCCGTCCTGGCCGGGCGCACCACGGGCGGGGGGTCGATCTTCGACCAGGCGCCGACCACGACCCCGGCGCCGACCGCACCGGCCCCGTCGGGCACCGGCACCGCTCCCGGTGCTGCCACTCCGGCCACGCCGGCGCCCGCTCCCGCGCCCAGCGCCCCGACCCGCTGATGCTCCACCCGGCCATACGCCCGGCGTCCCTACCCAGGGCCGCCGCGCCAGCGCATGGCCAGGTTGCCGAACGTCAGGGTTTCTTTTGCACAGCGCTATCGGTTAGATAGTCCTCCCATGGCGCGGTTCATCTTCATCACCGGCGGCGTGGTCTCATCCCTCGGCAAAGGTCTCTCCTCGGCGGCGCTCGGCGCTCTGCTGCAGGCGCGCGGCTACAAGGTCCGCCTGCGCAAGCTCGACCCGTATCTCAACGTCGATCCGGGCACGATGAGCCCGTACCAGCACGGCGAGGTTTTCGTCACCGACGACGGAGCGGAGACCGATCTCGATCTCGGCCATTACGAGCGCTTCACCGGCGTCAACGCGCGGCAGAACGACAACATCACGACCGGCCGCATCTATTCCAACGTCATCCAGCGCGAGCGCCGCGGCGACTATCTCGGCGCCACGGTGCAGGTCATTCCGCACGTCACCGACGCGATCAAGGAATTCGTGCTGGCGGACGTGAAGGACGAGGATTTCGTGCTGTGCGAGATCGGCGGCACGGTGGGCGACATCGAGGGCCTGCCGTTCCTCGAGGCCATCCGCCAGCTCGGCAACGAACTGGGCCGCCAGCGGGCGATGTTCGTGCATCTGACCTTGCTGCCCTACGTGCCGACGGCGGGCGAGTTGAAGACCAAGCCGACCCAGCATTCGGTCAAGGAGCTGCTCAGCGTCGGCATCCAGCCCGACCTGCTGCTGTGCCGCTCCGACCGGGAGATCCCGCCCAACGAGCGCCGCAAGATCGCGCTGTTCTGCAACGTGCCGCCGGACAACGTGATCCAGGCGCTCGATGTCGACACCATCTACGCCGTGCCGATCGCCTATCACGAGGAGGGATTCGACCGCCAGGTATGCCGCCATTTTGGCCTGCCCGACGACGTCGAACCCGATCTCGACGTGTGGCGGAACATCGTCAGCCGCGTGCGCGAGCCCGAAGGCGAGGTCTCCATCGCCATCGTCGGCAAGTACACGATCCTGCGCGACGCCTACAAGTCGCTGAGCGAGGCGCTGGTGCATGGCGGCATCGCCAACAACGTCCGCGTCAACGTCGAGTGGATCGATTCAGAAATTTTCGAGCGCGAGGACGCGGTCGTGCATCTCGAGCACGTCAACGCCATCCTGGTGCCCGGCGGGTTCGGCGAGCGCGGCGCGGAAGGCAAGATCGAGGCGGCCCGCTTCGCGCGCGAGCGCAACGTTCCCTATTTCGGCATCTGCTTCGGCATGCAGATGGCGGTGATCGAGGCGGCGCGCAACCTGCTGGGGTTGAAGGGCGCCTCGTCGAGCGAGTTCGGTCCCTGCGAGGTGCCGGTGGTCGGCCTGATGACCGAGTGGCTGCGCGGCAACATGCTGGAACGGCGCAGCGCCTCGGGCAATCTCGGCGGCACCATGCGCCTGGGCGCCTACGAGGCGGCGCTGAAACCGGGCACCAAAGTGCACGAGATCTACGGCGCCACGGCGATCAGCGAGCGCCATCGTCACCGCTACGAGGTCAACATCAACTTCAAGGACGATCTGGAGAAGGCCGGCCTGCTGTTCTCGGGCATGTCGCCCGACGGCGTGCTGCCCGAGATCGTCGAAATCCCGGGCCATCCCTGGTTCGTGGGCGTACAGTACCATCCCGAACTGAAATCCAAGCCGTTCGAGCCGCACCCGCTCTTCACCTCGTTCGTGAAGGCGGCGATCGAGCAGAGCCGGCTGGTCTAGTCAGGATTTGCTATGGCAGAGACTCGTACCGTCACCGTCGGCAGCATCGAGATCGGCAACGACAGGCCATTCGCTCTGATTGCCGGGCCGTGCCAGATCGAGAGCAAGGCCCATGCGCTGGAGACGGCATCGGCGCTGAAGGAGATCGCGGGCAAGCTGGGCATCGGGCTGATCTACAAGTCGAGCTTCGACAAGGCCAACCGCACCTCGGCGCAGACCGCGCGCGGGCTGGGACTAGATCTTGGGCTCGAGGTGCTGGCCGAGGTGCGCGAGGCGACCGGTCTGCCGGTGCTGACCGACGTGCACGAGCCCGAACAATGCGCACGGGCGGCGCAGGCGGTCGATGTGCTGCAGATCCCGGCTTTCCTGTGCCGGCAGACCGACCTGTTGCTGGCCGCCGGCAAGACGGGCAAGGCCGTGAACGTCAAGAAGGGGCAGTTCCTGGCGCCGTGGGACATGAAGAACGTCGTCGCCAAGATCGCCTCGACCGGCAATCACAACGTGCTGCAGACCGAGCGCGGCGTTTCCTTCGGCTACAACACGCTGGTCTCCGACATGCGGGCACTGCCGATCATGGCGCAGAGCGGCTATCCGGTAGTGTTCGACGCCACCCATTCGGTGCAGCAGCCAGGCGGGCAGGGCACGACGTCGGGCGGGCAGCGCGAGTTCGTGCCGGTGCTGGCGCGCGCCGCCATGGCGGTCGGCGTCGCCGCGGTCTTCATGGAGACGCATCAGGACCCTGACAAGGCGCCGTCGGACGGACCTAACATGGTGCCGCTGAAACAGATGCCGGCGCTGCTCGAGACGCTGGTGGCGTTCGATCGGCTGGCGAAGGCGACGCCGGTCTCGATCTGAGGAAGGACGGCGGCGCGCGATGGGATCGAGCCGCCTCGAGCAGATCGCCCGCAACCGTCTGCATGCCACGACCGCGCCGCTCAAGCGGCTGCGCCAGATGGCGGTTCGCCGTCGGCGCATCGACGCCTATCTGCGCGGAACGAGGGATCCCGCTCTCATCATCGGCGCCGGCGGGCAGCGACGCTCGGGCTGGCTCTCCAGCGATCTCGATCCGCGCGATCCCGAAACCATCAGAATCGACGCGACCAAGCGGCTGCCGTTTCCCGATGGCTCGCTCGCCTATGTGTTCGCCGAGCACATGATCGAGCATATCGACTACCGACAGGGGCAGGCGCTCGTCGGCGAAGTCATCCGCGTGCTGCGGCATGGCGGGGTTCTCCGGATCGCGACGCCAGATCTCGTCAGGCTGGCGAAGCTGGTGTGCGAACCGCTGGATGCCGAGGCGAAAGCATATGTGGACTGGAGCAACGCGTTGTTCGGCGAGCATGTCGGCAACCGGCCCAGCTTCGTTCTCAATCGCGCCATGCGCTGGTGGGGCCATACCTTCCTGTACGACGCACCGACGCTCAGGGACCTACTGGAGAAAGCGGGATTCACTGACGTCGAGTTCCGCGAGGTCGGCGACAGTCCGCACGCCGCCTTGCGGGGCATGGAGCATCATGGCGATGTGGTGTCCGACGCCGCCAACCGGTTCGAAACGATGGTGGTCGAGGCCAGCGAGCCGCTTTGACCGCCCGTCGCCCGCAGCCTTGCCATGATCCGGCGCCGGCGCTAAGAAACCCGCGCAAATTCGAGGGAGTCCCATGAGCGCCATCGTCGATATCGTTGCCCGTGAAATTCTCGATAGCCGCGGCAATCCCACCGTCGAGGTCGACGTCACGCTGGAGAGCGGCGTGGTGGGGCGGGCGGCGGTGCCGTCGGGGGCCTCGACCGGCGCGCACGAGGCGGTCGAACTGCGCGACGGCGACAAGGGCCGCTACGGCGGCAAGGGCGTTCTGAAGGCGGTGGCGGCCGTCAACGGCGAGTTGTTCGATGCGCTGTCGGGCCAGGACGCGCGCGACCAGCTGCATATCGACCGGCTGATGATCGAGCTCGACGGCACGTCCAACAAGGGACGGCTGGGCGCCAACGCCATTCTGGGTATTTCGCTGGCGGTGGCCAAGGCGGCGGCGACCGATGCCGGCCTGCCGCTCTACCGCTACGTCGGCGGCAGCCAGGCCGCCACCCTGCCGGTGCCGCTGATGAACATCATCAATGGCGGCGCCCATGCCGACAACCCGATCGACATCCAGGAATTCATGATCATGCCGGTCGGCGCGCCCAGCTTCGCCGAGGGGCTGCGCATGGGGGCCGAAGTGTTCCAGGCGCTGAAGAAGAAGCTGCACGATGCCGGCCACGGCACGAATGTCGGCGACGAGGGCGGCTTCGCGCCCAATCTCGCCTCGGCCGACGAGGCGCTGGGCTTCATCATGCAGGCGATCGAAATGGCCGGCTACAAGCCGGGCGACGACGTGGTGCTGGCGCTCGATGCCGCCTCGACCGAATTCTACAAGCAGGGCCGATATCGTCTGGAAGGCGAGGGCGAGACGCTCGACAGCGACGGCATGGTCGATTACCTGGCCAATCTCTGCCAGCGTTTCCCCATCGTTTCCATCGAGGACGGCATGGCCGAAGACGACTGGGACGGCTGGAAGGCGCTCACCGAGTCGCTGGGACGGCGGGTGCAGCTGGTCGGCGACGATCTCTTCGTCACCAATCCCAGGCGCCTGGCGCAGGGCATCGCGTCCGGGACGGCCAATTCCATTCTCGTCAAGGTCAACCAGATCGGCTCGCTGAGCGAGACCATGGAGGCGGTGTCGATGGCGCAGCGCGCCGCCTATACCGCCGTGATGTCGCATCGCTCCGGCGAAACCGAGGATTCCACCATCGCCGATCTCGCGGTGGCGACCAATTGCGGGCAGATCAAGACCGGCTCGCTGTCGCGCTCGGATCGGCTGGCCAAGTACAACCAGCTACTGCGGATCGAGGAACAGCTGGGTGGCGTCGCCACCTATGCCGGGCGGTCGGTTCTTCGCTCCAACGGTGGATAACCCCGAAAAACCGTTGCAGGACGGCAACATAGGGCGCATCCCTCAGTCGGATTCTCTTGACTGCGAACGAAGGCTCTGATTCTCTGATGCGATGGGAATCATGGTCGAACTGCGCAAACGCCAGCGGCATCTGTTGCTGCCGCTGTTCTTTGCTGTGGTGTTCGGCTATCTCGCCTATCACGTCATGCACGGCGATCGCGGCGTATTCGCCTATATCCACCTCAAACAGGAAATTGTCCGCGCCGAGGAAGCATTGGCCGAAACCGATGCCACGCGCGGCGCCTGGGAGCGCCGCGTAACGCTGATGCGCCGCGCCAGCCTCGATCCCGACATGCTCGACGAGCGGGCCCGCGCCATGCTCAACGTGGCGCGGCCGGACGAGGTCATCGTTCCGTTGCGCGGCCGCTGACCGCTATTTCAGCCGCACCTGCTCGGGCCCGAAGAAGAAGTCGGGCAGGAAGGTGGAGATCACCGGCACGTAGGTGATGAAGATCAGGAAGATGAGTAGGATCCCCGTCCACGGAATGGCGTGACGCACCACCCACGGCAGGCTCTCGCCGGTGACGCCCGACGTCACGAACAGGTTGAGGCCGACCGGCGGGGTGATCATTCCTATCTCCATGTTGACCACGAAGATGATGCCGAGATGGATCGGATCGATTCCGAGGCGCACCGCGATCGGGAACAGGATCGGCGCCAGGATCAGCATGATCGCCGACGGCTCCATGAAATTTCCGGCCACGAGAAGCAGAATGTTGACCACGATCAGGAACATCCACGGCTCGAGGTCGTTGCGCAGGATCAGTTCGGAGATTTCCTGCGGAATGCGCTCGGTGGTCAGCACATGGGCGAACAGGAAGGCGTTGGCGATGATGAACATCAGCATCACCGTGACCTTGCCGGCCTCGACCAGCACCTTCGGCACTTCGAGCCAGTTCAGATCGCGGTAGATCACCACGGCGACGATCAGCGCGTAGATCACCGCCACGGCGGCCGCCTCGGTCGGCGTGAAAGCGCCGGAATAGATGCCGCCCATGATGACGAAAATCAGCAGCAAGCCCCAGATGGCGTCGGAACCCGCGGCGATCACCTCGCGCCACGAGGCGCGCGGCTGCAGCGGTATCTTCTTGTGGCGAGCGGCGAAGTAGACGCACACCATCATCATGACGCCGAGGATGATGCCGGGGATGATGCCGGCCAGGAACATGCGACCGACGGAAACATTGGTCGCCGCGGCGTAGACCACCATCACGATCGACGGCGGCACGAGGATGCCCAGCGTCCCGGCATTGGCGATGACCCCGGCAGCGAAGCCCTTGGAATAGCCGTGCTGCACCATGCCACCGATCACGATCGAGCCGATCGCCACAACGGTGGCCGGCGAGGAGCCGGAGATGGCGGCAAACAGCATGCAGGCCAGCACGCTGGCGATCGCCAGGCCGCCGGGCAAATGGCCGACGCAGGTATTGGCGAAGCGGATCAGCCGGCGGGCGACGCCGCCGGTGGTCAGCAGCATGCCCGACAGGATGAAGAATGGGATGGCCAGCAGCGTGTAGTGATGCGCCGTGTCGAACAGCTTCAGCGCCAGCGACGCCAGCGTGTCGTTGGCGAAGAACAGGATGGTAAGCACGCTCGCCAGACCGAGCGAAATGGCGATCGGCATGCCGAGGAACATGAATGCGAACAGCGAGACGAACAGGAAGGCGGTGGTCATCGCGCGTGCTCCCCATCGTCCTTGAACTGCTCGATCGTTTCGCGCGCCTCGTTGGCCAGTTTCAGCCCGCCTTCGCGTCCCGTCAGGATGGCCCAGCCGGCCTGAAGCAGGCGGAAGATCATCAGAGCCATGCCGACAGGGACGATGAGCACCAGCAGCCAGCGCTGGATCGGCAGATCCTCGGCCTCGACGCCGAGCGTATGCATGGTGTCGACGTAGACGTAGCCGCCGTACAGCACCAGAGCGGCATAGAGCAGCGACAGGGCGATCGCCAACAGGCCGGCATAGCGCTGCCCGGCCGGCGGCATGAGGCGGACAAGAGCGTCGACGCCGATATGGCTGCCGATGCGCACGCCGTAGGAAATGCCGATGAAGATGAGCCACCCGAACATGTACATGGTGGCTTCGAGGGCCCAGCTGAGCCCGTCGTTGAAGACGTAGCGCATGACGACCTGGGTGAAGGTCAGAATCGTCATGACGCCGAGGAGGAGGGCAATCAAGCCCTCCTCCAGGCGTGCCATGGCTCTGGCCAGCATGGCGTCCGCCAGCCGGTCAGTGACGGGAGGTCAGTTCGTCTTCTTCTGGTTGACCGCCTGGGCCGCCTCGATCGTGTCCTTGCCGATCGAAGCCTCGAACTTGGCCCACATCGGCTTCATCGCATCACGCCACGCCGCCCGCTCCTGGGCGGAAAGCGTGATGATCTTGGTGCGCCCGCTTTCGACGATCTTCTTGCGCGCCTCGGCGTTGTCGTCATCGGCCCGCTTGTTCACCGCCGCAGTGACCTCATTCATGATCTTTTCCAACTCGGTGCGGATGTCCGCCGGCAGGCCGGTCCAGAACTTGGTGTTGGTCACCACCATGTAGTCGACGACCCCATGATTGGTTTCGGTGAAGGCCTTCTGCACTTCGAAGAACTTCTGGGTGTAGATGTTCGACCAGGTGTTCTCCTGGCCGTCGACGACGCCCGTCTGCAGCGCCTGGTAGACCTCGGCGAAGGCCATCTTCTGCGGGTTGGCGTTCAACGCCTTGAACTGCTCCTCCAGCACCGTCGAGGCCTGGATGCGGAACTTCAGGCCGGCCGCGTCGCCCGGCAGGCGCAGTTCCTTGTTGGCGGACATCTGCTTCATGCCGTTGTGCCAGTAGCCGAGACCGGTATAGCCCTTGTCGGCCATCGACTTCAGCATCGCCTGGCCCATCGGGCCGGCCTGAAAGCGGTCGATCGCCGCCACGTCATCGAACAGGAAGGGCAGGTCGAACACCTGCAGCTTCTTGGTGAATTTCTCGAACTTCGACAGCGACGGCGCGATGATCTGCACGTCGCCCAGCAGCAGCGCCTCCATCTCCTTGGCGTCGCCGAAGAGCTGCGAATTGGGATAGACCTCGACCTTGACCTTGCCGGCGAGCTTCTTCTCCACCATCTCCTTGAAGAGAAGGGCGCCGTAGCCTTTCGGCGTCTGGTCAGCCACCACGTGGCTGAACTTGATGACGATCGGATCGGCCGCCGAAGCGATGCCGCCGCCGAACGCCACCGCCGCCGCAACGGCCAAAACCATAAGTTTCCGCATGGATACGTTACCTCCCGTTGAAAGTTATTGCCCGTTACCGGGTCATTTTTAGCATTTGTAGACAAGCCGGTATAAAAAGCAATGCGTCTGTCATGCAAAACCGAAGTTTTGCGTTGCAAGACAAGGGGTTTTAGCCAAGCTTTGGTCCGAACACGATTGATACCCCTGCACCAATCGCGCATACCTGCGGAGTCGAGCCCGATGGCCAAATCAGCCGCCAAGGCTACCAAAAGCGACAGCAAACCAGAGGCGCCGGTCGACAGTGGCAACCGGTCGAAAATCGACGGCGCCGAACTGAAGCGATACTACCGCGACATGCTGCTGATCCGCCGCTTCGAGGAGCGGGCGGGTCAGATGTACGGCATGGGGCTGATCGGCGGTTTCTGCCATCTGTACATCGGCCAGGAAGCGGTCGTGGTCGGCATGCAGGCCGCAATCGACGAGGGCGATGCGGTAATAACCTCCTACCGCGACCATGGTCACATGCTGGCCTGCGGCATGGACCCCAAGGGGGTGATGGCCGAGCTGACCGGGCGCCGCGGCGGCTACTCCAAAGGCAAGGGCGGCTCGATGCACATGTTCAGCCGCGAGAAGAAGTTCTTCGGCGGCCACGGCATCGTCGGCGCCCAGGTGCCGATCGGCACCGGCCTGGCGTTCTCGCAGAAATACAGCGGCACGAACAACCTCACTCTGACCTATTTCGGCGACGGCAGCGCCAACCAGGGCCAGGTCTACGAGGCCATGAACATGGCCGCGCTGTGGAAGCTGCCGGTGATCTACGTCATCGAAAACAACAAGTACGCCATGGGCACCTCGATCGAGCGTGCCTCGGCGGTCATCGACCTCTACAAGCACGGCGAATCGTTCGGCATTCCCGGCGAACAGGTCGACGGCATGGACGTGCTGGCGGTGCGCGAGGCGGGCGATCGGGCGGTCGCGCATGTGCGCGCCGGCAAGGGCCCCTACGTCCTCGAGATGAAGACCTATCGCTATCGCGGCCATTCGATGTCCGACCCGGCCAAGTACCGGACCAAGGACGAGGTCGAACGCATGCGATCGGAGCACGACCCCATCGATCAGGCGCGCAAGCTGCTGCTGGACGGCAAGCACGTCGAGGAAGCCGAGCTCAAGGAAATCGACCGCGACGTGAAGACGATCGTGGCCGAAGCGGCCGAGTTCGCGCAGCACAGTCCCGAGCCCGACGGGTCGGAGCTCTACACCGACGTGCTGATCGAAGCCTGAACCGGACAACGAGAAACACGAGAGACGTCAGAAGACGGGGAGAGGCGATGCCCATCCAGGTGCTAATGCCGGCGCTGTCGCCGACCATGACCGAAGGCAAGCTGGCCAAATGGCACGTCAAGCCGGGAGACGCGGTCAAGGCCGGCCAGGTGATATGCGAGATCGAGACCGACAAGGCGACCATGGAGGTCGAGGCGGTCGACGAAGGTACGGTCGGGGAGATCCTGATCGCGGAGGGGACAGAGGGCGTTGCCGTCAACACGCCCATCCTGACCCTGCTCGAGGAAGGCGAATCCGCCGCCGACGCCAAGGCGCCGCAGGCCGCCAGACAGCCGCAGGCCGAAGCGCCGCCGGCAGCCCCGAAGCAGGACGAAAGTGCGAAAAAGGCGGCAGCCGGCGCCCCGCCGCCGCCCAAGGTCGAAGCGGCGCCCGAGAAGAACTACGACGGGCCGACGGTCAAGCTGACCGTGCGCGAGGCGTTGCGCGACGCCATGGCCGAGGAGATGCGCAAGGACGACAGGGTGTTCCTGATGGGCGAGGAAGTCGCCCAGTACCAGGGCGCCTACAAGATCAGCCAGGGCCTGCTCGACGAGTTCGGCGCCAGGCGCGTGATCGACACGCCGATCACCGAGCACGGTTTTGCCGGTCTGGGCGTCGGCGCCGCCTTTGGCGGGCTGAAGCCGATCGTCGAGTTCATGACCTTCAACTTCGCCATGCAGGCGATCGACCAGATCATCAACTCCGCCGCCAAGACTCTCTACATGTCGGGCGGGCAGATGGGCTGCCCGATCGTTTTCCGGGGGCCGAACGGCGCCGCCTCGCGCGTGGCGGCCCAGCATTCGCAGTGCTACGCATCGTGGTACGCGCATTGCCCCGGCCTGAAAGTGGTGGCGCCATGGTCGGCGGCCGACGCCAAGGGACTGCTCAAGGCGGCGATTCGCGATCCCAATCCGGTGATCTTCCTCGAGAACGAGATCATGTACGGCCAGTCCTTCGAGGTGCCGCAGGATCCCGATTTCATCCTGCCGATCGGCAAGGCGAAGATCGAACGGCCGGGCAAGGACGTCACCATCGTCGCCTTCTCGATCATGGTCGGCCATGCGCTGAAGGCCGCCAAGAAGCTGGCGGAAGCCGGCATCGAGGCCGAAGTGATCAACCTGCGCACCATCCGCCCGCTCGACGTCGACACGATCGTCGAATCGGTGAAGAAGACCAACCGGCTGGTCAGCGTCGAAGAGGGCTGGGCCTTCTCCG
>JBFWZG010000106.1:0-13303 GCA_050185515.1 Reyranellaceae bacterium
TTCTTCTTGCTGGCCTCGTAGCGCGCCTGGTTCTCGGCGTTGGCCGGGTACAGGCCGGGGAGCGGCACGCCGGCCTCGACTTCCTTCATGATCCAGGCTTCGAGATTCTCCTGCTCCGGCGCGGTCGCCAGCACGTGATCGATCAGCGCCTGCGGCACCACCACCGCGCCATCGTCGTCGACCACGACAAGATCGTCGGGAAACACCGCCACGCCGCCGCAGCCGATCGGCTGCTGCCAGTCGACGAAGGTCAGCCCGGCCACGGATGGCGGTGCGGCCGCGCCGCGGCACCAGACCGGCAGGCCGGTGCCCAGCACCCCGGCCAGATCGCGCACCACCCCGTCGGTCACCAGGCCGGCGACGCCGCGCTTCTTCATGCGGGCGCAGAGAATGTCGCCGAAAATGCCGGCATCGGTGATGCCCATGGCGTCGACCACCGCGATGCAGCCCTCCGGCATGGCCTCGATGGCGCCGCGGGTCGATTTCGGCGAGGTCCAGGATTCGGGGGTCGCCAGATCCTCGCGCGCCGGAACGAAACGCAGGGTGAAGGCGCGGCCGACCAGCCGCTTCTGGCCCCCCCGCAGCGGCACGGTGCCGCGCATCCAGACGTTGCGCAGCCCCTTCTTCAGCAGCACGGTGGTCAGGGTCGCCGTCGAGACGTGCTGCAAAGTGGCGATGATTTCCTTGTCGCTGGGCATGGGGGCTCCGTTGGGAATGTCGCAGAACTCTAGATTCGGGCGCGGCCGAAAGATAGGTTCGGCGGTAATGAAGCCCCGCCTGCCGCCCACCTGATGCCGCCCGCCTGATGCCGACCACCCTGCACCTGCCGCTGGCCTCGCCCGCCCCGGGCACCGACCGGCATCTCACTTTGCACCGCTTCGGCACGCCCGGCGCGCGGCCCAAGGCCTATCTGCAGGCGGCGCTGCATGCCGACGAGCTGCCCGGCGTGCTGATGCTGCAGCACCTGCTGGCCCTGCTGGCGCAGGCCGAGCGTGACAACCGCATCCTGGGCGAGATCCTGATCGTGCCGGCTGCCAACCCGATCGGCCTGGCGCAGCATCTCGGCGGCCAGCTATTGGGCCGGTTCGCCTTCGACGCCTCGGGCAATTTCAACCGCGGCTTTCCCGACCTGGCTTCGGCGCTGGTCGAGGCGATGGCAAATCGTCTGGGCCGCGACGCCGCCGCCAACGCGAAGCTCGTGCGCACCACGCTGTTGAAGCTGCTGAGCGAGAAGCGCGCGTCGGGCGAGGCGCAGCAATTGCGGCTGACCCTGATGCGGCTGGCGATCGACGCCGATATCGCGCTCGACCTGCACTGCGACGACCAGGCGCTGGCGCATATCTATGCCGGGCCGAAACTGTGGCCCGAACTGTCGGATCTGGCGGCCCTGCTGGGCGTCGCCGCCGTGCTGCTGGAGGAGGATTCCGGCGGCGAGCCTTTCGACGAGGCGCTGGCGCGCCCGTGGTGGCGGCTGATCGACGCCAATCCCGGCGCGGCGCTTACGGCCGCGTCGATGGTGGCGGCGACGGTCGAACTGCGCGGCGGCGCCGATATCGACGACGCCCAGGCCGGGCGCGATGCCGGCGCGCTGCTGCGCTTTCTGATCCGTCGCGGCGTGGTCGCCGGCGAGGCGCCGACCCTGCCGCCGCTTGCCTGCCAGGCGACCGCCCTCGAAGCCGTCGATTTCGTGCGCAGCCCGCAGGCCGGACTGCTCGTGCATCGTCGCGACATCGGCGATCGCGTCCGCGCGGGCGACGTCGTCTGCGAGATCCTCGATCCGATGGCCGCACCCGGTACGGCGCGCACCCAGCTGCTCGCCCGCACCGACGGCATGGTGTTCGCCCGCTCGCGGCCCGGGCTGGTGCGGGCCGGCGAACGGGTCATGAAGATCGCCGGCAAAGAGAAGCTCGTGCAGGACGGGGCGTTGCTCGGCGATTGATCTAAAACTGTCATCCCGGCCAAGCCCCGCAGGGGCGCAGAGCCGGGACCCATGACGCCGCTGCCTAAGCGGACCGACCTACAATCTTGAGAAGCACCGTTATGGGTCCCGGCTCTCGCTACGCTCGGCCGGGATGACAATTGGAAGATGTCACCCGAACGTCACCTTCCCCTGCTGCGCCAGCCCGCCATCGTTGTCGCGCGCTACCCAGGTATGGGCGATTTTGCCGTCGGGGCGGCCGGCGACGGTGAAGGGCGTGGTTTCGAATACCGGGCTGATGGCGCGGAATTCGAAGGCCTTGACCGTCCGACCGGGCGAGGAACGGCGCGCCAGTTCCATCTGCATCAGTCCCATCAGCGGCCCGTGCACCACCAGCCCCGGATAGCCCTCGACCCCGGTGGCGTAGGGCGCGTCGTAGTGAATGCGATGGCCGATGAACATCAGCGCCGAGAAACGGAACAGCAGCACCGGATCGGGCTTGACCGCCCGCGTCCAGGCCGCATCGGTCGGGGCGGGTTTCGCCGCCGCCGGCTTCTCGCCGGGCTTCGCCGCCTGGCGGTAGACGATGTCCTGCTCTTCGGTGATGGCCAGCCGGTCGCCGGCGAAGATGCGATGGCGCACGCCGACGAACACCATTTCGCCGCTGCTGCCGGTCTTGGGTTCGACGGAGACGATCTGCGATTCGCGGCGGATCTCGTCGCCGATGCGGATGTCGCCGTCGAAATGCAGGCGGCTGCCCGCCCACATGCGGCGCGGCAGGCTGACGGGCGGCAGGAAGTCGCCGCGCTGGGGATGGCCGTCCGCGCCGATGCGCGAGGCCGGCGCGGCTTCGAGGAAATAGAGCCAGTGCCACAACGGCGGCAGCGGATCGCCCTTGGCCGGCGCGGGATCGCGCGCATCGAGCGTGGCGATCAGGGCGCGCGGCGGGAACGGGCCGACGATGTCGGTCTGCGTCTGGCTGCGGCCCACCCATTGCCGGTACTTCTCGAGATCGTCGACCATGGCCGCCTCCAAACGCTTGCCAGAACTGGAAATCTAGAACCCGTACAGCATGATGACCGCCGCGCTCGCCAGCAAGGCGGCGATGCGCCTGAGCCAGTCCTCGTTGCGGCCGATGGCGCCGTAGCTGAACAGGAACATGCCCAGCGTCATTTTCGCGCCGGCGGCCAGCGCCAGCAGCGGATCGCTGCCCAGCGCCAGCAGTGAAGGATTGACGATGAAGCCGATCGGCACCACGAACAGCGCGCCGCCCAGGCGCATGGCGCGCCACGCCACCGGCAGCCACGGCGTCTGCGCGATGCGGGCCGCGATGAAGACGTTGCCGCAGACCGGCGGCGTGATGGTGCAGAGCAGCGCATACCAGAACACGAAGAGATGCGCCTGCAGCGGCTGCAATCCCAGTTCGATCAGCGCCGGACCGGCGACGGCGATGCAGATGGCGTAGGCAGCCGTGGTCGGCAGCTCCATGCCCAGCGCGATGCAGGCCAGCGCGGTCAGGATCAGCGCCGCCCAGAGCTGGCCGCCCGACAGGCCGACGATCAGCGAGGTGAACTTCACCCCCAGGCCGGTGATGTGGAAGACGCCGACGATGATGCCGGCGCAAATCATCACCGCGGCGATGCCGGCGACCTGCTGGGCCGCCGCGACGATGGCGTTGCGCAGCCGCCCGAGAAACAGGCCCAGCCGCAGCCGCAGCGACTGGTCGAAGGCCAGCAGGGCTGCCGCGACGCACAGCGCCAGCACGCCGCAGAACTGCGGCGTGTAGTCGGTCTGCACGAACAGCACGATCAGCGTGCCCAGCGGCAGGGCGAAAAACGGCAGGGTGCGCGCCACCTTGCGCCAGCCGGGCAATTCATCGGCTGTCATGCCGTGCAGGCCGAGCGTGACGGCATAGCGGTCGACGCCGAACCAGCAGGTGAAGAAGAACACCAGCGCCGGCAGGGCGGCGACGACCATCAGGTCCTCGTAGCGCATGCGCAGGAACTCGGCCATCAGGAAGATGCCCGCCCCCATCACCGGCGGCATGATCTGCCCGCCGGTCGAGGCGACGGCTTCGACCGAGGCGGCGAAGGGCGCGGGGTAGCCATTGCGTATCATGGCCGGGATGGTGAAGGTGCCGGTCGAGGCGACGTTGGCCGAGGCGCTGCCGCTTATCGTGCCGTAGAGCGCCGATGCCACGACCTCGACCTTGGCGGCGCCGGCGCGGAAGCGGCCGGCGATCTGCTGCGCGATGGCCATGAAGCCCGCCCCGGCGTCGCCGGCGGCGACGAAGGCGCCAAGGATGAGGAACGGCGCGATCAGCTCCAGCGAGGTGCCGGTCAGCGAACCCCACAGCCCGCCTTCGGATATCACCAGCGTGCCGAGGAAGCTGGTCAGCGGCTGGCCGTTATGGCCGATATCGCCCGGCAGCAGATGCCCGAACAGTCCATAGGCCAGCACGATGGCGGCGATGGCCGGCATCACCGGCTGCACCGCGCGGCGCGCCATGTCGAGTACGACCAGGATCAGCACCACAGCCAAAGCGATCTGGAACCAGCCCGACAGCGAGCCGTACTGGTCGGCCAAATCGCGCCGGTTGAGCACGATATAGAGGCAGCCCGCCACGCCCAGCCCGCCCAGGACCCACGAGGCGATGCGGTCGAAGGTCGAGCGGTTGGCGCCCGTGAAGAAGAACACGAAGGGAATGGCGAACAGCAGGTGCAGCGGCCGGCTGATCAGGTTGGGCACCAGCCCGCCCAGCACGACATAGACATGGAAGCCGATCGAGGCGGCGGCGCAGGCCAGCACCGCCAGGTCGGCCGGCGCGAGGGGCCGCGGCGACATCGCCGCCGGGGCGGCGATGTCCTCGTTCTTTTGCACGATAGGAGAGACTCCGAACGACTACTTCAGCGCGTCGGGAATCTTGACGCCCTGCTCGGCGTAGAATTTGGCGGCGCCCGGATGCAGCTTGACGCCCAGCGGCACGACCTGGTCCAGCGCCACCGAACCCCAGATCGGGTTGGCCTTGGCCATCGCCTCGCGCTGCGACCAGAAGATCTTGGTGATCTGGTAGGCGGTGTCGTTGTCCATCGCCGTCGTCGTATAGCCGCCGACCGGCAGGCCGAAGGTCTGCACCGGCTTGTCCTGCCCGGCATAGGTGTTGGCGGCGATGGTCACCGCACCGGCGCCGGGATCGTTCTCCAGCACCTTCTTCAGCTCGGCGTCCGACAGCGACAGCAGCCTGATCGGCAACGTCGCCGCCAGCTCCTGCACCATGCCGGTCGGATGCGAGGAGCCCGAGGCGAAGCCGTCGACCTGCTTGTTGCGCACCGCGCCGGGCGCGGCGGAGAGCTCGACCTCGGCGACCTTGACCTTGTCGTCGATGCCGAACAGCTTGAACAGCGCCAGCGACTGGCGCTCGGTGAAGGTGCCGCGGCCGCCGGCGATGAAGCTCTTGCCGGCCAGGTCCATGATCGAGTTGATGCCCGAATCGGCGCGCACCACGAAATGCATGGTGATGCCCGGCATGACGAACAGGGTGCGGATGTTGTCGTAGCCCGTCTCGCCCTCGAACGGCTTCTTGGCCGCCTGGGCGTTCTTCACGAGGCTGGGCGGCGAGGTGAAGATGTAGTTGCCGGTGCGCTTGGGCGCTTCCTTGACGTTCTGCACCGAGCCCTGGCTTTCCTCGACCGTGCCGGCGATCTCGCCCTTGCTGCCGTTCTTCAGCGCTTCGGAGAGCTGCACCATCATCTGGTAGTAGGACGAGCCGGCGGTGGCCGACTTCAGGGTGACGCGGGTTTCCGCCTGCGCGCCGCCGGCGAACAGCAGGGCGGCCGCCGCGAAAGCGGCAAGACGAGCGAATTTCATGGTTCCTCCCGGGGGTTGTTCCGCCCGGTTTTACGGCCCGGCCCGGCCCCCGGCAAGCGGCTTTCGGACGCTCAGTCCTGCAGGGTGCGCAACAGCGCCTCGATCTGCGCCCGCTGCGGCGCCTGCGCCGGAATCTGCGCGAGCAGCCGCTCCAGCTTCTCGCGCGCTGCCTTCCGGTCGCCGGTCTCCGCATCGGCGCGGGCGAGATAAAACAGCGCCAGCGGGTTGTCGGGCTGCAGCGCCAGCATGCGCTGCAATGTGGCGATCGCCTCGGGCGAGGGCGGCGCATCGATGCCGGCCAGCCGCAGCTGCGCTTCGGCCAGATCGCCCAGCGCGCCGACATCCTGGGGCAGGCGCCTGGCCGCTTCGGCGAAGGCGGCGACCGCCTTTTCGGCTTCGCCCAGCACCAGCCGCGCCCGGCCCAGCCGCTGCCAGCCGGCCGCATCCTCCGGCGCGTCCTTCAGGCGGGCCTCCAGCCTGTCGACCATCGAGCGGATGGCCTGCTCGCGCTCGGCCGGCGTCATCTCGGCCATGCGCTCGACGTCCTGCGCCGTCGGACCGCGAGGCGGCGCGGACGCTTTGCGATCGGGGCGAAGGCTTTGTGGGTCGATGCCCGATGCCTGCGCCAGCCGCGCGATCTCTTCCTGCAGCGCTCCCAGCCATGGCGCATCGGCCGGCGCTGCGGCTTCGAGCGCCAGCCAGCGCTCGAGCGCTGCGCGTGGCTTGCCGTCCTGCTCCTCCGCCAGCCCGCGATAGAAGCCGGCCGAAATGTCGGCGGGATCGAGCCCGAGGGCACTGTCCAGCGCCTCGCGGGCGCGGGGGGATACGATGCCCTTGTTCTGCAGGATCAGCGCTTCGGCATAGCTCGACAGCAGATCGGGCCGCTCCGGCGCCAGCACGATGGCGCGCGCCAGCGCCTCGGCCGCCTGCTCGAATCGGCCGACCCGCAAGGCGGTGCGGCCGAGCAGCACCCAGCCCTGCAGATCGTCCGGCCTGGCGTTCAATCGCTGCTGCAGATCGTCGAGCAGCCTTTCGGCATTCTCGATCCGCTCCTGGCCCGCATCGCGTTCGGCGAAGGGCCGCGCCGGCAGTTCCGGCCGCCCGGTGGCGAAATACCAGACCAGCGCCAGCAACGGCAGCGCGCAGGCCGCGGCGAAGAAGCCGCGCCGCAGGGAAGGGCTGTCGCCGGCAGGTCGATCGTCCTGCTGCCCAGCGGCCAGCAGGCGGCGTTCGACCTCGGCGCGCGCGGCTGTCGCCTGCGCCTCGTCGAGCACGCCGCGGCCGCGGTCCCGCTCGATCTCGGCCAGCTGGTCGCGATAGACGGCAAGGTTGTAGGCGCGCCGCTGCGGCGTCGCCGCGCGCCGGCGCAGCAGTGGAAAGGCGATGGCGGCGATGGCCAGAGCGGTCAGCGCCGCGAGAGCGAAGGCCAGCATCAGGCGCCGTCCTCGTCGAGCAGCCGTTGCAGGCACGCGCGGTCCTCGGCGCCGAGCGGCGCGGCTGCCGTCGTTGCCGTCGGCCGGCGGCGGAACCAGACGACGACGGCGATGCCGCCCAGCACCAGCATCAGCGCCGGGCCGAACCACAGCAGCCAGGTGACCGGCTTGACCGGCGGACGCAACAGCACGAAATCGCCGTAGCGGGCGACGACGAAATCGTAGACCTGCGCATCGCTGTCGCCCGCGACGAGGCGCTCTCGAACCAGCAGCCGCAGATCGCGCGCCAGCGGCGCGTCGGAGTCGTCGATCGACTGGTTCTGGCACACCAGGCAGCGCAGATCGCGGCTGATATCGCGCGCCCGCGCCTCCAGCGCCGGGTCGGCCAGCATCTCGTCCGGCTGCACCGCCGCGGCCGTGCCCGGCAGCAGCACGATGGCCAGCAGCAGCAGGAGGCGCAGCGTCTTCACTGGCGCAACTGCCGCACGATCGGCGCCAGCGTGTCGCGCCAGGCCTCTTCGGTCACGGGGCCGACATAGCGATGGCGGATGCGTCCCTCGCGGTCGAGCACGTAGGTTTCGGGAACGCCGTAGCTGCCCCACTCGATGGCGTTGCGGCCCAGCGGGTCGACGCCGATGCCCTTGTAGGGATTGCCCAGGCGCTTGAGCCAGGCCGTCGCCGCCTCGGGCTTGTCCTTGTAGTTGATGCCCCAGATCGGCACGGCGTTCTCGCGCGCCAGCTTCATGAACACCGGGTGTTCGATCTGGCAGGGCGGGCACCACGAGGCGAAGATGTTGACCAGCACCACTTCGCCCCTGAGGGCGGCGACGTCGAGGCCCGGCAGTTCGGGCAGCAGCGGCTCGAGCTTCATCGCCGGCGCCGGCCGGTCGATCAGGGCCGAGGGCAGCAGGCTGGAATCGTTGCGGCCCAGCAGCGCCCAGGCGAAGAAGCCGGCGATCAGCACGAACATGAGCACAGGCAGCAGGACGATGGCGCGCATTGAGGGGGTTCCTACTCCGCCGCGGCCGGCGTCAGGCGACGCTGCCGCGCCGGCGCCCCGATGCGATGGCGGCGATCGCTCAGCGACACCAGCCCGCCCAGCACGCACAGCACCGCGCCGACCCAGATCCATGGCGCCAGCGGGTTGTGATAGAGCCGCACCGTCCAGCCCGCGCCGTCGGGATCGCCGATCACCGTATAGAGATCGGCCAGCCAGGTGGTGTGGATGGCCGCTTCGGTCGTCTGCCGCTTCTGCACGCCATAGACGCGCCGCTCCGGCAGCAGCGTGGCGATGGCGCGTCCGTCGCGGCGAACGTCGATTTCGGCGCGCATCGCCTGGTAGTTCGGTCCCTGAACGGGGGCGACGGCCTTCAATGTGAAGGCATAGCCGGCCAGTTCCGTCGAATCGCCGGGCTTCATCATCAGCACGCGCTCCTGCTGCCAGGCGGAGGCGGCGGTGACGCCGGCTACCAGAATGCCCAGCGAGGCGTGGGCGATGCTCATGCCGAGCGCCGAACGCGGCAATCCGACGAGCCGGCGCCAGGAATCGGCCGGCGACAGGCGGAACAGGCCGATGCGCTCGGCCAGCTCGGCCAGCGTGCCCAGCACCAGCCAGGCGGCGACCGTCAGGCCGAGCAGCGCCAGCGTGTTGTGCCGGTCGATGGCGAACGCGACGGCGATGGCGACGACCACCGTCGCCGCCGCGGCAAGGCGCAGGCGCCTGAGCGCCGCCAGCGCATCGCCGCGCTTCCACGGCAGCATGGCGCCCAGCGGCACCGCCAGCAGCAGCGGCAGCATCAGCGGCACGAAGGTCGCGTTGTAGAACGGCGCGCCGACCGAGACCTTGCCGCCGCCGATGACGTCGAGGAACAGCGGATAGAGCGTGCCGAGCAGCACCGTGGCGCAGGCGGTCGACAACAGCAGGTTGTTCAGCACCAGCCCGCCCTCGCGGCTGATCGGCGCGAACAGCCCGCCGCCTCTGAGCTGCGGCGCGCGCCAGGCGTAGAGCGTCAGCGAGCTGCCGACGGCTATGATCAGCAGGCCGAGCACGAACAGGCCACGGCCGGGATCGGTGGCGAAGGCATGCACCGAGGTCAGCACGCCCGAGCGCACCAGGAAGGTGCCGAGCAGGCTGAGCGAGAAAGCGAGAATGGCCAGCAGGACGGTCCAGGCCTTCAGCGCGTCGCGCTTCTCGGCGACGATGGCCGAATGCAGCAGCGCGGTGCCGGCCAGCCACGGCATGAAGGAGGCGTTCTCCACCGGGTCCCAGAACCAGAAGCCGCCCCAGCCCAGCTCGTAATAGGCCCACCACGAACCCAGCGCGATGCCCAGCGTCAGCGCGCACCAGGCGGCCAGCGTCCACGGCCGCACCCAGCGCGCCCAGGCGGGATCGACGCGGCCTTCGATCAGGGCGGCGACGGCGAAGGAGAAGGCGACCGAGAAGCCGACGTAGCCGATGTAGAGAAACGGC
The DNA here is from genome assembly GCA_050185515.1 of Reyranellaceae bacterium. Lineage (GTDB taxonomy): Bacteria > Pseudomonadota > Alphaproteobacteria > Reyranellales > JAQSWP01 > JAQSWP01. The sequence goes on from JBFWZG010000106.1 coordinate 9,689, forward strand.
GGATGGAAGGCGAGGCCGGGATCCTGCAGCACGGGGTTCAGGTCGTTGCCGTCGAGCGGCGCGGGATCGACGCGCAGGAACGGGTTCGAGGTCAGCACGACGAACAGCAGGAAGCCGACGCCGATCATCGCCTGCACCGCAAGAACGCGCGCGCGCAGCGCGGGCGGCAGGTTGCGCCCGAAGACCGCGATGGCGGCGCCGAACAAGGTCAGCACCAGCAGCCACAGCAGCAGCGAGCCCTCGTGATTGCCCCAGACGCCGCTGATCTTGTAGAGCATCGGCTTGGCCGAATGCGAGTTCTCCACCACGTTGAGAACGGTGAAATCGGAGACGACGTAGCTCCAGGTCAGGCAGGCGAAGGCGAGGCCGACGAAGGCGAACTGCGCCACCGCCGCCGGCTTCGCCAGCGCGATCAGGGTGGCGTCGTTGCGTTGTGCGCCGACCATCGGCGCGACCGACTGCAGCGCGGCGATCGCCAGCGCCAGCAGCAGGGCAAAATGGCCGATCTCGGGAATCATCGCTGCCGGTTCACTTCCGCGGCATCGCGCCGGAGGGCGCGGGTTCGCCTTCCTTCCAGTGACCCGACTTCTTCAGCGCCTCGGCGACCTCCGGCGGCATGTAGTTCTCGTCGTGCTTGGCCAGCACTTCGCGGGCGACGAACACGCCCTGGGCGTTGAGCGCGCCATCCGCCACCACGCCCTGGCCTTCGCGGAACAGGTCGGGCAGCGCGCCGCCGAACACCACATTGACCGTATGCGCACCGTCGGTCAGCACGAAGCGCGCCTGGCCGTCCTGCCGCTGCACCGAGCCGGCCTCGACCAGGCCGCCGACGCGGAAACGCTGCTCCGGCGCGGGCTGCTTCTCGGCCACCATGGTCGGCGAGAAGAAGAACACCAGGTTCTCGTTCAGCGCCCGCAACACCAGCACGGCCGCAACGGCCAGGGCGGCCAGCGACAGGCCGACCAGCAACAGCCGCCTGTGCTTGGGCTTCATCCGGCTGCGGCGCGATGCCAAGGTCATGGATGGCTCCCCGGCCGAGGTCGGGCCTGGCGATCACCCTGCCGCTGCTCCAGCAGGCGGGCCAGGCCGCGGCGCGCCAGCCACGCCTGGATCGCCATCGCAGCCAGGACGCCGATGGCAATGGCGAAAGCGGGCCAGACATAGATGCCGTGGCCGCCCATCGCAAGAAAATCGCCCGTGCTTTCCATTCCCGGTCTTTCGCGTCCCATCTGCCACGACGGATTTGCGCCGCATCGGCCGGCATCGCCGGAAGCATATGGCGGTTGCAGCCCCGCCGACGCAATGCGGCAGTCTGGCCCGCCCTTCGCCGGCTACGGCGCGTTTGCCAGAGCGCGGCCGGCGCTATATCTCTACCCCGATTCCGGCCGATCGTTCGCGCCCTTGCGCGGCAAGGTCCGGCGCGTCCATCTCACGAGGAGTTTCGGGACCATGGGTGGCATCATCTGGCTGGCGTCCTATCCCAAGTCGGGCAATACCTGGACCCGCGCCTTCCTGCACAACTTCATTAACGGCGAGGACGAGGGAACGCCAGACAGCTACGACATCAACAAGATGAACGTGCTCAGCACCTCCGACAACGGCCTGCTCTGGTACGAGGAAATCCTCGGCAAGCCGGTCAAGGAGGCGAGCCACGAGGAAATCGCCAGGGCCCGGCCGGCGGTGCACAAGCTGATTCACGACAAGTCGACCGGCTTCATCTTCCTCAAGACCCATAACGCCTTGGTCGTGCACGATAATGTGCCGCTGCATACGCCCGAGTACACTGCCGGCGGCGTCTATATCGTGCGCAATCCGCTGGATGTGGTGATCTCCTACTCGCATCACCTCAACCGCAACATCGACGAAACCGCCGAGATAATGTCCGAGCCCGGATTCACCTCGCCGACCGGCGAAAAAGCGGTGTTCCAGATCCAGGGCTCGTGGTCCGAGAACGTCTATTCCTGGACCAAGCGTCCTAACTCCGCGCTGCATGTCATGCGCTACGAGGACATGCTCGAGCAGCCACATGCGATCTTTGCCGAGCTTGCCCAGTTCCTGCAACTGCCGGTTGACCCGGACCGGCTCGACCGGGCGGTCCGCAAATCTTCGTTCAAGAGCCTGCAGGAAATGGAGAAGGAAAAAGGGTTTCGCGAGCGCCCCGAACACGCGGAAAAGTTTTTCCGGGCTGGAAAATCGGGTCAGTGGCGATACGAACTTACCCTTAACCAGATCAAGCGCCTCGTGCACTTCCATGGCGAACAGATGGATCGGTTTGGCTACCTCAAGGAAGCGGAACAGTTCCTCCGCAACCCTGCCGCTGGCCGTCGCGCCCACGCCGTCTAGGGTACTTGGCGATATCAGGGCGGGAAAATCTGTTGCGTTTGCGCCACAGTGTGAAGAATGCTTGTAAGCTATTAAAAAATAAGACCTTTTTAGCGCGCCATTGTGGTGAGTTCGTTTGACGATCTTTGGCGAATTGGAGTAATTATGTGGTCGAAATGCGCCAAAGGGGAGCTTGTCCATGAATTCGAAGTTTAGAGCTGCGCTGCTGTCGAGCGTCGCACTGGCCGCCATCGCGGTCGCCGCGCCGGAAAGCGCCAATGCCCAGATGTACACCACCGGCCCGGGGTTCTACCTCTCGGTCGAGGGTCGTTACATCTTCAACGAGACCGATAAGATCCAGGATCTGCCGTTCAACAACCTGACCATTCCTGTCGGCCCGATCAGCACGATCAGCGCGCTCAAGGAGAAGGCGAAAGCCGGTTGGGGCGGCAAGGCCATGCTGGGCTATCGCTTCAACAACAACTGGGACGTGGGCGTCGGCCTGTCGGGTGCCTGGCACAAGAACGGCAAGGGCAGCAACTCCGCGGCGATCACCACCACTTTCCCTGTTGGCCCGGGCACCAGCGTGACGATTACCGGTACTGCCGAGCAGGACCTCAAGGTCAAGCTCGACTACTACGTCGGCGATTTCGAGGCCGGCTACAACTGGAAGATGGGCAACTCCAACATCCGTCTGTTTGGTGGTCTGCGCTATGCCGACTTCACCCAGAAGGCCAAGAGCAATATCGGGGTGCAGGGCGGCGTTTACACCTCGACGACGCCCGGTACGTTCACCACCATCGGCACCGGCGCGGCGGGCGTCTCCGTCCAGCGCAAGACGACCTATTGGGGCGTTGGTCCGCGCATCGGCGTGAACGGCATTTTCGGCCTCGGCAGTGGCGGTTTCCACCTGTTCGGTGGCGTGTCGGCCGCGTTGCTCTACGGCAAGTACAAGGATCGTCGCACGGTTGACGCCGCCCTTGTCGTCGGCTCGCCGACCGTGCCGACGCCGACCTTGGCGACGTCGCGCAAGTACAATGACAAGAAGAAGAACAAGTTCGTGCCGAACTTCGAAGGTGAAATCGGCCTCGGCTACACCTTCGGCGCCGGCAGCGGCACGGCGATCTCGATCCAGGCTGGCTATCGGGCCGACCTGTACATGGGCGCGGCCAGCGATGCCGACGTTTATGCCGTCGACGCCATCGGGCTGGGTCCGGACTCCAACAGCGCCGACTACCTGTTCCACGGCCCGTTCGTGCGCCTGACGGCGACGTTCGGCGCGGCCACCCCGGT
>JBFWZG010000107.1:0-6726 GCA_050185515.1 Reyranellaceae bacterium
TGCCCGCCATACTCCTTCGGCCAGGTCAGGCCGATCCAGCCCTTCGCGCCAAGCTGCTTGCTGAACTCGGGCGAGAACGTGCCCCAGCTCTTGAAACGTTCCGGCGCCTTGTCCTTCGGAACGACGTCGAGCAGGAAGGCGCGGACCTCGCGCCGCAGCGCCTCGGCCTCCGGCGGCAGGACCAACGGTGGGAAGGAAAGTATCGCAGACTGAACTGACATTCATTCACCTCTTGCGTCGGCGGACCCTATCACGTCAGATCGCGGCCACGGAGAGCAATCTACGCAATATCGCGCCGACGGCCCAAACGATCCTGCACGCCAATACTGCCGGAATGCGGATCGGAGTGTCGCGCATCGGAACGATGCCGGACGCTTTACTCGGCTAACCTCAGTCAAATAAGCTCCGCCGCGTCGCGGCGCCGGAGGCCAGAAGGAGAACCCATGAGCGAGAACGTCGTCTACAGCAAGGACGGACATGTCGTCACGCTGACCCTGAACCGGCCGGAGATCAGAAATGCTATCTCCGACGAGGATATGATCACCGACATCGTCGCCGCGATCGGGAAGGTCAATGCCGACAACGACGTACGCTGCGCCATTCTCACCGGTGCAGGGTCGGCATTCAGTTCGGGCGGCAACGTCAAGAAGATGCGCGACGGCGGCGGCATGTTCGCCGGCAGCCCCTACAGCCTGCGCAATGGCTATTTGCAGGGCATCCAGCGGATCCCGCTCGCCATGTACGAACTGGAGGTGCCGATCATCGCGGCCGTCAATGGCCCCGCGATCGGCGCCGGCTGCGACCTGACCTGCATGTGCGACATCCGCATCGCGGGCAGAAGCGCCAAGTTCGCCGAGAGCTTCGTCAAGCTAGGCATCATTCCGGGCGACGGTGGCGCATGGTTTCTGCCGCGGGCCGTCGGCTCGTCGAAGGCGCGCGAGATGGCGTTTACAGGCGATATGGTCGATGCCGACGAGGCACTGGCCTGCGGGCTCGTCTCGAAGGTGGTCGACGACGACAAGCTGATGGAGGCGGCCAGAGCGCTCGCGAGCCGCATCGCCGCCAACCCGCCGCATGCGCTGCGCATGGCAAAACGGCTGCTGCGCGAAGGCGAACGCACGACCCTGCACACGCTGCTGGACATGTCCGCCTCGATGCAGGCTTTGGCGCACAAGACCGAGGACCACAAGGAAGCGATCGACGCGTTCCTCGACAAGCGGAAACCTGTGTTCCGCGGCAAATGAGCCAGGACGACGAACGCCGGCCAGTGGCTGTCGCCAATCGCGCCTTTTACAAGGCCTTCGCCGAGCGCGACTTCGGGGCAATGGACAGGCTATGGGCGAAGAACTCGCCGGTGGCCTGCATCCACCCAGGGTGGCCGCCGATCTTCCAGCGCGAACCGGTGATGGCAAGCTGGCGCGGCATACTGGGCAATCAGGCACAGGCGGAAGTAGTCTGCTCCGACGAGCGCGTGCTGATCAACGGCGAAACCGCCATCGTGATCTGCACCGAAACGGTTGGCGACAGCCAGCTCGTGGCCACGAATGTTTTCGTCCGCGAGGACGGGGCGTGGCGCATGATCCACCATCAGGCCGGGCCGAAACCATCCGACACGCCCAAGAAAGTCGCCGAGCCCGCGAAGTCGCGGCGCACGCTGCACTGAAGGAGCTTCAGCGCTTCCAGCGCTCCAGCCGCCTGACCGCTTCCGCCATCTCCGCCGTCGAACCGGCGAAAGATATTCGCAGCGTGCCGTGGCCGCGCTGCCGGTCGAAGTCGAGACCGGGCGTGGTCGCGACGCCGGCCTCCACCAGCATGCGCTGGCAGAACTCCCGGCTATCGTTGGTCAGGTGAGAAACGTCGGCGTAGAGGTAGAACGCGCCATCGGGCGACGTCAGCCGATCAAGGCCGGCACGCGGCAACCCGCTGACCAGAAGGTCGCGATTTTCGCGATAGCGCCGCACATGCCCGTCCAGTTCGTCGCGGCAATCGAAAGCCGCGATTGCGGCGTGTTGCGACAAGGTCGGCGCCGAGATGAACATGTTCTGCGCCAGGCATTCGATTGCGCGTAGCATCTCCGCTGGGACCACCATCCAGCCAAGGCGCCACCCGGTCATCGAAAAGTACTTGGAGAAACTGTTGATGACGATGGCGCTGTCCGATACCGCAACCGCCGTCGCCGTTTCGCCTTCGAATACGATCCCGTGATAGATCTCGTCAGAGATCAGGCGGACGCCATTTAAGTCGCAGTGTAGCGCCAGCGCTGCCATCTCCTGTCGAGATACCGTGGTGCCGGTCGGGTTGGAGGGGCTGGCGACGATCAGACCCGCGACCGGTCCGGCGGATTTCAGCAGCTCAACCGTCGGCTGGTATCTGTGCCCCGCATCGGCAAGAAGATCGACCGGCTCGAAGCCGAGAGCGGACAGGATGTTCCGATATGCCGGGTAGCCGGGCGCGGCCAGCGCCACCCGATCACCAGCCTCGAACGCCGACAGGAACGACAGCAGGAAGGCGCCGGACGATCCCTGCGTCACGACAATTCGCTCTGCCGCAAGATCCAGGCCGTAGGTGTCGCGGTAATGGCGTGCGATACGCTCACGCAGGGCCGGCATGCCCAGCGCATCGACATAGCCGATACGGTCGCGGTCGAGCACCGACTTGGCCGCCTCGATCACGCCCTTGGGCGCACTAGTGCTGGGCTGCCCCACTTCGAGATGGACGACGTTCTCGCCCTGCACCTCGCGCTCATAGGCGGCCCGCATCACGTCCATGACGATGAACGGGGAAACCGCGGCAGCGCGGCGCGAAACTCTCAGCGGCATGGTCCCTCCGGCGACGCTATTGCGGTGCGCTGAGACCAAGTCCGTGGCCGCGCTCGTCGGCCGCGACGGTACAGGTGCTCCGCTTGGCGTGCAGACCCTCGACGCAATATACCGCGCTTACCTGGCCCAGCACCGGAATCTGTTCAACGGCGTGGCCACGGGCGCGCAATGCGTCCGCTGCTCCCGGTTCGGCATAGACCTGGTCGGGGATCCCGGTGTGCAGCACCCGCGGCAGCTGGACGGCTTCCACCAGCGGCTTGCCGAGCAGCAGCGCGTTGGCGGCCACTTCCGTCATCACGGCAGGGCCTGACGTGCCGCCGGACGCGGCGCTCGCATAGAAGAAATCGCCGGTATTTGTGTTGGCGACGATCATCGGGCCGATGGCGGCCGGGCCGCGCCCGTTGATGCCGGGCGCCGGGGCGATCAGCACACCGGTGCTGCCGGCAATTCTTGCGCCGCCGAAGAAGCCGTTGGTCGTGAACGAACAGGCCACTGCGTTGGCGAAGCGGTCGACCGCCACCAGAGCGGCCGCTGGCGCGTCGTTCGGCCGCTGGCGCGGCGGCTGCGGAAGCGCTGCCGCTGGCGTCACCTGATCGAGGCGATAGCTGGACAGCAGTGTGTCGATACGGGTCTGCGACAACACCGTCGCGGGATCGGCTACGAACGCGTCGCGGCTGTCCAGCCAGTTGCTGCGCTCGGCATAGGCGCGCTTGGACATTTCCGCCGCCACATGCGCCCTGTTGGCGTCGCCGCCGCTGCGATAGGCGTCGCGGCTTTCGAGCAGCGACCACATCTGCGCGCTCAGCAGACCGCCCCCAGCCGGTGGCGGCGCGAAATAAACCTTGTGATTGCCCCAGTTCAGCGTGATCGGCTCGCGCCATTCCGGGGTCTGATCGCGCATGTCTTCGGTCGAGAGCTGCCCGCCGGCGCCACGGACCGCCGCCACGTACTGCCGCGCCAACGGCCCGATATGGAAGTCGCCGGCGCCGCGCAGCCTGATGCCACCCAAGGTCGCGGCGAGATCTTCCTGGACCCAGGGATCGCCCTCACGCAACAGCGATCCGTCGGACCGAGAAAACACCCGCTTGGTGACGGGATCCTGCTGCACGGCCGCCGCTGCCACCTGCAGATCCGCGATCAGCGCGCGCGGCGTCACCGTGCCGAGGCGCGCGAGGCGCTCACCGGGCGCGACGAGTTCTTCCCACCGCACCGCGCCGTATCGAGCGTGCAGCGCCGCCATACCGCGCACATTGCCCGGCACGCCGACGGGGACACCAGCGCCGCCGCCGGTGGACGGTTTGGTCAGGAATATCAGCGCTTCGGTCTTGCGCGCCTTCGAATTATGGACGAGGCAGGCGCCACCGCCGCCGATACTGGCGCTTGAAGGCAGCGTCACCGCCATGGCGAAATAGGCGGCGACCGCGGCATCCGTTGCATTGCCGCCGATTGCCAGAATGTCGCGGCCGACCTCCGCCGCCCGCGGCGAATCGGCGATGACGCCGCCGTAAAAGCCCTGCACCAGCCCCAGCTTGCCTTCCGCAGGACTGTCGTCGCCGCAACCCGAGAGCGCCGCCAGCATGGCGCAGAACGCCACAAAAGAGCCGGATTTTCGGGTCACGCCAGTTTGACGATCGGGGGATGCGGCACTAGGTTGACTGACGAGGCAAATCCGCATGTTTTCATTCCGGCGAGTCGTTTCGGTATTGGCGATTTCGGCCATGTTGCTGTCGACGATCGCGCCGTGGCACGGCGCCGTCGCGCAGCAGGGCGGGAAGATATCACTAATCCGCGATGCCGAAATCGAAAATGCCATCCGGACCTATGCGACGCCGCTGTTTGAAGCGGCAGGACTGGAGCCGAGCGCCGTCAGCGTCCACATAGTCAACGACCCAGCGCTCAACGCCTTCGTCGCCGGCGGCCAGCGCCTGTTCCTCTTCTCCGGGCTGCTGATGCGGGCAACGAGCGCCGGCCAGGTGCGCGGCGTGATCGCGCACGAGACGGGCCATATCGCAGGTGGCCATCTCGCTCGTACGCAGGAGGCGCTGGAGAACGCCACCATCGAGAACATTCTGGAAATGCTGCTGACGGCGGCAGCGATCGCCGGCTCCGCGGCGGGCGGCGCGCAGACGGGCGCCGGCCGCGGCGGCGGCCCGCCGGTCGGCATTGCCCAGCGCAGCCTGTTCTCCTATACGCGCGGCCAGGAGCAGTCGGCGGACCAGGCCGCCGTCACACTACTCGACCGCATTGGCCAGTCATCCAGGGGGCTGCTCGAATTCTCGGAAATCCTGCTGCAACAGGAACTCGTCGCCGGACTTCGCCCCGATCCTTACCTGCGCACCCATCCCCTGACGCAGGAGCGCGTAGCGTTCCTGCGCAGCCATGTCGAGACTTCGCGTTTTTCCAACGTGCCCGTGCCGCCGGCTCTCGAGGCCATGCATGATCGCGTCGTTGCCAAGCTGTTCGGCTTCATCGATCCGGGGCAGGCGCTGCGCAAATATCCGGCGTCTGACAACAGCGTCCCGGCGCGCTATGCGCGATCCATCGCCTATTACCGCTCGGGCAATCTGGCCGAGGCTATTCGCCTGATCGACGGCCTCATCGCGCAGTCGCCGCGTGACCCGTACTTCCACGAACTGCGCGGCCAGATGCTGTTCGAGAACCAGCGGGTGGCGGAATCCATTCCATCTTTGGAAAGGGCGGTGGCGCTGCTGCCGTCGTCGGGACTGCTCAAGATCGCGCTGGCCGATGCCCTGCTGCAGAATCCGACCCAGCCCCAGCTGCTGCGCGCCGAGAAACTTCTGGCGTCAGTGGAACATAAGGAGCGCAACAGCGGCTACTGGCGACAGATGGCGACCATCTACGACCGCACCGGCAATATCGGGATGCGCTCCCTGGCGCTGGCCGAACTGGCCTACGCGCGTGGCGATCGGGTCGATGCGGCCCGGCATTCGACCGCCGCCGAGAAGCTTCTCAAGTTCGGCACACCCGCCCACCAGCGTGCCCAGGACATCCGTTTCCTCGCCGAGCAGCCGCCGCGGCGATAGGCCGCTCGCAACGACGTGATGCATCGTCGGTTGCGTCGGCGCTGGGCTGCAATAAACTCGCGCCAGACCTTCGGAGCCCCCATGCGCACTCGCCTCTTCGCCCTGCTGCCGGCTGCCGCCCTCGCCGGCCTAATCGCTCTGTCCGCCTCGCGGCCGGCATTGGCCGAAACGCCGCCCGACCGCGCGGCGATCGAGAACATCGTGCGCGACTATCTGCTGCGTCATCCCGAAGTCCTGGTCGAGGCGATGGCGGAGCTGAACAAGCGCATGCTGCGCCAGGCTGTGGCCGAGAACAGCGCCGCGATCTTCGAGGATCCCGACAGTCCGGTCGGAGGCAATCCGAAAGGCGACGTCACGATCGTCGAGTTCTTCGATTACCATTGCGGCTATTGCAAGCAGGTGCATCAGCCCATGCTGGAAACGCTCAAGCGCGACGGCAAGATACGGCTGGTCTACAAGGAGTTGCCCATCCTGGCGCCCGAATCTCGTCTCGCCGCCGCCGCCGCGCTGGCGGCAAACCGCCAGGGCAAGTACGTGGCCCTCCACAATGCGCTGATGGAGGCGCGGGGCCGCCTTAGCCGCGAGCGAATCCTCGCGATGGCGAAAGAGCTAAAGCTCGATGTCGCGCGGCTCGAAAAAGACATGGACTCCGGCGAGATCCAGGCTCAGATCGAACGCAATCTGCAGCTCGCTGCCGCGCTAAAGATCGAAGGCACACCGGCCTTTGTGATTGGCGACCAGATCGTGCCGGGCGCGTTGGACGAAGAGCGGTTGCAGGCGCTGGTTGCCGAAGCGCGCGGCCGCTAAGACGCGGCTACGGCTCGAAATCCGGTTGCTTCGAAGGCTGGGCGCGATCGAAGGCG
>JBFWZG010000107.1:6826-13266 GCA_050185515.1 Reyranellaceae bacterium
CGGCTTGCCCTGCTCGATGGTCTCGATCATGCGTCGCTCGGCGAGGCAGGACGAGCCGACGCTGCGATCCCTGTTCGCCACCGTGCCAGACCCGACGATCGTCCCGGCGCCGAGATGCCGGGTCGTTGCCGCATGAGCGACCAGGGTCGGGAAATCGAAGGTCATGTCGACGCCAGCTTCGGGCCGACCGAACGGCTTGCCGTTGTAGGTGGAGACCAGAGGCAGCTTGACCCGCGTCCCGTCCCAGGCGTCGCCGAACTCGTCCGGCGTCACGGCGACCGGCGAGAACGCCGTCGCCGGTTTGCCGTGCAGAAAGCCGAAGCCCTTGTTCAGCTCGTTGGGAATGAGCAGGCGCGCCGATACGTCGTTGGCCAGCAGCACCAGCTTGATGTGGTCCTTCGCCTGCACCGCAGTCGTACCCATCGGCACGTCGTCGACGATGACGCAGACCTCGGCCTCGAAATCGATGCCCCAATCCTCGCTCGTCGCCTCGATGTCGTCGGTCGGTCCGATGAACTTGTCCGAGCCGCCCTGGTACATCAACGGATCGGTCCAGAAATTCTCCGGCAGCTCGACGCCGCGCGCCTTGCGCACCAGCTCGACGTGCACGACATAGGCCGACCCGTCCACCCATTGATAGGCGCGCGGCAGGGGCGCTGCGGCCTGCGCCGGATCGAAGGCGATCTCGTCGGCCAGTTTGCCGGCGTTGAGCCGGTCCGAAACCGCCTGCAGTTCTGGCGCCAGGACGTCCCAGTGCTCGATTGCGCTTTGCAGCGTGCGGGCGATATGCGGCACTGCAATGGCGCGCGTCAGCGCGCAATCGACCACGACCAGCGTGCCGTCGCGGCCGCCGGCCTTCAACGAGGCGAGCTTCATTCCGCCGCTTCCTTCTTCGACCGCCAGGAATCGACGTAGCCCGAGAACTCGACCGAACTCGCCGCTTCGCCTATGTCGAGCGCGTCGCGCGCATCGATCATCACCGCAACCTCGTCCAGCATGTGCCCGCCCTTCGACTGCGACGCCAGCGCAAGCGCCTTGGGATGCGGGCCATGGGTGAAGCCACAGGGATGGATCGTCATCATGCCCGGATGAATGTTGTCGCGGCTGAAGAAATTGCCGCGGTGATAGAAGATCACCTCGTCGAAATCGTCGTTGTTGTGGAAGAACGGCAGCTTCAGCGCGTCGGGGTCGCTTTCCGCGGGCCTCGGAACGAAGGTGCAGACCACGAAGCGGTTGGCGAGGAACGTCGTGTGCGCCGACGGCGGCAAATGGTAGCGATGGCTGTTCAACGGCCTGATATCGCGCCAGTTGATGCGCACCACCGTCAGGTCCCCATGCCAGCCAATCGCATCGAGCGGATTGAAGGGATAGGTCACGGTCGATATCTCGTCGCGCCGCTTGATCAGCAGTTTCCAGGTCTTCTCGTCCTGCTGCGCACGGAACCCGTCGTCGATCTGCGGCACGTCGAGCATCGCCGGGTCGAAGATCGCATGGCGCCCCACCAGGCCCTTCTCGGGGAGGCGGTAGGAATCGTTGGTGGCCTCGATCATCATGATCGTCATAGGCGCCGCGGGCGTCACCCGCCACATCGTGCCACGCGGGATCATCACGTAATCGCCGTCGCGAATCTCCATGCGGCCGTAGTCGCAGAACAGCTCTCCCGCCCCCTCGTGCACGAACAGGAGTTCGTCGCCATCGCCGTTGCGCACCAGATGGTCCATGGCGCCGTCGATGCGCCAGTAGCGCACCTTGGTGTGGGCATTGGACAGCAGCGACGGCGCCTCCCAGGGCGAGGACTGGACGGCGTTCAACTTGACGAGATCGAACGCGCGAGGCTTCAGCGGCCCCTGCCAGTCGATCCAGCCGGTCGGCGGGTGCTTGTGGTGCATCTGCGTTGCCGGGCCAAAGAATCCCTCCTTGCCCAGCTCCCGCTCATAGGTGCCCTCCGGCAGCTTGGTATGGGCTTGACGCGAGGCCGTCCCCTGCATTTGCGGAAACGTGATCCAATTCTTCATGCTCGCCTCCCTCAGGCCTTCAGGACGCCGCGACGGATCTGGTCCAGTTCGATCGATTCGAACAGGGCGCGGAAATTGCCCTCGCCGAAGCCTTCGTCGCCCTTGCGCTGGATGATCTCGAAGAAGATCGGGCCGATAACGGTGTTCGTGAAAATCTGCAACAGCAGCCCGGCGCCTTCCGTGGGCGCGCCGTCGATCAGGATGCGGTTATTCCGCAACCGGCCGACATCCTCGCCATGGCCTGGAAGTCGGCCCTCGATCTGCTCATAGTAAGTGTCCGGAACCGTCTGGAATGGCACTTCGCGGCGCTTCAGCGCCTCGACCGTGCCGTAAATGTCGTCCGTGCCGAGCGCGATATGCTGAATGCCTTCGCCATGGTAGGCAGCGAGATACTCGGCGATCTGCGACTTGTCGTCCGAGCTTTCGTTGATAGGAATGCGGATCTTGCCGCACGGGCTGGTCATGGCCTTCGACTTCAAGCCGGTCAGCTTGCCCTCGATGTCGAAATACTTGATCTCGCGGAAATTGAAGAGGCGCTCGTAGAATTCCGCCCATTCCGCCATGCGACCACGATGCACGTTGTGCGTCAGATGGTCGACATAGGTCAGGCCGACGCCCTTCGGCTTCTGATCGGCGCCTTCGATGGGCTCGAAGTCGACGTCGTAGATCGTGCCCTTCTCGCCGTAGCGATCAACCAGATAGATGAGGCTGTCCCCAATGCCTTTTATGGCGGGAATGTTGAGTTCCATCGGCCCGACTTTGCCCTGCACGCCCCACGCGCCCAGTTCGACCGCGCGCTTGTACGCCTTCGCGGCATCGCGCACCCGGAAGGCGATGGCGCAGACACTGGGTCCGTGAATGCGGGCAAAGCTCTGGGCGAAGCTTTCCGGCTCTGCATTGACGATGAAATTCACCTCGCCCTGGCGATAGAGCGTGACCCGCTTCGAGCGGTGGCGGGCCGTGGCGACGAAGCCCATCGATTCGAAAAGCGCGCCAAGCGCTTCCGGATCGGGCGCCGTGTATTCGATGAACTCGAAACCGTCAGTGCCCATTGGATTGGATTGGACTGCGGCTTCGTCGAGCGGCTTTACGCTGGCCATGCTGTCCTCCGTTCTCGGATGTCAACGAGTCGGCAACGTCCTATACTTGCCAAGTATCGACCGCTAAGCGGTAGGGGCGCCCGACACAAATTAGTTTCAAATGTAACCAATATGCCAGGCAAGATGCAACCGGACCGTTCCGACACGAACAACAACGCGCCAACGTCCTTCGCATTGGAGGACTTTCTTCCATACAGACTTTCCATTGTAACTCAGACGGTTAGCGGGGCGCTCTCGAAGATCTACGCCAGCAGGTTTGACCTTTCCATTCCGCAGTGGCGTGTTATGGCCGTTCTTGGTCGATACGAGCCCATCTCGGCCAACGAAGTCTGCGACCGCACCGTGATGGACAAGGTGGCGGTCAGTCGTGCCGTTCAGGCGATGTTGCGGCGTGGCCTGGTGGAACGAACGGTCGACGCCAGCGACAGGCGCCGGTCGGCATTGCGCCTGTCAAAACGCGGCTGGGCCATTCATAACGAAATTGTCCCGATGGCTCTGGAATACGAGCACCGGCTGCTGCAGACGATGACGCCGGAAGAGCGCGCCGCCCTCGACACCCTCCTGCAACGGCTGCTGGCCAGCGCGTAGCCCTGGAAGCGGACAAAAACGACAATTCCGTCAGATACTTGCCACCCATCGGGGCCATGGTATAACGCAGCCAGCCAGATACAGGATATAGAAGGTACAGCCGTGGCGAAGAAGAGCGGCAAGGGTCGGCCGGTGCTGATCGTCAACGGACCGAACCTCAACATGCTGGGCGTCCGCGAGCCCGCTATATATGGCCGCGAAAGCCTCGGCGACATTGTGCGCGCCTGTCGGGTCGAGGCGACGCGGCTCGGCATGGATGTCGAGTTCTGCCAGTCAAACCACGAAGGCGTGCTGGTCGACCAGATCCAGCGTGCGCGCACGGCCAATGCCGGCATCATCATCAACCCAGCCGCCTTCACGACGACCTCGATAGCCATTCTCGACGCGCTGAAGGCGGTCGACCTGCCGGTCATCGAGGTCCATTTGTCGAACATCCACCAGCGCGAGCAGTTCAGGCGGCATTCCTACGTCAGCCTCGTCGCGCGCGGCGTAATCTGCGGACTGGGCAGCCACGGGTACCTCCTGGCGCTGCAGGCAATGAAAAAACTGGTGAACGGGACGGACAAATAGCCGATGGCAAAGTTTGAAATCGACGAAGACGCGGTGCGCAAACTCGCCGCCCTGCTTGAAGATACCGGCCTGGCCGAGATCGAGTATGAAAGCGGCGGCCAGCGAGTGCGCCTGGCGCGCGCGGGTGCGGTAGCGACCATGGCCTATGCGCCCGCCGCACAACCGGCGATCGGCGCGCCGGCCGGCGCCTCTGCGCCTGCTGGCGGTGGCGACGACAGCAAGCATCCTGGGGCCGTGCTGTCACCCATGGTCGGCACCGCCTATCTCGCCTCCCAACCGGGGGCGACGCCTTTCGTCAAGATCGGCGACAGCGTTACGGCCGGCCAGACCCTGCTGATCATCGAAGCGATGAAAACCTTCAATCCGATTCGCGCGCCACGCAGCGGCAAGGTCGTGAAGGTCAACGTCAGCGATGGTCAGCCAGTGGAGTTCGGCGAACCGCTCATGATCGTCGAGTGACATGTTCGACAAGGTTCTGATCGCCAATCGCGGCGAGATCGCGCTGCGCATACATCGCGCCTGCCACGAGATGGGCATCCAGACCGTCGCCGTGCATTCGACGGCCGACGCCAATGCCATGCATGTGCGCCTGGCCGACGAATCGGTATGCATCGGCCCGCCCCAGGCGAGCCAGAGCTATCTGAACATGGCGGCGATCCTGTCCGCCGCCACCATCACCGGCGCCAATGCAATCCATCCCGGTTACGGCTTCCTGTCGGAAAACGCCAAGTTCGCCGAAATGGTCGAGGACCATGGCCTGACCTTCATCGGTCCGACACCCGAGCATATCCGCATGATGGGCGACAAGATTGTCGCCAAGCAGACGGCTGAGAAACTTGGCCTGCCGCTGGTGCCGGGCTCTGCAGGAGCCGTTTCCGACGTTGCGGAAGTGAAAGCGCTAGGGGCCCGGATCGGCTTTCCCGTCCTGATCAAGGCAGTGGCCGGCGGCGGCGGTCGCGGCATGAAGGTCATCGAGAACGCCGATCAGGCCGAAGAAGCCTTCAATCTGGCCAGATCGGAGGCCAAGGCCGCGTTCGGCAACGATTCGCTCTACCTGGAGAAGTTCCTCGGCCATCCGCGGCACATCGAGATCCAGGTGCTGGCCGACAATCACGGCAACGTGGTGCATCTGGGCGAGCGCGATTGCTCGCTGCAGCGGCGTCACCAGAAGGTTCTGGAAGAGGCGCCTTCTCCGGCTCTCAACGAATCGCAGCGCCGGCGAATCGGCCTGCAGGTCACCGAAGCCATGCGGACACTGGGCTATCGCGGCGTCGGCACGGTCGAGTTCCTCTACCAGGACGGTGAGTTCTACTTCATCGAGATGAACACCCGCCTGCAGGTCGAGCACCCGGTCACCGAGGCGATCACCCGCCTTGATCTGGTCCGCGAGCAGATCCGGGTCGCGACCGGGGCGCCGCTGGGCCTGGTGCAGGACGACATTGTGCTGCGCGGTCATGCCATCGAATGCCGCATCAACGCCGAGCATCCCGAGACCTTCGTGCCCTGCCCGGGGCGCATCACCGACTATCATCCGCCGGGCGGGCTCGGCGTGCGCGTCGACAGTGCGCTCTACAGCGGATACTCGATGCCACCCTACTACGACAGCATGGTCGCCAAGCTGGTCGTGTCCGGCACCAGCCGCAACGAATGCCTGATGCGGCTGCGCCGCAGCCTGGAAGAGTACGTGATTGGCGGTATCGACACGACGATCCCGCTGCATCAGAATCTCATTGCGCATCCTGATTTCATCAATGGCAACTACGACATCAACTGGCTGGAGCGCTATGTCGGCCTGAAGAAATGAGGTCCGATACGATGCCCGATCTGCCATGGCAGGGCTGACGCCCGATCTTCTGCTGCAAGCCTACGCCGTCGGCCTGTTTCCCATGGCCGAACGGCACAACGATCCTGCCCTGCATTGGATCGATCCCGAAGAGCGGGCGATACTTCCCCTCGACGGATTTCACCTGCCGCGCCGTCTGGCTCGCACAGTCCGTTCAGGCCGCTTCGAAATACGTTGCGACTCGGCCTTTGCCGACGTCATGAGGCTCTGCGCCGAGCAGACGTCGGAGCGCCGCGAGACCTGGATCAACGCGCCGATCCTGCAGCTCTATACCGCCCTGCATGTCCGCGGCCAGGCGCACAGCGTCGAAACGTGGCGGGACGG
>JBFWZG010000108.1:0-13173 GCA_050185515.1 Reyranellaceae bacterium
TCGCGCCGGGCGTGGTGCTGATGCCGAGCTTCGTCAATCTCGGCGCCTACGTCGATTCCGGCACCATGGTCGACACCTGGGCCACGGTCGGCTCCTGCGCCCAGATCGGCAAGAACTGCCATCTTTCCGGCGGCGTCGGCATCGGCGGCGTGCTCGAGCCGCTGCAGGCCAATCCGGTCATCATCGAGGACAATTGCTTCATCGGCGCGCGTTCGGAAGTGGTCGAAGGCGTCATCGTCGAGACCGGTGCGGTGCTGGCCATGGGCGTGTTCATCTCCGCCACCACCAAGATCGTCGATCGCCACTCCGGCCAGATCCATATCGGCCGCGTGCCGGCCTATTCCGTCGTCGTGCCCGGCAACCTGCCCGGCGGTCCCGACCGCCCCTCGACCTACTGCGCGGTGATCGTCAAGACCGTCGACGAGCGCACCCGCTCCAAGACCTCGATCAACGATCTGCTGCGGGATTGAGAAAAGGCGCGCGGCGCACGGATCGACGCTTCACAATCCCTCATCCTGAGGAGCCGGCCGAAGCCCCTAGTTTCCCTCATCCTGAGGAGCCGAGCGCAGCTCGGCGTCTCGAAGGATCGGCAACGGACCAGCCATCTCAACTGCGTTTGGCCCGCGAGGCCAGGTGCGACAGCAGCTCGAAGTCGCCGGCAATGAGCGCTTCCTTCTTGGCGCGCGTCCAGCCCTTGACCTGACGCTCGGCCGCCACGGCGTCTGCGAAGCGCTGGAAGCCGCATGAATAGACCAACTCGACGGGCCGTCTCGATGCGGTGTAACTGCCATAGTTCCCATCGTTATGCTCGGAAACCCGGCGCTCTACCCCTCGGCGTGCCGTTCCGACGTAATACGACCCGTCGGCGCAGCGCAGGACGTAAAGACAGATCGGATCGTCCGTCATGTTTCGTGGCCTATCCTTCGAGACGCTCGCTCGCGCTCGCTCCTCAGGATGAGGGAATTCGTTGCACGAGGCAAAAGGGCGGCGCGCGATATCCGCCATCTCGAAGAGCCGGCAACTCGGTGGCTCCAGGGCACGACCTACTTCCCCTCCCGCCCAACCTCTATATAGTGCCGCGCAAATGCCCGATCACGCCAAGCCCGCCGGCCTGAACGCCGTCTCCCTCGCCCAGGCGATGATCCGCTGCCCGTCGGTGACGCCCGACGATGCGGGCGTGCTGGGCGTGCTGGACAAGGCCCTGCAGGAGGCCGGCTTCGCCACGCGGCGCCTCGACTTTTCCGAACCGGGCACGCCCGACATCGCCAATCTCTACGCCAGCATCGGCAGCGGCAGCCCGCATTTCTGCTTCGCCGGCCATGTCGACGTGGTGCCGGTGGGCGACCTCAGGGCCTGGACGGTCGATCCTTTCGCCGCCGACATCGTCGACGGCACGCTTTATGGGCGCGGCGCCGCCGACATGAAGGCCGCCATCGCCGCCTTCGTCGCCGCCGCCGCGCAGTTCCGCGCGCAGTACAACCGCAAGGGCACGATCTCGCTGCTGATCACCGGCGACGAGGAAGGCCCGGCGATCAACGGCACGAAGAAGATGCTGCAGGCGCTGTCGGCCGAGGGCGTGCAGTTCGACGCCTGCATCGTCGGCGAGCCGACCAACAAGGCCCGCTTCGGCGACATGATGAAGGTCGGCCGCCGCGGCTCGATGACCGGCCACATCACGGTGCAGGGCGTGCAGGGCCACATCGCCTATCCGCATCTGGCCGACAATCCCGTGCACCGCCTTGCGCGCATGATGGCCGCCCTGATCGAGCAGCCGCTCGACGCGGGCAACGAGTATTTCGAGGCCTCCTCGCTGCAGTTCTACACCGCCGATGTCGGCAACCCGACCAACAACCTGATCCCGGCCCAGGCCAAGGCCTCGTTCAACATCCGCTTCAACAACCTGCACACGTCGAAGACGCTCGAGCGGCATGTGCGTTCGAAGCTCGACGCCGTCGGCGGCAATTACACGCTCGATGTCTCGGTCTCCGGCGAGGCCTTCTTCACCGAGCCGGGTCCGCTGTCGGCGCTGGTCGCCGGCGCCGTCAACGAGGTCACCGGCCGGATGCCCGAGCTTTCCACCACCGGCGGCACCTCCGATGCCCGCTTCATCCGCGACTACTGCCCGGTGGTCGAGTTCGGCCTGGTCGGCCAGACCATGCACAAGGTCGACGAGCGCGCCGCGCTGGCCGACATCGCCGCCCTGCAGGAAGTCTATCGCCTGGTGCTGGAACGCTTCTTCGCCGCCGGCGACGGTGATGCGGACCGGGCGCGACAGGAGCGGCTTCCATGATGTCGAGCCGCGAACTGGCGCTGGGCATGGTCGGCGTCTGGCGCCTGGCCCGCAACGACGGCGCCGGCGTGCAGTATTTCGAGCGCAGCCTCGACGCCGCGCGCCGCTCCTTCTGGGTCATGCTGCTGCTGGTGCCGGCCGACGCCATCCAGTCGATGATGCAGATCGAGGATCTCGGCCTGCGCTTCGGCGGCGCGCGCCAGCTGATCCTGCTGGCGCTGTTCTACGTCGTCGGCTGGCTCTATTTCCCGGTCGTGGTGCTGCGCGTCGCCGAGGCGACCGGCCGGCTGCGCGGCTTTCCGGGCTACCTCGCCGCTTTCAACTACGCGCAGATCCTGCTCTACGCCCTGGTGCTGGGGCTGAACGCGCTGACCCGCCAGATGCCGTCGGCTGTGCAGCCGCTGATCGGCCTGACCTTGCTGGTGCTGATCGCGCTGGTGCATTTCCGCCTGCTGCGCCACATGATGGAACTGCCCATCCCGCAGGCCGGCATGCTGGTGTTCGCCAATCTCTGCCTCAACATCGCGCTCGGCCTGACCATGCAGTACCTGCTGCTGCTGGCCTCGCAGCCGGCGGCGTAGAGCCGACGGGCCCGCCTGCGATCCTGTCGCCTGCGATCCCGTCGCTCCCCGATCGATGCCGCGCGGGCGGCCCGACTACTGCTTCTTCAGTTCGCCGGCCCAGCGGCAGCCCATGCGGTTGTCGGTGACCACCAGCACGTTCGGCGTCTTTGAAAGATCGGCGACGATCAGGAACTGCTCGGCGCCGAACTGGACCTTGTTGTTCTGGTAGATGCCGGCGCCCGACGGCGTCATCTTGGCCTTCATGCCGCCGGCTCCGACCACCGTGGCCTCCGTCGCGCTGACGACGGTCAGCGTGTGCTCGCGGCGCAGGCTGGTATCCAGGTTGATGCAGACGCTGATGTTCCGGGCGTCCGGCTCGAGCCGGGCCTTGTAGGTTCCCGCCTGCTGCGACAGCGCCAGCGACGGCAACGCCATGACGCCGGCGATCGCCGCCATCATGATTGAACTACGCATTGTCTTCCTCTCCTCCAATTCGTCCGGCGGAATGCCGGACGTCTATCGCTTCGGCGCCGGCGCGGCCGCGGCCGCCCGTGCCGGGGCCGGCGCTGCCGTTGGCGTCTCCAGGCCCGGCGGCTGCTTGTGCCATTTGTAGCCCGCCCGCGCCCTGTCGTAGCCGTACTGGTACAGCGCCTTCATGAAGGTCTGGTCGAACTCCTCCTTGTGCGGCACGTCGAAATCGCGGCCGATGAAGGCGAGGTTGTAATCGACCTGGTCGCGCTGGGTGATGAAGTAGACCCGCAGCACGTCGTTGTGCCCGCTCGAGGCCAGCATGGTGCTGATCGCCCGGCCGGCGATGCTGAGCGTGCGCGGCTCGGTCTCGGCCCATTCCGGATCGAGGCGGGCGTTGCGGATGATGTAGGCGGTGCGCCCGCGCGGATAGACGCCCGGATGCAGCGACGGCGGATAGAGGAACAGCTGCGCCATGGCGCCGCCGTCGACATGCATTTCCTGATGCTTCTTGCCGTCGAACTCGACGTCGATCAGCACCGGCTGGAAGACGCCGGGAACCGCCGACGATGCGCGCAGGATCTGCCGTATCAGGCCCAGCGAGCCGGGATGGCCGCTGGCGGCGATGGCGCCGATGTTCCAGATCACCGGCCGCTGCGCGTCGAGATTGGTCGTGCCGATCAGCAGCAGGCGGCCCTTGCCGTATTCCTGCGCGATCGCCGCAACCATCTTCTCGTCCATGTAGCGGGCGATCGTCTCGGCCAGCGGGCTGGTATCGGAAAGCGCGTCGTTCAAGATGCCGCCGATCAGGCCGCGCGAGCGGAACACCTGCGGCGGGGTGATGGTGGTGTAGACCGCCTCGAGCGGCTTGTCGTAGGCCGGCCCTAGGAAGGCGAAGGGTGCGATCAGCGAGCCGGTGCTGACGCCGGTCACCAGCTTGAATTGCGGCCGCGTGCCGGCCGCCGTCCAGCCGACGAGAAGGCCCGATCCGAAGGCGCCGTTGTCGCCGCCGCCGGAAATGGCGAGGAAGTTGGCCGGCGGCAGCGGCATGCTGTTGCCGGCGGCGCGCCAGGCGGCCTCTTCGCGCCGCACCGCCGCCGCGCCTTCCTCCAGCATTCCCGACTGCGGATTGTCGGGAAAGAAGCGGGCATTGGCGAGGCCAAGCGGCCGCGCCCGCTCGGTCTGCTCCGCCGTCACCGGCGACAGCCGTTCCGGCCCCGAGCAGGCAGCCAGCAACAGCGCCGGCAGCACGGCAAGCGCGAACATGCGCGCCATTTTCGTTCCAAACATACTCAATCTCCCCGTCTTGTCTGGTCGCCGAAACCCCGACGCGTCTAGCGCAGCGGCGTGATCAGGTTCTCCGCGTTCTCGGTGACCTGCCAGCCCTTGGCGGCGAGCGACTTGCGCGCCAGCGGCGTCAGCGTGCCGACCAGCACCAGCCGCTTCTCGGTCACGCCGGACAGCGCCGAGGCGGACTGGTCGATGCGCGTCACCGCGTCCGCCAGCCACTGGGTCCAGACCATGTGGTCGACCGGCACGTTGAACACGATGCCGCCGGCATTGGTGCGGGCGGCGACGAATTCGCCGAACGCGACGAACGAGGAAAGCGGCGCCACCTTGGCGTGGTAGCCGGCATACATCCGCGCCTGGCGGCTGCGGAAATAGGCCATGTCGCGGTCGTTGGTCAGCGCCGCGAAGCGCACGAACAGCTCGCGCGACTTGTTGCCCGGCATGCGTTCGAGTGCTGCCACCAGTTCGGTCTGCTCGCGCGGCGTGAAGCGCGAGTTCTCGAGGAATGTCTCGACGGCGTCCTCGCGCACGCCCATCGCCTGCAGCTTCCTGCGGTTCAGGATGCGCAGATCGGCCGGCGCCGTGGTGCGGTAGATCTCGTCCGTCGTGCTGACCACGCCGCTCGCCGTCGCCACCGCGCCGGCCGCGCCCGGCACCACGGACAGCGCCGCCGAGTAGCTCAGCTTGCCGAACGCCGTCGCCCGCGCCAGCTCGTCGAGCCGCTCCTGCAGCGCCTGGTTGTCGGAATAGACGTCGACGCCGAAATCGGCGGCGAACTTGCGCTTGGCTTCCGACACGCCGAGCAGCGACGCCGCCGCCCCGTCTTCCGCATCGCTCTTGGCGCTGCCGAACAGCGATTCGTTGGTGCGCGAGAAAGCCTTGCCGACGCCCGAGAACACGTTGGACACGGTGCCGATCGGATCGCGTACCGTGTTCTCGACGGCGCCGACGGTCGAGCGCACCGAGCCGCCGATCGCCTTGGCGAACAGGTCCGAGCGGCGGATCGATTCCATGTGGCGCAGCGCCACCACCTCGCCGACGCGCTGGCGCAGCTTGGCCGTGGTCACCGCGGTGAAGGTGCCGAACTTGGACTCGACGACATAGGTGTTGATCAGGCCGTCATTGCTGACCTGTTCCCGGACCTTGAAATCCGGGCCCTGGCGCAGATTGGGCGGCAGGATTTTCGAGGCGGCGAGCGGCGCTGCCTTTTCGACGGTCTGCGCCGCAGCCGGCTGCGTCGCCGACCACGCCACGGCCGCCATCAGAGCCAGGCCGCCAAGGCGCGCCAGTCGTGCCGCCGTAACCCGCTTCACTGATCTCGCATACATACGTATTCCCCTAGGATTGTGTCCGGTCTGACCACGCGGCAAGGTAGCCGGAAATCGTCGTTTGCGACTGCGAAATTTTATCTTGGCACCGACTCTGCCCACCGAACCTTGATCGCAATCAAGGGAAGGGTTCGACTTTCGTGGGTGGGGGATCGGCCGCTCCCGTCCCGACCTTATGGCTGTGATACCGCAAGGCGTCGCTCGGTGCCGGTGCGCAGACCATGATCATGCGTCCTGTATCGCCATGGACTTGCCGAAATGCCCGTCCCGCCTTGATTTCGGTCAATCGTTCGAGACGACGAGCGCACTACTCTGTATCGTTTGGCTTGCCTTGCCATTGTTTGGGTCCCTCAGGGAGCGTCGCATGCGAACTGTTCGTAACTCGTTGATGTGCGGCATTGCCGCCGTCGCTCTCACAGCCGTGGCGCCGGAGCTCGGCATGGCGCGCGACGCCGGCGAATTGCTGGCGCAGGCCCAGACGCAAGCACAGGCGCCCGCCCAGGCGCCGGCAGCCAAGCCGTTCACCCAGGAAGAGCTCGACCAGATGCTGGCGCCGATCGCGCTCTATCCCGACGCGCTGCTTTCCCAGGTGATGATGGCGTCGACCTATCCGCTCGAAGTCGTCGAGGCGGCGCGCTGGGTGAAGGCCAATCCCAATCTCAAGGGCGAGGCCGCGGTCAAGGCGGTGCAGGACAAGGGCTGGGACGTCAGCGTCAAATCCCTGGTCGCCTTCCCGCAGGTCGTGCAGCAAATGAGCGACCAGCTCGAATGGACGCAGCGCCTTGGCGACGCGATGCTGGCGCAGCACACCGACGTGGCGGGCTCCATCCAGCGACTGCGGAAGATGTCCTACGACGCGCAGATGCTGAAGACCAACGAGCAGCAGACCGTCAAGGTCGAGCCGACGCCGGCCGCCGCCGGCGCGACGCAGCAGACCATCATCATCGAGTCCAGCAATCCCGAGACCGTCTACGTGCCGGTCTACCAGCCGACCGCGGTCTACGGCGCCTGGCCCTATCCGTCCTACCCGCCGGCCTATTACCCGCCCTATCCCGGTTACGGCTATGGCGCGGCCTTCGTCGGCGGCTTCCTCTGGGGCGCGGCGATCTCCAACAGCGGCTGCTGCTATGGCGGCTGGGGCTGGGGCAACGGCGATGTCGACATCGACGTCGACCGCGCCGTCAACATCGATCGCAACTTCAACCGCAACAACTACCAGGGCGGCAAGTGGAACCACCAGCCCGAGCATCGCAAGGGTGTGGCCTATCGCGACCAGGGGTCGCGACAGAAGTATGGAAAGACCAGCCAGGGCGCCGACGCCCGCCAGCAGTTCCGCGGCAAGGACGTCAACACCATGGCCACCCAGCGTCCGGCCGCCGGCGACCGCGCCGGTGCCGCCCAGCAGCGCCCCGGTGCGGGCGATCGGGCCGGCGCCGCCCAGCAACGTCAAGGAGCGGGTGATCGCGCTGGTGCCGCCCAGCAGCGGCCATCGGCTGGCGACCGCGCCGGCGGCGCCCAGCAGCGCGCAGGCGATCGGGCCGGCAGCGCCCAGCAGCGGCCGCAGCAGCAGAACCGCGGCGCCTTCGAAGGCATGGATCGCGGCGGCCAGAGCATGAACAGGGATATGTCGCGCGGCCAGTCCAGCATCCAGCGCAGCGGCGGCGGCCGCAGCGGCGGATTCAGCGGCGGTGGCGGGCGCGGCGGCGGCGGTGGCCGGGGCGGCGGCGGAGGCCGGCGATGAAAGCGATGACGACGGAACACTCCAGAATAATCGGTGATGCCATGACACAGTTTCGCTCGCGCGCGCGCGCCATCCTCGTCGGGCTCGGCGTCGGGCTCGGCCTGGCCCTCGCCATCGGCCTCGCCTCCACGCCCGTTCGCGCGCAGCAGCAGCAGCCGGCCGCAACGCAGCAGGCCTTCGCCACGCCGCAGGCCGGCTTCGACGCCATGATCGCGGCGCTGAAGAGCGACGACGAGGCGGCCAAGCGCCGTATGTTCGGGCCGGAATTCCGCAAGGTCGTGCCCAGCGACGTCGGCGATCTGACCGAGCTGCGCCGGCAGTTCCTCGATCTCTACGCCGCCGGCAACAAGGTGCTGGTCAAGGACGACAAGGAAGCGGTGCTGGAAGTCGGCACCGCCGGCTGGACCTTCCCGATCCCGCTGGTCAGGAACGCGGCCGGCTGGAGCTTCGACGTCCCCGAGGGCCTGGAGCGGGTGCGCGCGCGCATCATCGGCCGCAACGAGCTGTCGACGATCCAGACGCTGCTGGCGCTGGCCGACGCGCAGAGCGACTACGCGCAGATGGATCCGATGAAGACCGGCAACGTGCAGTACGCCCGTCGCCTGCTGAGCTCGCCCGGCAAGAAGGACGGGCTCTACTGGCAATCGGCGCCGGGCGAACCGGAAAGCCCGATCGGCGCCGAGCTGGCCCATAGCCAGCACCAGGGCGCCAACAGCAATGTCGGCTATCACGGCTACAAGTATCGCCTGCTCTACAGGCAGGGAGCGAATGCCGCGGGCGGCGCCCACGACTATCTGGTCAGGGGCCGCATGATGGGCGGCTTCGCCATCCTGGCGTGGCCGGTCAAGTACGGCGAAACCGGCATCATGAGCTTCGTCGTCAGCCATGACGGGGTGGTGTACGAGAAGGATCTCGGCGCGAACACCCAGTCGGCGGCGGCGGCGATCCAGAGCTTCGATCCCGACAAGAGCTGGGCGAAGGCCGACACGACGCCCTAGAGCAATTCGCGTTCAGGCGAAACCGCGAACGGCTGCGTCCGCGGGCTATTGCGGCCGCAATTGCCGCGTGGCTTACTCGCGCCCGTCAACGCGAGGAAAACGCCATGCCCGATCCGACACTGTGGGGATTGTTCGTCGTCGCCTCCGCCGTGCTGCTGCTGACGCCGGGGCCGGCGGTGCTGTTCATCGTCGCCCGCTCGATGCAGCAGGGCCGCAAGGCGGGGCTGGTGTCGGTGCTGGGCATCCATCTCGGCACCATCGTCCACATCGTCGGCGCGGCGATCGGCCTGTCGGCGCTGATCGTCTCCTCCGCTTTCGCCTTCGCCGTGGTCAAGTATCTCGGCGCGGCTTATCTGGTGTGGATGGGCATTCGCACCCTCCTGGCGAAGGACATCGATCCGCAGGCGCCGGCGATGCCGCCCGAGAAGCTGAGCCGCGTCTTCCGCGACGGCTTCGTGGTCAATTTGTTCAATCCCAAGACGGCGATCTTCTTTCTCGCCTTCCTGCCGCAATTCGTCGATCCCGCGCGCGGCCATCTGCACTGGCAGATCCTCGTGCTGGGCTTCACCTTCATGGGGCTGGGCATGATCAGCGACGGCGCCTTCGCGCTGGTGGCGGGTGCGGCGGGCGACTTCCTGCGCCGCAGCCGCCGCTTCCTGCGCCTCCAGCGCTGGTTCGCCGGCCTCTCCTTCATCGGCCTCGGCCTGACCGCCGCGCTGGCGGGACGGAAGTAGGGCGCACCCTGCTCCTTCACTCGTATCCCACACCCACCAGATAAAGCCCGTCCGGCGGCGCGGTGGGACCGGCGGCGGCGCGGTCCTTCGCTTCCAGAGCTTCGCTCACGTCGTCGGCGCTCCACTTGCCCTCGCCGACCTGCTTCAAGGTGCCGACCATGATGCGCACCTGGTTGTGGAGGAAGGAGCGCGCCTCGACCTCGATGTCGATCTCGTCGCCATCGCGCGCGACGCTCATCTCGGTCAGGGTCTTGAGCGGCGAGTTGGCCTGGCACATCGCCGCGCGGAAGCTCGAGAAATCGTGCTGGCCGACCAGGCGCTGCGCCGCCTCGTGCATGGCGGCGGCGTCGAGCGGCACGTTGACCGGCCAGGCGCGGCCAGCGTCGAGCGCCAGCGGCGCGCGGCGGTTGACGATGCGATAGCGATAGCGCCGCCACACCGCATCGAAGCGGGCATGGAACTGCGGTCCCACCGCCTCGGCCGCCAGCACCGCCACCGGCCATGGCCGCAGATGGAAATTCACCGCATCGCGCACCGTGTCGCCGACGGAAGGCTTGTCGATGTCGACATGCGCCACCTGGCCCAGCGCATGCACGCCGGCATCGGTGCGGCCCGCCCCCTGCACGTAGGCGCGCTCGCCGCAGAATTTGAAGATCGCCTCCTCCAGCGCCTGCTGCACGGAGTTGCCGTTGTCCTGGCGCTGCCAGCCGACGAAGGGGCGGCCGTCGTATTCGACCGTCAGCTTGAAACGCGTCATCGCGCGCCGATCGCCGCCACGTCGGGCAGCGGCAGGCGATCCGGCAGCGCGAAGCCGCGGCGGAAGCTTTCGGCGTCCATCGCCTTGCCGCCGGCGCGCTGCAGGCGCACCAGGCGCAGCGCGCCGCTGCCGCAGGCGACGCTCAGCCCGCCGCCCGGCTGCACCGTTCCCGGCGCGCCGCTGCCCAGCGACAGCGCCGCCTCCAGCACCTTGATGCGCTCGCCGGCGAGATCGAAATACGTGCCCGGCCACGGCGCCAGCGCCCGCACCTGGCGCTCGAGCTCGGCCGCCGGCCGGCGCCAGTCGAGCCTCCCCTCCTCGCGTCCCAGCTTGTGGGCGTAGGTGGCGCCCTCCTCCGGCTGCTGCACCGGCGTCAGCGACTTGTTGAGCACGCCGTCGAGGGCGGCCACGATCAGCCGCGCGCCGAGCTCGGCCAGCTGGTCGTGCAATGCCGGCGTCGTGCTCGCCGCGGTGATCGGCACGGCTTCCGCCAGCAGCATGTCGCCGGTGTCGAGGCCTTCGTCCATGCGGATGATGGTGACGCCGGTCTGCCGGTCGCCCGCCAGGATGGCGCGATGGATCGGCGCCGCCCCGCGCCAGCGCGGCAGCAGCGAGGCGTGGATGTTGAGGCAGCCGAAGATCGGCGCCTCGAGAAAATCCTTGCGCAGTATATGGCCGTAGGACGCCACCACCGCCGCGTCGAGATCGAGGGCGCGGAAGGCGTCGATCTCCGCCGGCGGCTTCAGCGATTGCGGCGTGCGCACCTCAAGGCCCAGCGCCAGCGCCGCCTCGTGCACCGGCGAGCGCCGCTCCGCCTGGCCGCGGCCGGCCGGGCGCGGCGGCTGCGAATAGACGGCGGCGATGTCGTGGCCGGCGGCGGCCAGCGCCCGCAGCGCCGGCACCGCGAAGTCGGAGGTTCCCATGTAGGCGATGCGCATGGCGGCGATCCTAGTCGGGATGGCGCGCCAAGGCGAGCGCCGGGCTTACGCCGGCTGCGCCTCTTTCTCGGCTTCCTTTCGGGCCTTCACCAGCTTGCGCAGGATGATGTTGCGCTTCAGCGCCGAGATGCGGTCGATGAACAAAATGCCGTCGAGATGGTCCATCTCGTGCTGGATGCAGGTGGCCAGTAGCCCCTCGGCCTGCAGGGTGCGGATCTCGTTCTGCTCGTCGAGATAGCGCACCGTCACCCGCGCCGGGCGCTCGACCTCGGCGTAGTGCTCGGGCACCGACAGGCAGCCTTCCTCGTAGGAGGCGTCCTCTTCGGAGACGTCGATGATCTCGGGATTGGCCATCTTCAGCGGCCCGGTCTTCTCGCCCTCGCGGTCGATGTCGATCACCAGCACGCGCTTGAGCACGCCGACCTGCGGCGCCGCCAGCCCGATGCCGGGCGCCGCGTACATGGTCTCCAGCATGTCGTCCATCAGCTTCGCGATCTCCGCGTCGACCTTGTCGACCGGCTTGGAGATCCGCTTCAGCCTGGGATCGGGCGCTGTCAGGATCGGCAGCAAGGCCATGGGACGCTCGGGGACTTTCGGCGGTTGAGGGCTGGCCTTTAGCTAAGCGCTCGCCGCCAAGCCGTCAAGCCGCGCAAGACTGCCCTGCGGCCCCGGATCGGCCGGTTTTTCCCCGGATTTCCGCGCTCCGGCCGCTCAGGCCGGCAGCCCATCCGTGCTAGGCTCGCGGCATGGAAAACGCCTCCTACCTGATCCTCATCCTCATCGTCCTGATCGCCGTCCTGGCCGGCGGGCTGATCGGCGCCATGCTGTTCCGCCGCGCCCCGCAGGGCGGGGATACCGCGGAGATCAACGAGCGGCTCGATCATGCGGTCAAGCTGCAGATCGACACCATGCTCAAGGTACTGGAGGGCATGCAGGCGCAGGAGCGCCACGTGCGCAACGCGCTCGACGAGCGGCTGACGGCGCTGCAGAGCCAGCTCGGCGAGCGGCTCGACAAGGGCCAGCAGGAAACCGCCAAGACGGTGACCGACCTGCGCGAGCGGCTGGTGCGCATCGACGAGGCGCAGAAATCGATCAACCAGCTCTCCTCGCAGGTGGTCTCCCTCAACGAGGTGCTGTCGAACAAGCAGGCGCGCGGCGCCTTCGGCGAGGTGCAGCTGGCCGATCTGGTGTCGGCCATCCTGCCGCCCTCGGCCTTCGCGATGCAGGCCAGCCTGTCGAACGGCGCGCGGGTCGACTGCCTGCTCAGCCTGCCGCTGCCGCCCGGCCCGATCTGCATCGACGCAAAGTTTCCGCTGGAGAGTTACCACGCGCTGCGCGCCGCCGCCGATCCAGCGCAGCAGACGATCGCCGAACGGCAGTTCCGGCAGGACGTCGGCAAGCATATTTCCGACATCGCGGCGAAATACATCATCGCCGGCGAGACGGCCGAATCGGCGCTGATGTTCCTGCCGTCGGAAGCGGTCTACGCCGAGCTGCACACCAATTTCCTCGACGTCGTCGACCGCTCCTATCGCGCCCGCGTCTACATCGTCTCGCCGACGACCCTGATGGCGACATTGAACACGGTGCGGGCGGTGCTGAAGGACGTCCGCATGCGCGAGCAGGCGCATCTGATCCAGAAGGAGGTCGGGCTGCTGGTTGGCGACGTCGAGCGGCTGGCCGAGCGGGTGGCGGCGCTGAAAAAGCATTTCGGCCAGACCACCGCCGACATCGACAGGATCGTGATCTCGACCGACAAGATCGCCAGCCGCGGCGAGAAGATCCAGCAGGTCGAAATGGAGGACGCGCCACAGGCGCTGACGCCGCCGCCCACCTGATTATGGAAAATGTTTCACGTGAAACATAAAACGCATAATCTGTTGCCAGCATTCTGCCATCAGGATCGACCTCTGCACGGAGGCCGCGAACCCGAAGCGGATACTCCAGTCAGATAGTTGATTTATATAGATTATTATCGACAAATTAAACCGTTTCGTTAATGAACGAATCAGGTATCATCTAATTCATTGATCGCATATTCTACGGCCTCTCGCAAGCTTCAGGAG
>JBFWZG010000109.1:0-13072 GCA_050185515.1 Reyranellaceae bacterium
GCCCGGCGGCGGAGCCGCCGCGAGCCAGGCGCGATGCCGCTTCTCGCTGGTGACCGAATTCATCTGCTCTTAGAGCCTTGAGCCGAAAGCTCTGCAGTCAATCAAGTCATCATGGTCCGCAACCGCCGGCCGGCCTGTCGGCCTCACCGACCGGCGGGCTTTTGCCGTTTCGGAGGTCGCTGTGGAGGTGCTATATCACCTCCACGTCCCCGTAGCTCAGCCGGATAGAGCAGCGGTTTCCTAAACCGGAGGTCGGAGGTTCGAATCCTCTCGGGGACGCCAGCTCTACCCAACAGAAGGCCCAAACTGGCGGGCCTTTTCTAATGACTCAGTTTCCCCGCGTTTCCCCGAAATGCCTTGAAATGTCTCCCTAACGGGTGCACCACAGGTGCATGGCGGACCTTCGGTTCATCGGGGCGATATGAGAAAGGCGATCACAAAGCGCTCGGTCGACGCGCTCAAGCCGGGCGAGATCATTGCCGACGATGCGGTCATGGGCTTCGTGGCGAGGCGGCTTCCATCAGGCCTGCTGACCT
Organism: Reyranellaceae bacterium; assembly: GCA_050185515.1. Classification (GTDB taxonomy): domain Bacteria; phylum Pseudomonadota; class Alphaproteobacteria; order Reyranellales; family JAQSWP01; genus JAQSWP01. The sequence goes on from JBFWZG010000109.1 coordinate 537, forward strand.
ACGGCTATCGCTACCGCAAAGACGGTAAGCGACGCTGGATTGGCCTCGGCGTCGGGCTCACTCCCGACGCGGCACGAAAGGCCGCACAGATCCTCGCAGGCGAGGTCGCGCAACGCCAAGACCCATTACCCGAGCGCGAGGCACGTCGCATTGAGAGCCTCGCCGCGCGCACACTTGACCAGGTGCTCGACGATTGGCTGGCGAAGCACGTCAGGGCCAAGCAGCTCCGGTCCTATGACGAAGTGGCGTCGTTGTTGCAGCGCTATGTCCGCCCCAGGCTCGGGGGACGGCGCGTCAACGAGCTGAAGCGCGTCGAGATCGTCGACCTGCTCGACGTCATCGCCGACCAGCCTTCGAAATACTCGCGCGACGGCAAGTCCCGGCGCGTCGCTGACAAGGTGCTGGGCGTCCTCCGATCGGCGCTGAACTGGCACGCCACGCGCGACAGCGAGTTCGTCTCGCCGATCGTAAACCGTATGGCGCGCACCTCTCTCAAAGAGCTCAGCCGCGACCGCATCCTCGCTGATGACGAAATCCGCTCGCTTTGGGCTGCGCTAGATAGCGCCACACCTGAGCCCTACCCGCGGTTGGTGCGCGCCCTGCTGCTGTCCGGTGCACGCCTCAACGAGGTCGCGCGCCTTCAGTGGATCGAGATCATCTCGGGCGACGTTGCCATCATACCGGCGTCCCGGACGAAGACAAAGATCGACCACGCCGTGCCGCTGACGCCAGCCATGGTTGAGCTGTTGGGCGGTCGCGGCGAGGCTGGCGATCGCGTCTTCTCGACTGACCACGGCCACACTGCGTTTTCAGGCTTCAGCAAAGCGAAAGCTAGGCTCGACAAGGCGCTCGCGGAACAACGCAAGAGGGATGGCCTGCCGCCTATGGCGGGTTGGCGCTTGCACGATCTGAGGCGCACCGCTCGCTCGCTTATGTCGCGCGCCGGCGTCAACGTTGACATCGCCGAGCGCGTGCTCGGGCATGCCCTGCCAGGCATCCGCGGCGTGTACGACCGCCACGAGTATCTCACCGAGAAGCGCGACGCCTTGGAACGGCTCGACGCGCTGGTGCGGAGCATCATCGATCCGCCGCCCGCCAACGTCGTGACGCTCTCGGCGGGGAAACGTCGTGCTCACTGATGAGGATAGACGGCGCCTCCTTAGGGCGCGCGCGGCCGCGGCTCGCGACCGGCGAGCAACCGAGGTGCCGTTGGGCAACTGGCGTGACACTCCAATGGGCGCACTCGGGGCGGAACTATTTCCGCTGTTGCAGCGGTTTTTGGGGCCGCAGGCCAACGTGTTTCCGCGCCTTGCGGCCTACGATTTCCATTCGGCCACAGACCCTACGGGAGCACGCGCGCTTGTCGCGATGATGGTGGACGCGGCGATCGAGCGGGTTGGCGCCGACGTTGTCGGCGAATGCTTTGCCGCGGCAACGCGCTTCCGATGCCCCGACTTGGTCGGCCTCGTGAAGTCTCTCGAGGCAGCCTACGGCCGCAAAGAATTGGGGCAAGCAATGCGCCAAGCGCGTCAGAGAGGGCAGCTTCCAACTGGCAGCGCGGCGCTGGTCTACGTTTGGACCGAGGTTTCCGTGCGCGGTGAGATCGATCCGTGGACCTACAATCATCGCCCCGGCATTGAGCGCGACGACGTCTTCAAGACGATGGACCGAAGGAAGTGGTTCATCGATAGAGTCGGCAACCCCTTTAGGGCGTCACGGGAGAACCTCAGCAGGTACTACCGGCGGGAGCGCGATGCGGTCGCCAAGAATGGCGCGAAGGCCGCAGCAGTCGCGGCTCTGATTCAGATCAAACTCAGCCGCCTGGCGCACGACGCCAAAAGCGTGCCGCCGGCCAATCAGCGGTGGCCTCGACCCGTTCGGGCAGAAGAGTAGAGGAATTCCCCAGGGCGGACACGGACCCCGCCAGCTTCGTGTCCGGGTAACCCGAGACATCCTTGTCGCAAGCCGGAAACCTCCGGCGAAACCTCGACAAGGACTCGACCTTCCGATGAGTCAGGTATCGACCGGTGCAATCGACGTGGAAACGTCCCGCGCGATGCATCGCCGCGCGTCGGCAAGCGCATACCTCAAGCGAAAGTACGGCATCTCGCTCAGCACGAGCACGCTGGCGAAAAAGGCCGTTACCGGCGGCGGCCCGCCCTTCTACAAGGATGGCCCGTACCCGATCTATCCCGAGCCCGGCCTCGACCAGTACGCGACGCAGCGCCTCGGCAAGCTGCGCACCTCGACGAGTGACGAGCTGTAGGCGTGCGCACGCCCTATCGCCGCCCGCCGCCACCGGCGCCGCGCCGCAGCTCGCCCTGGTCGGCGAGGGCGAGCCGAAGGATTCCGTTTCCCAGAAATAGCGACGCCCGGACCGGTGCGACCAACACCGCCGGGCGTCTTTGTCGATTTTCCCCGACCAAAGGAAAAACCAATGAAGACCCCTCTACTACTCCAGCCGCGCCCTGCGGTCCACAACCTCGACAACCACCACGACGACATCACCGACTCCTGGCAGCCGCTGCGCCTTTCCTTGCGCCGCCTCGCCGAGCGCCTGCGCCTAGACCGCGAGCGCGCGGTCGTCGAGTTCGCCGCCGCCGGCATCAACGTCGACCCGGAGGCGTACGAGATGACCTCCGACTCGAACTTCTCGACCACCTTGCGCAGCATCGTCGAGGCCTGCGAGGCGGACGAAACCGCCATCAAGAACATCAAGGAGAAGATGAAGGAGCGCCTCGACGACGCGCTCATGGTGCACGGTATTGACCCCGGCGCCGTCCGTCATCTCCTCTCGTGGCGCAAGGCGCACACGAAGGACCCAGCCGCATCACCTTCTCGAGTTCCGAGTCGGCGCGGGAGAGAACGGTCGGAGTGCCGCCGGCGAGGATGGTCCGGTAGGCCCGATTTATTTCGTCGACGCGCTCAATCGCCATCGGAGTTGCTGGCGAAGGCAGCCGCGCGGGATGCGGAGGTGCCCGCATGATGGCCGCCGCCGACCTCGAGCGGGAACTCGCCGCAGCCGCCGCGCTCGCCCGCGACCCGCGTTGCGCCGGCGCGCTGGCCCATCTTCGGATTGACGAAGCGACCTGGGGCCTCGGCTACGTCGAAATTCACGGCCAGCTCTACGAGCCGACCGAGACCGGCGAGCCAGCCTTCATCGTCTCCCACGAAATCGGTAGCGAACTTCTCGACTTGGTGTGCTGTCGCCTCGCCGATCGTTTCATGGCGAGCCGCCTTGGCCAGGCCGGCGTGTTGGGCGAGGGCTGGATAATCGTGGCGCGCCGCTACGGGGTCGCTCTGCCGCTATTCCACGACGCTCTGCAATGGGCTCACGGCGGCTTCGTGGGCGCCACCGTCGTCGACTGGAAGCAGGCCCGATCTGCTCTTTCCGGCGCCCCATCGATCACCTGTGCCTCGGCCCAATTGGCTCAGCGTGTCCATGACGCGTTCACGGTGCCCGTTGACCTTCCGGCGCTGGCCTACGTGCGAAAGGCCGCATGACCGCGATCATCCCCTACAACCCAGGCGACGAGCGGGCGAAGGCAAACGGCGCGGCAAACGACGGCATCGTCACGGCGACGCCATATCGCTGGATAGACCCGTCGAGCATCCCGCCCCGCCAGTGGCTGTTCGAGCGGCACTACATCCGCGGGTTTGTCTCCTGCACCGTCTCGGCGTCCGGCGTCGGCAAGTCATCCTTGGCTCTGCTCGACGCCGTCAGCATGGCGAGCGGCCGCAACTTGCTGACAGGCGCGGCGATCCCAGCGCGGCGTGTCTGGTACTGGAACGGCGAGGATCCGCGTGAAGAACTGGAGCGCCGGGTCCAGGCCATCTGCCTTCACTACGGCCTGACCGAAGCCGATCTCGGCGGCAGGCTCTTTCTGGACAGCGGGCGCGAAAAGCGCATCAAAGTCGCGATCGACGATCGACGCCACGGCATCACCATCAACCGCCCCTTGGTCGCCTCGACGATTGAGACGCTGCGGCACAACGAGATCGACGTCCTCATCCTCGATCCGTTCGTCTCGACGCATGGCGTCCCGGAGAACGATAACGGCGCCATTGACCAGGTAGCCACCGAGCTCGCTGATATAGCCGACGCCACAAACTGTGCGGTCGAGGTCGTCCATCACGTCAGAAAGACCAACGGCGCCGAGATCACGGCCGAGGATGCCCGCGGCGCGGTCTCGCTGATCGCCAAGGCGCGCAGCGTTCGCGTGCTCAACCCGATGACCGAAGAAGAGGCGCTGAAAGCCAACATCAACCCGGCCGAGCGGCGGATGTATTTCCGCGTCGACCCCAGCGCGAAAGCGAACATGGCGCCGCCCACCGCTGCCGCGTGGCGACGCATGGCCAGCGTGTCACTTGGGAACGGCACGGGCTCGTACCCGGCAGACGAGGTCGGCGTCGTCACCACCTGGGAATGGCCCGATGTCTTCGCGGGCCTGACGTCAGACGACCTCAAGGCGGTGCAGAACAAGGTCGCCAGCGGAACATGGCGCGCCGACGCGCGCGCCGATGAATGGGTCGGCAAGGCAGTCGCTGAGGCGCTGGATCTGGACCTTGAGGACGACGGCGTCAGAGCCCGGATCAGGAGCCTGTTGGCCGGTTGGCTCAAGAGCAAAGCGCTGAAAGAGACCTCAAGGACTGACGCCAAGACGCGCAAGGACCGCAAATTCGTGGAGGTTGGAACATGGGCCGTCTGAACGCTCGAATTGCGCCAGTTGCGACAGTCGTGCGCCAGTTTGCGACAGTCAAAAACCCCAACTGTCGCAAGTGCCGATGGCAAGCCACTTTGCGCCAGTGCGCCAGTTGCGACAGTTCCCCCTTTAGGGGGAACACTGTCGCACTGGAGCGGCGCAGGCTTGCGACAGTCCTCCTCAGGGAGGCCAGCCATGACTGAAAGCCTTGCCCAAGTCATCGACCATTGCCTTGCCGGCGCGGTCGACCTGCATGTCATCATCGGCCCGGCGACGTGGCAGCCGGCCGACACCACCGAGGGGAGGCGCTGGTACTTCACGGTTGCGACCTGCGGCCCCGACGGCTTCCGGTGCGATCAAGTGGTCTGCGGCAGCCGACCGGACACGGAGCGCGGGCGCAGCGCCTTCATGGTCGCCATGATGGCCCGCCTGCCGCGCGTCATCCACGACACCGATGACGAGCTCTACATGGCCCGACTGTGCGAAAGCCTCTGGCCTGGCGAGCGCATCTCGCGACTACGCCGGGGCGTCGAGCGTGAGCGGGGGCAGGTATGACCGACCACCTCACCGCCCGGCCTCGCCTCCTCGGCGAGCTGCACGAGCGCGAGCTGCATGCCGCCGTCGCCCAGTACCTACGGCTGGCGCTGCGGCCGCCGACCGTGTGGTCGACCATCGGGCATGGTGGTGGCGGGCTCGAGCGCGGAAGGATGCTGCAGCGCCTCGGGCTGCGGCCAGGACTGCCGGACGTCATCGTGCTGCATCCGACCGCGACCTGCATCGAGGGATGCCGGCGCACCATCGTTGTCGGCCTCGAGCTCAAGACCGAGGCCGGCCGGCAGTCGCAGGCGCAGCGCAGCGTCGAGAGTGACTTCACCGCGGCAGGCGCGGCCTATGCCCTGTGCCGCAGTCTCGACGATGTTGCCGACGCGCTCGCCCGGGCAGGCGTGCCGACGCACGCGACGGCGGGGCGGCGATGACGCGGCTCGCCATCCGCCTCGACGGCCCAGCCGCCCGCGACAGGGCGCGCGAGCTGGTCGGCGTCGCGCCGCGCGGGACCCGCGTGGTGTTCGTCCCACCCACGAGACGAAACCGCGTTTTCGAGATCTCGAAAAACACTGATTGCATGGGGTGCGAACTACTGGCTGGGGCCGACCCTGGGAAGGACCCGAGGCCGATGCCCCGCCCGCAGCATGCACCGGCTGGTGTCCGCTGCGCTGCACACACCAGGTCTTGTGGTCGACGGCATCGCTCGCAACTTTCTTGCGTGGTCACGGGTCCTTCCGCCGAACCGCATCGCACGGGTAATTCGCACCGCGATGCATTTTTAGGCACGGCTAAAAAATGTGCACTTTCACTTTCACAAGAGGCAGTCCGTGAGCGTTGACAACATTGAGATCGGTACCGGCGCTCTTGCCCGGTTGCTCGACATCACGTCCCAGCGCGTTGGCCAGCTCGTTGCGGCTGGCATCCTGCGGAAGGTCGGCCGCGGCCGCTTCAAGCTGGACGAGGCCGTCGGGGCCTACGTGCGCTTTCTGCGCGGCCAGCCGACCGGCACCGATGGTGCGGGGGCGCCGCTGGACTACGCCACGGAGCGGGCGAGACTGACCCGCCTGCAGGCCGACCGGCTCGAGCTCGACCTGGCCGAGGCTGAGAAGCGCTCGGCGCCGATCTCTGAAATCGCCGAGGAGATCGGCCGGGAGTACACCGCGCTCCGGTCTCAACTGCTCGTCATCGCGACGAAGACCGCGCCGTTGCTGGCTGCGGAAGCGTCAATCGCGGCCTGCCACCGCATCGTCTTCGAAGCCGTCGTCGCGGCTCTGACCGAACTGACGATGGACGCCACGACCGCGGCGAGCGCGGAGAAGCTGAACGAACGCACGAAGGGCGACGACGATGCGTAGGCGCAAGCTGTCGACCGCCGAGCGTATGCGGGGCGCCGCCGATCGCGCGAAGCGCAAGCTCGACGAACTCAAGGCTACGCACACGACCGCCGAAGTGGCTACCCGGCATGTGGCGAAGTTTGAATACCTGAAGCTGCATCGGCTGACCGAACTGCTCGCCCAGGCGCGGCCGGCGCTTGCCGAGGCGCAGACGCCAGAAGGGAAGCGAGCGATCCTCGATCGCGTCGTGCAGCAGCTGATTGGCGAACTAGATGCCGCCCACGCCGACGCCCTCGCGATGCCGACGTTGGCCGATCTCGAGAAGCGCAAGGTGAATTGATGACTGCCGCCGACCGCGACCACGAGCACCTTGTCGAAGCCGCCGCCGTCGCGCTGGTCGAGCTTCCCCCTGGTATGCGGCTGGCCGGGCTGGACCGGGCGATGGTGGCTTATCGCGACATGCAGCGCCGGCGCGGTGTTGGCGCCCGCCAGGCCGAGATCGAGGCCGCGGCGTTCGGCCGGCGCGTCGTCCAGGCAATCGAGCGCGACGCGGAGGGCGAGCAGCCATGACCGGCACGGCGCCCGACTTGGCCGCGCTCGCCAGCCGCCTGGAGGAGATGGCCGCCGACGACGCCAGCATGCTCGCCCTGGCGACTGGCCTGCGGCGGGCCGTAGGCGCCGAGCGGCCGGCGGCCGAAATCGCGCGGGCGTTGCGTCTGCCGGCCAATCGTCGTTCTCCGCGACGGATCGAGCGAGCGCGGGCGTTCGCGCGGATGGCGGCTTGCCAGCGCTATGCCGGCCTCACTGGCAAACGGTTGTACGAGCGCATGCTGCTCGACCTACAGCGCTACGCGGTGAGCACCTGGCCGGTCGACCGGCGAAAAGCGAGCAATCCCTATCTGGTGAGCGATTGGCACGCAGGCGCGTGGGACGCGCTGATGCTCGACCCCGTCGTGCCGAGGCACTGGAAGACGCTTCAGCGCGCGCGTGGACAGCTTTTGATGTCCACGGACCGCGCGCATGGTGGCGCGTATGGATGACCAAGCTGCCCGCCTCGCCGCCCTTGATCAGCAGGTCGACGCACTGCTCGACGATTACCGGGCAGCAATCGACAGCGGCAAGCACGCCGAAGCCGAGGCGATCCTCGACCGTCGCGACGAAGTCGCTCTCGAGGCCGGCCTGATCCGCGGCGCCATCGAACAGGCCCAGCTCGCCGCCGCCGCGCGGCGCGCGCTGGCTGGCGCGCTGGTCGACCTCGATCTCGACCCTGTCCACCCGATCACCACGACCCGCGCGGGCTTGAAGCTGCCGGGCGGTATCACGCTTGCCCTGCAGCGCCGCGCGGCGTGACCCATTCAATCCACCGAAGGAGCCTACCCCGTGAAAATTCTCGACAAGATTCGCAGCATGCTCGCCGACCGCAAGTCGACGTCCGCCGAGATCCAGGCCGCCATCGCCGACCTCGACATCTCCGGCGCCGAGACGGCGATCGCCGAGCGCCAGGCCGAGCGCCGTGCACTGCTGCTCACCGGCACCGACGCCGAGATCGAGAAGGCCGACGCCGCCATCCGGGCTGCCGAGATCGAACTGGACCGCAGACGCGCTATGGCCGAGGCCCTGCAGGGCAAGCTGGTCGAGGCAGAGGCAGCCGAGCTGCTTCGGGAGGTCGAGGCCCGCGGCAAGCGTGCGGCCGAGATCGCGGCCGACATGGAGGCCATGTACGCCACGATCGACCAGACGGCGGCCGCGCTCGCCGCGCACCTGGCCGCGCTCAGCTCCGCCCGCGCCGAGCTGAAGGCGCACAACGCTTTCACCGGCGAGCATGGACGCTCGGACCTCAAGGCTTCAGACCCCATCGGCCTCCTGGCCCAGCAGCTCGGCCGGCCGGTCGACAGCGTGGCGACCTTCACCGGATGGCGCTTCGATCCCTACTGGCCCGCGCCTGCACATGCCGGCACCGCGCCGCTCGCGCGCATCGTCGATCTGCCCGTCGCCGCAGCCCGCAAGGCCGCATAGCCCCGATGATCTTCCCCGCCGCGCCAACCTCGGTTGCTCCAGGTCGGGCGCGCGCGGCTCGCCCCGTCGCTGCTCTTCCGGGGTGGTTCGGCAGCGGCGGGGCGCTCACTTTCCACGACGCCGAGGTTCACATGACATCCTGTTCGCCCAGCCCCGCGTTGCAGCAGCGCCTCGCCGCCGCCATCGAGTCCGGCCGCTTCTCGCTCGCCGGCCTCCACGCGACCTATGTTTCCGCCGCCGCATCCGGCGAGCCGTTCGACGTTGTGCTCGCCCGCGCGCTGGATCACGCCGAGCAGGGCGCCGCGATGCTGAGCTGGCAGACCCATAAGGCCTGGCAGCCGCCGCCGGTCGATGCTGAGGTCCCAGCCTGGCGCCGTGCACCAGTCATCGCCGACGATGCCCAGGACCTCGCCATCGCCCGCGGTATCGCCGCGATGACGACGGCCGGGCGTGCTCGCTTCCGGTCGCAGGGCATGAGCGAGGCCGAGGTCGACGCACTCGCCGAGGCCATCATCTCGACGCCCGAGGGACGCCGCCAGGCGAGCGCGGTGAGCTACGTCACGCGCGCCACCCGGCCGACCTCGACCGCTCGCACATCAACCACGCCGCCGGCGGCCGCTACCCCGACAGGAGAACCACACACCATGGACGACGCCACCCGCCGCCGTGCGATCGGCGATTTGCTTTTGCCCGGCCACGAGGCCCTGATCGCCGAGTGCCAGGCCGATCCGACCTGCTCGCCAAGTGACGCCGCCCTGCGGATCGCTCGAGCCGAGCGCGCGCGGCGAGCAGCCGCCGCCGTCTCGCCGAGCGCCGCCTCGCGCGGTCCCGCCAACCTCGCTGCCATCGCGGAATCGGCGCGCGCCGAGTTCGCGGCATCGGCCGACCTGCAAGCCGAGTTCGGCACCGTCGATCGGTTCATCTCCTACCGGCAGGGCGTGGCTGACGGCCGTATCCGCATCGCCGGCGGCCGGGCGAGCGGCGCGCAGGCGGCGCGCAGCTTCGTCGCTTCACCCGCGCCGGCTAACGGGCTGATCCGATGCCTCTAGATGCAACTCGTTGGGAAATCGAGATCGCGGCTGCCGACCGCACGGCGCAAGCCTTCTCGTCGGTCGACCGGCGGATGAAGGCGCTCGACCAGCAGACGCGGGCGTCGTCGTCGGCGATGTCGGCGGGCTTTGCCGGCGTCACCCGCCTGTTGGGCCCGCTGACGGCCGCCTTCTCCGCTGCGGCGTTGGCGCAGAAGGCCTGGGCGGCCGGCATAGCGGCGGCCAACCTGCCGGACCAGGCGGCGCAACTCGGGGTCACCACGGACGCCCTGCAGGGCTACCGTGCGGCTGCGCTGACCTCCGGCGTCGCGGCGGGGGAACTCGACAGCGCGCTCCAGCGCCTCACGGCAAGCATGGGCGCGGCGAACGAAGGCAGCGCCGAGGCGATCGAGCGCTTCGACAAGCTCGGCGTGAAGCTGCTCGACGCGAACGGCAAGCTGCGCAGCGTGTCGGATGTCCTGCCCGAGGTCGCCCGCGGGCTGCTCAATATCGGCTCTGAGACCGAGCGCAACGCGCTGGCTCAGGAAGTTCTGGGCCGGTCCGGCGCCAAGACGGTGACCATGCTGGAGGCGCTGGCGCAGGGCACCGATGCGACCACGGAGGCGGCGCGCCGGCAGGCCATGCTGCTCGAGAGCGACACGCTCAAGGCATGGTCCGAGCTCGACAATCGCCTGAAGGTGGTCGACGCCCAATTCAACACGCTATTCGCCACGCTGGCCAAGCCGGTGGCGATGACGGCGTTGGCGATGCTGAATATCCAGCTGACCGCCGCCCAAAATGCGATCGCGGGAATCCAGAAGGGCGCAGAGTGGCTGGCGAAATCGAGAAAGCCCACTATCGAGGGAACGCTCGACAAGCTGACGCAAGTGTATGCAGAGATCGACAAGTTCAAGAACAGCGGAGGGAAGCCGGAAATTGTTGGTCCGCTGGTTGCCGATCTGGAGCGCGAAGCGGCGGCCCTAAAGGCTCAGCTAGATACGATCAACTCCGAGGCCAAGGTCTACGAGATGCCGCCGGCGACGATCACGGCGCCCGGCGTCTCGCAGCCCATCGCCAAGAGCGCCCGAGGCGGAGGCGGCGGTGCGGGCGGCGCCGTGCGGGCCATCAAGGATCCGGTCGACGAAGTCGCCAAGCTGCTTGAGAAGCTCCAGCAGGAGGCCGAGCGGGCGGGACAGGCGCTCGAGGACAGGCTCGGCAACGGTGCGGCCTTTGCTGCGCGCGAGGCCGCCAACCTGGACTTGCTGCTCATGCAGGGCGTTGTCACGCTGGGTACGCACGGGCTCGCGATGGAAGAGGTCGCCGCGCGCGCTGCCGACATGGATCGCGCCTTTCGCGGCGCCCAGGGCGGCGCCGGTGGTTTCTTCGCCGGCATGCAGCAGGCCGTCGCCGACATGGAGCGGGCGAACTCGGCTTTCGAAATGGGCCGAAAATTCACCAACGAATTGGCCAGCAGCATCACCGAACTTGCGACCAGCGCCGACGCAGACTTCAACAAGATACTCGGCTCGTTCGTGAACATGCTGGCGCAGATGGCGATGCAGAAGGCCATATCGAGCCTGTTCAGCGGCATCGGCGGCCTGTTCGGCGGCGGCGGTGGCGGCGGCGGCGGCCTGCTCGGCGGGCTGCTCGGCGGGCTGCTCGGCTTCGCTGAGGGCGGCCGGCCGCCGGTCGGTGTGCCGAGCTGGGTGGGCGAGCACGGCAAGGAACTGTTCGTGCCCGACCAGGCCGGCACGATCATCCCGGCTGATGCATTCACGCGTGGCGCAGCGATGGGTGGCGGCGCCGGCCCCGTGGTCCACATCCACCAGACCGTGCACGTCGGCGAGTTCGTCACGTCGCAGCAGTTCGCGGCCGGGCTCAGCTCGGTCGGCCGGACGGCGAAGGAGGGCGCCATGCAGGGCATCATCGACGCCCGCAAGCGCGGTGGCCTCAAAGACGTGTTCAAGTAGGCCGGCGATGCTTCAACGAGATCCCGATCCGCGCTTCAAGAACCTCGATGACACTCTCGCGGCGTTCGGCCTGTTGAACGCCCACGAGCTCCTGCTCGAGATCGTGTGGGCCAACGCGCTTGCGACCTATCCGCCCGCCGTTGCCGAGATCGTCGTCGAGCAGCTGCTCGCTGTCTCGCGCCGCGGCTATGGCGAGCTCACGGTCGACCCAGATCATATCGAGCGCGGGCGCCGCATCGCCGAGGTCGCGGAGGCGTTTACCGAGCGCTTGGTTCGCAAGGCCCAACGCCGCGCTGCTGAACTGTGCCAGGCCCGGCGGCCGGTCAATGACGACACGACCGGTGGCGGCCCCGTTGCCGCCTGACGTCGCCGGCCTCGCACGCGCTGTCGCCGTCGCTCTTGCGTGGTGGCTCGCGGTCGGCGCCGCAATCGTGGTGCTGCCGGTGGTCGCTGAGCTGGTCGCCTTCCGATGATCGACACCGCGCGCTCGCTGCTGATCGCCGTCGCCGCCCGCGATGCCTGCCGCGCCGTCATCGTGCTCGATCGTCTCGCCGCTGGACCGGCGAGCAACGCCGACCTGCGCCGGGCTGTAGGCTGGCCGGGCGACTCCTTCCGGTCACTTCTGCGGAGGATGGAGCGCGCCGGTCTGATTGTGGCTAGGCCCTGCACGCCGCGGCGCTGGGCGCGGGTCAGCGCGCCTTGCTACCTCGCGACTGGCGACGATGACGATGACCGCCAGGCTGCCGGCCATGACGGCGAGAAGGGCAATCGGGATGATGGCTTCCATGACGATCGAACGGGCCGCCGGAGTGGCAGGTTCCCGGCTTCTCGCCAAATCGACGCTAGGGCCGGAAATCTGGCCGCCTGAGCGGTTCGCTCTCGCGATGAACGAAAACGGGGCAGGCCTGCCCGGCGGCGCTCCATATGCCGCCTTTGGCC